>CAMEYY010000051.1 GCA_945947725.1 uncultured Cytophagales bacterium | reverse complement strand
TTAGAAGGTCTAAAAAGTTATTAAATTTAATATATTATATTGTAAGGCAAAAATTAATGAGGTGATAATATGGAAAATGTTATTATTGGTATTGACGCTGGTAAATGGTCAACAATTGCGGAGTCTAAATTAGGAGGATGTTATTTTAGAACGAAAGTTGACGAGTCTCCAGATGATTTATTAGGTAGCGAAACTGAGAGTTCTAAAGTAGAAATCAACAATTGTATTTATACTATCGGAGCTGAAGCAATTCAAGCTGACTATGATACTTCAAAAGCAACTCTTCATCATAAGCTTGCTGTCTATACTGCTATTGCAAAAATCTTAAATGGAAAATATAAAAACGTTTATTTAGTTGTTGGTTGTCCTGCTTCTATCTATAAAAATACTAAACTGAGAAATGAGTATCGAGACTTCTTATTATCTAATCGAGCTATTAGTATTAGAGTGAACGGAGTTAACAATCAATTCTTTATTAAAGATATTATTCTTGCTCCTGAGACTATTGGTTATCCTTATCAAAATATTGAGTCTTCAAAAAATCAACTTCAAGGAGTTATTGATATTGGAGGTCTAAATACAAATGGTTGTATCTATGACGGTTTATCTCCAATTAAAGATACTATGTTCACTATTAACTTAGGCTCTTATATTCTTTTCAATAAAATAAAAAATGAGCTGTCTACTCAGCTCAATCAAAATATTCAAGATTACGAAATTCCATATCTTATTAAAGACTGTCCATCAGTTAAAGGAGCTACAATTATTAAGTCAATTCTAAATGAGCATATCTCAAGAATTAAAGATGAAACTAAAAAGAATAACTGGAATATTAAAGGACTTAAACTTCGATTTATTGGTGGAGGAAGTCTCGATCTTCAAGATGAAATTAACAAAGCATTTGATAATCCTACTATTAGTGGTTCTGCAGTACGAGCAAATGCTCAAGCATTCTTGAAAGTAGGTGAAATCTATTATGCCCAAAAACTTGGTAAAACCAATTAGTTTTAGAGGACAAGACGAAGCATTATATCGTCATCTTTGTAAGCAACCAAATGTTAGTGAGTATGTTCGAGAGTTAATAAGACGTGATATTAATGGTATCACGTCTGAAGACTCACAGCCCAATGAACTACTAATCGAGATCAGAGACTTAATACTTGACTTACGAGAACGAGGAGTTTCTATTAGCAATAATAGCGAATCGGACGACGATCTATACGAATCTGTTCTAAATCTAATTAATCTCGATTGAGGTTACAGAAATTGTAAGTAAATTTCCTCTGTATTGCTACGCATTTACATAGTAAATTATATGCGCAAGTAGAGTAGAATAGAACAAAAATAGACAAAAATGAGTAAGAATTTTTCACATCTGATTCTAGTTAAAACTTGAGTGAAAGAGGTGTTTCCAGTGAAAATCTACGAGATTGACTCAAAAGAGTTAGGACCATACTTATCTAAGTTAGGAAAGAAAGCTTTAGTTCATATCAAGAAAAACAAAGAGATTTATATTCAACTAGGAAGATACGTTATTTATGGTAGCATTATGCTTGCTAATCCTAGTTTAGCTGCTTTAGCGTCATCGCTAGACAAAGGTGGATATTCACTTTATAAAAAAGTGGTAAACGTTGGCAAATGGATTATTATTATCAAAGGAGTTATTGATACAATTCAAAATGTTCTTCAAGGAGATTTAGACTCAGCTAAAAGAACTTTTATGATGTACGTTATCGCGTATGCAGTTATCTTGGCGTTGCCTTGGGCAATGAACGAAGTTGAAACTGTATTTAGTGATTGGGATACAGGAGGTGCATACTAATGAACCTCGTAGAACCAATTAAGCAAGGAATTATTGAAGCACTTAAAGCAATTGGTATTTCTATTATGAATTGGTCTATGGCATTTTTAGATCAGTTCTTATTATACATCTTAATCTTCATTATTTTAGCAAATGTTGTTGGATTTAAAGAACTTAACAAGTTTGCAGGCCTTGCAATACTCGTATGGATTATTCTTAAGGTCGTGGTGGCATGAAAAACAAAATTCAAGAGATAAAGCTGTCGGAATTTATACAAGTCTTAAAACCCAGATATGTGTACTTAAAACTCACGCCTAATAATAGTCTCAGAAATAATGGAACAAATAAAATTGCCAAGACTATATCATTATTATACGCAAATATATTCAAGGCTATACAGGCAGAGAATGCAAAAGTTATAAATTTTTTCGGTAAGGATACGCTCTTCTATACTAAGTATTCTATTCAACTTCAATCAAAAGTTTTGTACTACGTTTATATTGAGAAGGGCAAAGTCGAGTTTTATTTTATGATACCTGACCACTATTTATCTGTCATGACTGAGAAGATAAAAGACACATGGTCTAATCTAACAATTACGCAAGTAACTGAATTACCAAAGGTATCTGATTCGGCTTTGTCCTATCAGTTACTCTATAAGCACGAAGACGGATTATCTTTAGAGACTGATCGAAGAACAAACGA
>CAMEYY010000050.1 GCA_945947725.1 uncultured Cytophagales bacterium | reverse complement strand
GTTTGCGATCAGCAATTCTTGAAGAAACACAAGGGAATGTTATTGTCATTGATAATGATACCTTTAAACAACAGCACCCTAATTTTGATGAACTAGCGAAACTTTATGAGAAAGACGTAGTAAAACACGTTACCCCTTATTCTAATCGCATGACAGAAGCGATCATAAGCCGTTTAAGCGATCAAGGCTATAACTTGGTGATTGAAGGTACAGGACGAACAACAGACGTTCCCATTCAAACCGCAACAATGCTTCAAGCCAAAGGTTATGAAACAAAAATGTATGTCATGGCAGTACCTAAAATCAACTCATATTTAGGAACAATTGAACGATATGAAACCATGTATGCAGATGATCCAATGACAGCCAGGGCAACACCAAAACAAGCGCATGATATTGTTGTCAAAAACTTACCGACCAATTTAGAAACCCTTCATAAAACGGGCTTATTTAGCGATATAAGGCTTTACAATAGAGAAGGAGTGAAACTCTATTCAAGCTTAGAAACGCCTTCCATTAGTCCGAAAGAGACCTTAGAAAGAGAATTAAATCGTAAAGTATCAGGGAAAGAAATTCAACCGACTTTGGAGAGAATAGAGCAAAAAATGGTTCAAAATCAACACCAAGAAACCCCTGAATTTAAAGCAATTCAACAAAAATTGGAAAGCTTGCAGCTACCTACACCACCAATACCCAAAACACCTAAACTTCCAGGACTTTAAACCTTAAAAAAGGAAAAGAGTAGTTACCAAAAAACGGTAACTACTCTTTTTTTATAAAAACCTTTCCTCATGTTTGAAAAGCTGATCGAGAAATAAAGCACACAACGGTATTCTTTCTTTTTTCAGTTGGTACATTTTGCAGTCTGTAACGTGTCATTTACTGTTTGTTACCTTAACATATCCAGTCGAAAACACAAGGGTATATAAACGAGCAAGCTCGCCCTTGTGTTTTCTTTGTGTCTATGTTGCGTTCTCGCCACAGCAAACGAAACGAACACACTGGCGAAAATGAACCACCTAAACGAAAAAAGAAAGGAGCAAGATATGTAGAACATTCACAGCTTTTACCATTCGAGGAAAACAGCTTCACTTCCTCAAACGCCTAACAAAAATGGTTGTCAAAAAGCCAAAAATAAAAAAGAAAAGGAATGATAAAAATGAAATACATTAAAAACGTTGAAACATTGGAAGAATTGAAAAAAGCCTACAAAAAGTTAGCTTTGAAGTTACACCCCGATTGTGGCGGGAATGAAGAAGAAATGAAAATTTTGAACAATGAATATGACGAACTGTTTAGCAAACTTAAAAACACTCATAAGAATAAAGAAGGTGAAACTTACACCAAAGAAACAACAGAAACACCCGAACAGTTTAAGGATATTATTAATAAATTGTTCAACCTAAAAATGGACGGCGTAGCAATCGAAGTAGTAGGAACATTTATATGGCTAACAGGTAATACAAAACCTTATAAGGACGACATAAAAGCCCTAGAATTTCGTTATTCACCAAAAAAATACGCATGGTATAAAGCACCAAGCGATTATAAAAAACGTAGTCGAAAAAATTATGATATGGACACAATAAGGGGAATGTATGGAAGTCAAAAGGTGAAGGAAGATAAAGAAGAAAAAAAATACTTACAAGCCAATTAAGGCTTGTAAGTTTATCAGAAAGGAAGTTTTAAAGTGGATATTAAAATAAAAAAAATAAATTTTGAAGGTAATATTTTAAAAGTTATAAAAGCGATAGTAACAGAAATGAGAGGAATAAATAATCATCAAAAATATGATTTTGATTTATATCAAATAGAAGCACGTTCGCCAATGTCAACAAGAGAAATAACTTTAACAGTTGATTTTATAGAAAAAAAAGTATCAGGTGATATTATCGCTTTTGGTGATTGGTACGATTTGGATATAGAATCAGTAAATGAAATATTAAAGCAATTAAAAAAGGAAGAACAAACATTAAGAACAATCAATTTTATTTAAAAAAGTATCAAAAAAAGGAAAATTATTTTTCCTTTTTTTGATACTTTTTAGGTTTATTTGCTTTAATATATTCAGAAAAAATTTTTAAAAATTCTTCCGTTTCTTCTACAGTTAAATAGTCAATTTCAAAATACTTTTCTAATAAAGCACCTTTTTCAATTAGACGCTTTGTTCTTCTTTTTCTGTTAATATTTTGCTCGCTATTCGCTCGCAAAATATTTTTTTGAATTTTTAGTTTTTCTATTCTTTTGTTGATGTCATTTAAATCATTATTTACCATAACTATTTAAGTAATTCAGAAAAATTTTGACTATTCGCATTTAATAAAGTTTCTAATTCGTCATAGAATAATTCTTTGTTTTCTTCAATCGATTCAATAGAAATATCATTTTTTGAAAGAGTAGAAAGGACAAAATCACCAATATCTGCTTTTGATTTTAGAATTAATTCTTCTTTCTTCTTTTGTAATTCTTTAATTTGAAGTTCAATATCAGAAACAGTTTTTTTCTTTCTCTTTTTTGGTTTTGTTTTTGGAATGATTTGTTCATTTTCTGTCTTGATGTTTTGATCTTGGTTTTCCATAAAATACCCCTCCTAATAATTTATATATGTCTATCATATTATATTATTTTTCTAAAAT
>CAMEYY010000049.1 GCA_945947725.1 uncultured Cytophagales bacterium | reverse complement strand
TCAAACGTAACAATTGAAATGAGAAAACCGTTAGAATTAGATTTTAGTCGAGATAATAAAGTAAAAGAGAAGAAAATTATTACTCAAGAGGAAATGGCAAAGTATTATACTCACTACCATCCATACCTTGAGTCCAGAGGCATTCGGAAGGCCGTGGTGGACTTTTTTAATATCGGATATGATTTAAGCTCTGGAAGTATTGTGTTCCCTGTAACTGACAAAAACGGCCTTATACGAGGTCTTGCAAAAAGGAGTGTTACCGGTAAAGCATACATCAATGAGCACTTTGAAAAATCTGAGCTAATTTATGGACTTGACAAGATTTATAAGCATCTTGATAGAGTTGAAAAGGTTTATATTTGCGAGGGATTTGTCGACTGCTTAACTTTATGGAGTTTCAGACAACCTGCTATTGCAATTCTTGGAGCATTCGCATCAGATACTCAATTAAAGTTGATTGATGAATTACCTATTAGACATAAGGTCTTAATGCTAGACAATTATAAAGTTGATAAAGCAGGACATAAAGGTATCAATCGATTACAATCTGGACTTAAGACTTTAACTTACTTATATGAGTATCCTAACGATAAAAAAGACGCAAATGAATTAACTTACGAAGAGTTCTGCCAAGGAAAGGAAATTATTTACACTTTACCAAAATTACCGAGAAATGAATAACATGACAAAATGTTACAAATAATAACATTGTAAGTGGTTTAGTACCAAAATATTAAAAAATATGACATAAAAGGAAAAAAAACGTTGTACTTTCATGTCATATTATAGTATAATATTATTTGTAGAGATACAAAAATTGAAAAATTTTGTCAAACTACGTATAATTTGGAAACTATCAACACATCAAACGGAGGACTATATCATGTTATCATTTAAAAACGTATTCGCAGCACTAGACGAAACTCGACACTTTGAAAGCGTAGAACACGCAGTATTCGATTACCAAGTTAATCAGACAGACTCAACTTTTGCTTATATCTTCTTAGAAGTATATCGAATTGCAGCGTCTTTACAGAACAAATATTGCTTAATCGATTCTCAAGATTTAATTAGTACAGCAATGTCTACTTGTCACGAAGCAATTTTAGATTACGACTGTACAAACTTGTATTTCAAAAATGGGGCTAAATTTTCTACTTTATATACGAAATACTTATCTAACGCTTTAAGCTCTCAAATGAAAAGCTTAAACTACAATAATCGAGTTTTAAATATCAAAGCTGATCGTTACGATATTATGATTGATAATGGTTTTGATGTTGAAGAGAACTTCGATTTTTCAGCAGCAGAACTTCTTTCTAGCTTACCAAAATCATTAACAGATACTGAACGTAAGTATTGCGAGATTATTTTAACAAATAGTAACGTAGACGACACTGATGTTGCTATGCTTTTAAATATCTCTAATGTTAGTGTAACCAGAATGAAGAAAAAATTACAAGAAAAATTAAATTTTTTAGCAGCGTAGTGAAAAAAATATTGAAGTTTTACCTAATAATATTTGTAATGAGTTAATGAGAGAGAACTTATTACAGAGTACAAAAAATAAAACTTATCGGAGGAATTTTAAAATGGCACGTATCGACATTAATAATTTAGACCAAGTAATGGAACAATTTTCTGGTGGAGGAGCTGGATTCTTTGCTTTAAAGAATGATAAGGATTGCGCTAAAGTTCGATTCTTACACACTGACCAACATTCACTTGATATTATGATTGTCCATCAAGCAGAAGTAAACGGTAAAAAACGTTGGATCTCTTGTTTATCAGATGAAACACATCAATGTCCACTTTGTAAAGCAGGAAATCAACAAGTCTTAAAATTATTCTTACAATTAGAAGATTTACGAGATGGAAAACGTAAAATCTGGGAACGTGGTAAGACATTTATCCCAACAATTATCGGAATGATGAATAAATACGGAGACTTAAATAATCGAGTTTACGAAATTGAGCGTCATGGTAAAGCTGGAGATACTAAAACGTCTTATCAGTTATATCCATTAGACCGAGATGGAATTACTTCTGAACATACTCGTGAAGAGTTAATTGGTCCAGATAAGTTTGTTTTAGAACTATCTTACGAAGAGATGGAAGTATTAGCTAAAGGTGGTCAACCTCTACAAGTAGTAGAACGCAATAATTATAATCCTGCTGCTAATGCTAATCCAGAAGACGTATTTTAAAATAGTATGAGCTGATTTTTCAGCTCTACTGCAAGTCAGTTAATCAAGAAAAAATCCTTGTTTTGTAAGATTATTTAGTTGTTGCTACCATTATTCAATACTTGAAACACAACCATACTCTAAATTATAGTTTATTTACCTACACTGTTTAACTAATTGGTTTAGTATAACTCAGATTATCTCCTTATTTTTTCTTGGTTTATTTTAACTTTTTTAAAAATCCTTTCACGAAATCTTGGTTAGCTGACTTACAGTAGAGTTGAAAAGTAGTTTTACTTGTATAAGACTTCATTAACATATAATTATCTTTTTCTTTCTTTCAATGCGGGTTTAATGGTAAAATACAATCAATTTTATCGTTGTCGTTAATTAAATCTTTATATTAAGTAAAACTTACTTTACTATGAACACTACATATTCAACTCTACAAATCTTTATTAGAGAGAGGACCTATGAACCTATGGAAAGAGAACAAATTCAATTAAACCTATCTAGGGAAGACGAGTCTGTGTCAGTTAAACAAGCAGTTGCGAAGACGAGAGCGAAACGACAACCAAAAACACCAGAGCAAAAAGCTCAAGAACAAGCAAGTCGTCAGCACAATATGCTAGTTAAAAAACTTTCATTGATTCATGAAAATGTTGCGCATATGTCAGTTGAAGGATTAGAGATTGTTAAAACAAAATCTAGGCTAAGAGCTTACTTTGAAAAGATTTATGCGAATAAGTTAGTTGCGATTGATACTGAAACTGGTGGTTTCGACTGCTATACTGATCCTCTTGCAGGACTTTGTTTATTTACTCCAGGAGAAAACGCTATCTACGTTCCAGTTGGTCACGTTAACTTACAAGGCAATCTAACGAGCGATAACCTTAATCTTGATGATGAAGTCATGATTATGATAAAAGATATGCTAGAGGATAAATCTTTAAAACAAATCTATCATAA
>CAMEYY010000048.1 GCA_945947725.1 uncultured Cytophagales bacterium | reverse complement strand
CACTAGAAACAAATATCTACAAATTCTCTCAATCAGTTGATATGTCAGATGAAAATTTCTCTGGTGGAACGCAATCAGGTGAGTCTCGTAAATGGAAATTAATCGACTTAGAGAATAAGGCAATGACTAAAGAAAGAAAGTTTACTCGTGGACTTTACAATCAATTTAAGGTAATCTGCTCAAGTATGCAGACTAAAGAACTTAATATTGAGTACTTAGATATTTACTTTAGTTTCAGACGTAACTTACCAGTAGACTATGAATACTTAGCTAAAGTAGCTACTGAGCTAAAAGGAACAGTAAGTCAAAAAACTATTTTAGAATTATTACCATTCGTTGATGACGTTGAGTATGAAATTAGTCAACTTGAAGAAGAACGAGAACTTATGCTAGAAGATTCATTTAATATGATGATGACTCAAGAAACAACTGAAGAAGACGAAGAAAAACAAAAGAAACGAGCAGATAAAGAAGAGAAGTAAGGTGGTGACATAAATGGCTAATCATGAAGAATTTCTTGATGAACAATCAGAGTATTGGTCAGGGCGCACAGAAAGCCTTATGAGCGCTGCTCAAAGGAATGCTGACATTTTACTTGACGAACTTTTTAAAGCTTACCAGAGCGCTTATATGGACTCCAAAGCAAGTCTTGAAGCAAAGATGGCTGAGCTTGGATTGGATAAAGCAAAATGGCATTCATCAGCAACTGCTGAAGATAAAGCAAAGCTTAAGAGGCTATTCCAAGAAGCAATTGATTCTGATCGAGAAGGCCTTATGTCAGAAGACGCTAAACTTGCGTTAGATATTTCTCGTTTAGACGCTCTAATTAAAGAGTTTGATTTGCAGTTAACTAAATTAGCTGTTGAATTAAATAATGACGTAGAAAAGATAAAGTCAGAGACTTATGAGTCAGTATTTAATGAAATAGGGCTTGAGCTGGACGCAGCAAGTTTTAAAGTCATTAATAAAGAAGCAGTAGAAATTGCAGTCAATAAGATATGGGCCCGAGACCATTTCTCTACTTCGATTTGGAATAACAAATCTAAACTGACTCGATACTTATCTACTGCAATCTCTTCTGGTATCTTAAAAGGTTCTTCAGTTCAAAAGATGGCTAAAGAACTTGATAAGGTTATGAAGTCAGGATACAAGAACGCAGTTAGACTTATTCGTACTGAAGTTAGTTATGTGATGAACCAAGCAACTCAAGACGCGTATATGCAATGTAAGGTCGTAGAGGGGCAGGAATGGTTAACTCATCCTGATGAACGTCGATGTCCAACTTGTGGCGAAAGACATGGAAAAGTATTTGAGTATAAAGATGGTAAACCGGAACCTGCTTTAGATACTCCACCACTTCATCCTAATTGTCGATGCACTATTATTCCTAAACTAATTTCTGGCTCTGGGGCTAAGGAATTAGCAGATCGAGTAAAACAAATTAAAGAAGGTCAACAAATAAAATCTAAATCTTGAACTCTTTAGGACACTGGACTACTGAGGGCATAAGGAGCGATTACAATGGAAGAAACAAAAGTACAAGATGTACAAGAAACAGAAGTAACTGAAACTGAATCTAAAGAAACAGAAGTAAAAGAAACTGAAGATAAGAAGTCGACACTTATTAATTTAGATAACTTAACTTCTGCTGATTTAGATAAATTATACTCAGAGAATGAAATTGTTAAACAGTATATTGAAAAACAAAAAGATTCTCATTTCTCAAAATCATTAAAAACTTGGAAACAAAATAACTTAGCGGCAGAAGTAGAAAAGGAGATCGCTAAAAGATTCCCAGCGGAGACTGCTGAACAAAAACGTATTCGAGAACTTGAGCAAGAAATGGCTAACATGAAGAAGTCACAAGTATTAGAGAAAATGACAAATAAAGCTCTAACTACTTTAGCAGAGAAAGGCTTACCTGTGGAGTTAGCTCAATTAGTAGTAACTGAAGATGAAAGTAAAATGATGAAAGCAATCAATGCTTTAAGTGATACATATACAAAGTCAGTTCAAGCTGAAGTTGAGAAGAAATTTAAAGAACACGGTCGTACGCCTGGGAAAGCTCGTCAAGAATTATCAAGCTATAATTCAGCGCGACAAACAGGAAATATTAAAGATATGATTAAAGCGAAAGCTAACTTAAATTAAGAAGGGAAAGATTAAACAATGGCAAACGATATGCGTAAATCACAACACTTATTACCAAACGAGGTATTAGACTTAACTGAGGAGATTGCATTAGTCACTCCAACTGACACTCCATTAATTACAATGTTATATGCAATGGGTAACGTAACTAGTGCTTCTGATATTACAGTTTCATGGCGTGAAAAAGAATTAAATGCAACTCGCACTGTAGCTCAATTAGAAGGTGCTGAGTCTCCAGACGCAGTTAAATCTACTCGTCGTATGATTTCTAACATCTGTCAAATTTTAACTCGCTCAACAGCTGTATCTGGAACATTAGCTGCATTAAATCCATACGGAATTGGAGATGAGTTCGCTGCTGAAGTTCAAGACCGTTTAATTGAGTTAAAACGTGACACTGAGCACTTCGTAATCAACGGAACTAAACAAGAAGAAAACGTCTCTACTCCACGTCAAATGAACGGATTATTAAACTTAATCAACTCTAATAACGTAGTAACAACTAACGGTGAATTAACACCTGAACACATTGAAACTGCATTAGAAAAAATGTGGAACCACGGTGTATCTTCAAATGCTATCTATGCATTCGTTGGTGCAGGAGTTAAAAAGAAAATTAACCAATTCATTAAAGATGATTTATTTATCAAAGGAACTGGAACTAACACTTACGGATTCCAAGTAGACTACATCACAACTGATTTTGGAGATTGCGGTATCGTCTTAGATCGCCATATGCCAGATAACACAATCATGATTTTAGACATGTCAGTAGTAGAATTATCTTACTTACGCGCTCCTAAATATGAACCATTAGCTAAAACTGGTGACTACCAAAAAGGACAAGTAATCGCTGAACCAACAGTTAAGTTAAAAAATACTTATGCTGGAGCTAAAGTAGTTATCAACGGATAATAACTAAATAAGGAGCTTCGGCTCCTTTATCTTTACGAAAAGGAGAGGATTAACTTGGCAAAAGCAACGTTAGACCACGTAGTAAAAGACGAGAATGCTAAACGCGCTCAAAAAGCTAAAGCTAAAAAGTTTAAGTTTGAGAGTTCTAATCCATTCTTATATATTTACCCTAATATCCAGTTTATGAATGGTGTATTTGAAACAGAAGACGAAAATATTGCTGCCCACATTCGATTATTTGATGCTGCTCGAGAAGTGAAATAATGGAAGACTTACGCGCTTTATTAATTCAAGGCGAAGATGAAGATGGACAACAGGCACTAAAGCTTGAGCTTGCCCATTCATTTGCTACTTCATTAATCTGTTCATACATTAGCGAGAATACAATCCCAGAAATGCTAGAGTCTATTGTAAAAGAGATTACAATCGCAAGATTTCAGCGCTTTGGCAGTGAAGCTTTATCATCAGAGCAAGTAGATGTTGTTTCATTTACTTATCAAGATGACTACTTAT
>CAMEYY010000047.1 GCA_945947725.1 uncultured Cytophagales bacterium | reverse complement strand
GGAAATAGAAACGGAAATAGAAACGGAAATAGAAACGGAAATAGAAACGGAAATAGAAACGGAAATAAAAAAAAGAAATAAGAAAAGCAATTAAAAAAAAATGGAGAAGAAAATAATGTTACTATTGAAAAATTTCGGAAATTTATAAATAAAATGAAATGTTATTTGTTTGTTTTCTAAGATAGAAATAATTTTCTATCTTTTCAGAATTTTATTTTAAGCTTAATAAGCTTGCGCGAAGAGAACACGTTGTTTAGAAGGTTTACCAGTTAAAATGCATTTGCCTTCCTCTTTGCATCTAGGATCATCTTTAGGAATACATCTTATCGTCGCTTGAGTATCTTCTTTTATCTTCAGTTCAGTTTCTGTTGTTCCATCCCAATGCGCTAAAACGAATCCTTTTCTCTGTTTGATAGCTTCTTTAAAATCGTCATAACTATCCACAATAACGGTATGTTCATTTTGAAAATGCAAAGCTCTTTGATAAAGGTTTTCTTGAATATCCTCCAGAGTTTTTAAAATAACATCGACACATAGATCTTTCTCTACAGAAAATTTTTCAAAATTATCTCTTCGTGCTATCTCGACAGAATTATTTTGCACATCTTTCATTCCGACAGCTAAACGAACAGGGACTCCCTGCATCTCGTATTCATTAAATTTCCAGCCTGGGGTAAAACCTTCTCTATCATCAACTTTAAAAGAAATACCTTGTTGTGAAAATTTCGTTATTATATCAGCGATATAAGTCAAGACATTTTTCTTTTCTTCCTCACTTTTTGAAATAGGAACGATAACAACTTGTATAGGAGCAATTTTAGGAGGTAAAACCAAACCTTTATCATCAGAGTGAGTCATTATAAGCGCCCCCATCAATCTCGTCGACACTCCCCAAGAAGATCCATGCACAAAATCCAAGCTTCCATCAGCAGCACTAAATTTTACGTCGAAAGCTTTAGCGAAACGTTGTCCAAGAAAATGAGACGTTCCCATCTGCACAGCTTTACAATCTTGCATCAACGCTTCCAATGTAAAAGTTTCTTCAGCTCCTGCGAAACGTTCATTAGCAGTTTTAGCTCCAGTGATAGTAGGTATAGCTAAAATATTTTTGATGACATCATAATAAATTCCATGCATCATAACAGCTTCATTGAAAGCTTCTTCAGCGGTAGCATGCGCGGTATGTCCTTCTTGCCATAAAAATTCAGATGTTCGTAAAAAAGGTTTTGTTTTCATCTCCCAACGGAAGACATTACACCACTGATTTAATTTCAACGGAAGATCTCTATAAGAACGGATCCAATTTTTATAAGCGTTCCAAATTACAGTTTCAGATGTTGGACGTAAGATAACTTCATCTTGTAAACGAGCATTTTCATCGACGACGATTTTATTTTCTTCATTAACTTTGAGACGATGATGAGTTATGACAGCACATTCTTTAGCAAAACCGTCTACGTGTGCAGCTTCACGACCAAAAAAAGATTTAGGGATTAGCGCAGGGAAATATGCATTTTGATGACCAGTATCTTTAAATTTTTTATCAAAAGACTCTTTTATTTTTTCCCAAATTGCAAATCCATAAGGTTTTATTATCATACAACCATGAACAGCAGCTTGATCAGCGAGATTAGCATTTTTAACTATTCCATTGTACCACTCACTAAAATTTTCTTTTCTTGAAACAAGTTGAGCCATAGCAACATTTTTTCTTTTATAAATAAAGATATGATGATTTACCTTTTACTCATCATTGGATTAGCCGGATTAATCAAGGGTGCAGACATTCTTATCTCTGGAAGTTTTTTTGTTGCAAATTTTTTTAAAATACCTAAAGTTATCGTCGGACTTACAGTCGTTACAATTGGAACGTGTTTACCTGAAGCGTCGATAAGTATAATAGCAAGTCTTGATAAAAATACCGAATTAGCAATGAATAATATCCTTGGAGCAAATTTCTTTAATTTCTTGGTTGTTATTGGAACTTGCGCGATGATAAAAAATGTTTCTGTTACAGATAAAAATATTTTAAAACGAGATTTCCCATTTCTCATTCTCTTCTACGTATTGAATTGTTTTTTTTGTTTTAATTCTCACATTGGGAAGGCCGAAGGAATTTTATTATTTAGTTTGTTTGTGCTTTATATCATAAGTCTCATCAGATATGCTGTTCATAATAAAGTTGAGGAAGATGAAATACCTTGTTCAAAAGGAAAATTTCTTTTGTTAAAAAATATTTTAATGATAGTAATAGGTGGAGCGTGTGTTCATTTTTGTGGAAATATAGTTGTTGATAATGCAGAAGCAATAGCGAAGAATTTGGGAATAAATCCTATTGTTGTCAGTTTTTCTCTTTTATCGTTGGGAGCAGGATTACCAGAACTTATAACCTCTATTGTTGCTTTAAAGAAAAATCAAAATGAGATAATATTGGGGAATGTATTAGGTTCGAATATTGTCAATTCTTCTTTCGTTTTAGGTTTATGTTCATTTTTTAATCCTATCTCTGTAGATAAAAAGATGTTTTCGAATTTGGTAATTTTGTTGTTATCAGCAGTTTTAGTTTTTGTTGTATTAAAACAGAAAGGGCAGGTGAAGCGTTATCAAGGTATTATTTTATTGACAATATATTTTTCTTACACGTTGTACTTATTTTTTGTGAGTTAAAGAGGAGGATGCATGAGACTTACCGTCTTGACAAGAAGATTTTAACGAAGACAGGGAATTTATGCGTTTTTATTTTTAAGACAAAAGAAAAAAAAATCTTTTCATGAAATTAAAACTCCTATGATCAACATTTTGTACATGATAGAGACAAAAAAGTAGGTGACGATTCTGCTTTCAAGATTGACAAAATAGTATTTTTACCGGTAATATAAAATGACTAAGAATTTGATTTTATATATTAGTTCTTTAAACTGAAAGAGTATGATTTTTTATTCAGAAGCAGATCTTGTTATCAGAATTATGAGGGATTCTGATATTCAATTATTCGTAGATGCAGAAGCTGAACAAGGCGTGCAAGTTTCTCCTGAAGATTTACGTTTAAAATTAAAAGAACAAGGTAAATTAAAAAACCTTATTTTAGTAGTTAGGTATCAAGGGCACTTAGCTGGATCTATTACTGTTATTCCTTTTAGTCAAAATGGACCATTTAATGGAGAGGGATATTCTGAAATAGCTGATTTGAAAATTTTTGATAAATATAAAAATCTTGGTATTGAAGATAAGGTGATAGGATTTGCTGAAAGAATTTGTACTGAATACTCTAGTACTACATTCCTTAAGATTCCTACGACGCAAGGTGAAACAATTAATAAATTTTTGCAAAATGGATATTTATCTCACAAGTCAGGTATGTGGTACAAAAATCAAATTTTTTCTGAATGCCCTGATGCTAAAATTAACGATGACTTAGTTGTTTGGTTATATAAAAAGTCTCACTTAACAAATACTCATAGATTTGCAGTGCTAACAAGACAGGCTCTAAGATTGTGGGCTGATAGACCCACACCTTCTGTTTATCCTTACACTAATTTCGAGAAATGTAAAGACATAAATGTTGGTGATAGGATCGTTTTGGAGGATGTTAACAGTAACGATTTTGCTCTAGGAAAAGTTGTTTTTA
>CAMEYY010000046.1 GCA_945947725.1 uncultured Cytophagales bacterium | reverse complement strand
CCCCCTTATCAATAAAGTGAACTAATACTAAAATAACTAAGATAGCAATAATAGCGTCCAATAACCATTTAAACCAGATAGTGTCCATAGTATACCTCCTATACAATAAGTTCAAATCTATAGATTTGTTGACAGTCTGGATATTTCTCTTTGTCTACTTTAGACATGAACATTCCAATAGGTCTTGCATACTCGTCCCTAATTCTTCGCTTATTTTCTGTTTCATCTGGTTTATAAACAACTAATATTTCGTTAGACTCTGTATGCTTTGCTAAGCTAACAACTTGATAAATGCCACCTTTAAAGTGTCTGAATCTTTGTCCTCTACGAGGAAGAGGACGAATTAAGTCCTCTCGATTACGCATTTACTTCTACCTCCAATAACCAATCTTTAAGAACAGGAAATTCAACTGGAGAATCTCCATAGCTAACTGTAACTTTATAAGTTTTATTGTCTGCATAGTATACAGCTTCTTTTCCATGCGCGTCGTCTGGCCAAGTGAAGTCTAATAAAACAGATAAAGATGCTCCTGATTTTAATTGATGGTCAATAAACTTTGCCTTATCAAAAATTAATTTAGTCTTTGGTTTAGTTTCTTTCTTTTTAGCCAATGCAGCTTGCTTACAGTCACATCCTGATCCGCAGTTAGAGATACCTGCGCCAATAATAGGGAAGTGCTCTTTTACTAATCGTTGCATTTCGAAAGCAATGGCTTTGATTTCATCTTGTGCGTGTCGACATTTTCGTTGGCGTAAGAAATTTCGAAGATTATGCAAATCGAATGTTACAATCATCTTAGAATCTGTTGCCATAGGCAATACTGCTCGAGCATTCTCGTTAGCAATTGTCTTATGTGCTTTATTCTCTCCATATCTGGCGTTTAAGGCTTGTTCAATTTTTTCTTGGAATAATTGATACTGGGCACCAACAAATTCCATATGGGCTGCAAATTCTGCGTCTAAACCTA
This sequence comes from uncultured Cytophagales bacterium, assembly GCA_945947725.1. Classification (GTDB taxonomy): domain Bacteria; phylum Bacteroidota; class Bacteroidia; order Cytophagales; family Amoebophilaceae; genus CAMEYY01. The sequence continues at coordinate 2,681 of CAMEYY010000046.1, read as the reverse complement.
AATCAGTGAAAATCTTTGGAGTGATATATCCAAAGTTGGCTCCATCGACATATCGCTGACTCTGAACATTATATTTTCCAGTACGGTGACGAGTTAATTGTTGTTGGGCTGCTCGTGAAATACCTTCAATGCTAAATGTAACTGATACGTGTTCTAAAGGAGTTGTATGTCCTTTTAATAAGTTCTTTTTGATGAACTCTAACATTTCTTCTTCTGACTTTAATGGTAGATCACAGTAGCTATATTTAGAATAGCATACTCGGTATCCTCGAAATACCATTTCAATTGGATTAGGTGTTATAGCGACTAATTGAATATTTAATTTTGACTGCTGCATTATTTCTTCCTCCATATACTTCTTATGATAGCGTTTCCAATAGAAACTATTAAAGCAGCCAGCGTAATGCTAGCTAACTCATTGTCTGGAATGGGTACCAGTATAACAATAATAATTAAGGCTAATAATAAGATTAAGCATTCTATGATGAATCTAGTTATTGCGTGCATCCTTGCTCACTTGTCCTTTCACCACTTTTAAATGAGGTGGACGTTTCTTACCTTTCTCTTCTATAATTCTTAATGCCTCTTCAGCGTCGACTGGAAGTACGTTTTTAAAGTCTTCAATTACCGTTGCCATGATTGAGCTAACTAATAAATCGTTAACTTCGCTAAGTAAAGTATCTAAGCGTTCAAGTTGTTCTTTAGATAATTTTTTAGTTGCATCGTTTAAGATGTTCACTCGAGTATCCATCGCGTCTCCAGTTAATGACATTTTTAATAAGATGATTTCGTCTTTAGTTTGTTTCATGTTCTATCTCCTCGTTGTTTATTTTTTATTGATTACTTGTTCTAATAGCTCTTGGAATAAATTCTCGTCTATGATATAGTAGTTCTTGCCATCTCCAAAGTCAAAGCATAAAGCGTTATATTGCTTGCCAATCGAGAAGGCTTCTTGTTTATTTTTCTCAAGCCATTCTTTTTTAATTGAGTGGCTTTTTCGTGGCTCAGTTAGTGTCTTGCACTCTAGCAGTAGGTTTTCTCCAATGACGTCACCTTTAGCAAAAGCAGTTGCTCCAGAGTTAGGCTGTACTTTCAAGTTCAACTTCTTAGAAACTCCTGACTCTTGTCTTTTAGAAAAATGTCTTGTAGGTTTCTTGTCTAAGATTGATGCCATTATCTCACCACCTTGTAGTTACAAGTTTTACAAGCGTAAATGTCATCATAGCTTACGTCATCTTCAATCGCGTTATAGTATCGAATAGAATCAACTAATACTAATTCATCACCACATTTAGGGCAGATTAATTTGTTTTCTTCCATAGCAAATAACCTCCTAGTATTTTAAGTCAGTTTCGACTCTAAACCAAGAAATTTCGTTACAGTTTAGATAAACTCCGTAAAATTCTTTGAATGGAGTAACTGAATGTTTTGACATTGCGTTTAAGAATTGAGTAACAATTTCTTGCTCAGTAATTTCTAAACTAGCGTCTACTGGAAAGAAATGAGCGTCTTTGTTATTCATTACTACTTTCAATCCTAAGATAGTTTTATTTTGTTCCATCTGTATCTCTCCTTTGGCTTACTCGATAAGTGTTAAAGTAAGAGCAGACATCTGTAAGTGGACATTGAGAACACTTAGTTAGCTTTGATGTGCAAGTCGTTTGACCATGCTCTCTTAGTCGATTATGAATTGAAAACCAATCAGAAGATTTATATCGTGCCGTGATTAGTTCTTCTGCAGTCTTCTCAGTTAGACTAAAACCAGTAATTCTAGATAGAACTCGTTTAATATGAGTATCTACTGGAAATGCTCCAACTCCAAAACACTCGTTTAAGATAATGCTTGCAGTCTTTCTACCAACTAAAGGTAGTCTTTCAAGAGCTTCTCTTGTGTTAGGAATTTTTCCTTTATTGATAACAACAAACGCTGCAATTTCTTTGATTGCTTTTGCTTTCTTTAACTGCATTCCTGCTGGATCAATTAAGCTAGCAATTTCATTAACTTTAGCGTCTTTGATTAATCTTATACTTGGATATTCTCTAAACAATTGAATTGCTGCTTTGTAGGCATTCTGATCAGTTGTTTGTTGAGTCAAAATAATAAAGCATAGAAAAGCAAAATCAGATTTAAAAGTTTTTCGGTAGTCAATTTGTTTTTGTCCTTTCTTTTGGCTTTCAAGTTTTAATCGATATAAAGCAACTCTTAGTCTTCTCATATTCTCACCTCATTGTTATTCGCCTTACATATATTATTAAGCAAAGGAGCAATATTTTTTACAGTGATAAAATAAAAAAAGGGCATTTTGCCCTCTTTGTTAGTCCACTTTTAAGCAGTCTTCGTAAATCATTTCATTCAGTACTTCAGTAATATCTGGATTTTCATTTAAGTAGTCCATCAATTTCGTTTTACCGTTGAACTTTAACTCTTGTTCATTGTGAGTTAAGATTTCTCCAGTTTCTTTATCGACAATAGTGTACCAAGCACCTCGCTGCATAATATGTCCTAAGAATAATCCAGTAAAGATTAAGTCATAGACATTCTCAATTCCTCTAAAGTAGTTTAGCGTATAAGCTCCTACTTTTCTATCTGGTCTAAATACTTTTGTCTTGACTACTTTAGCTTGAACAATATTTCCACAAGGAGTTTCGTAGCTGTTAGATTGCTCAACGTTTTTATCATC
>CAMEYY010000045.1 GCA_945947725.1 uncultured Cytophagales bacterium | reverse complement strand
GACGATAAAGCTCCGATGAAATATAGTCCTTCGAATAATCCCCCACCTAACGTCTTATCCAGGTCTGTAAAGCCTGTCGGAATGTAGTTGGTGTTAACACTCGCAATTCCATCAATAAAGCCTTGTAGATGCCCTAATGCACTTTTGGTTCGATATTCTTCTTTAATACGTTGATTCTCTGCCTCTTGTTCAGCTTTCAATTCATCTAAATACTTATCGAACTCCTGTTCCGCTTCTGCCACGTTCGCTTTTAGGCGACTTGGATCAGCTACCAATAACTCGTTAGGATCCTTAAATTCATCTGATAAGTTGTAGACGATAGATTGAACGTTAATCTCCTTTAACTTAGCCATCAAATCGTATGCTGCCTTTCTCCCTGCTTCATCATTATCTAGCGACACGATTAGTTTCAAATCTGTTAACTGGTACTTTTGAATGACTTCTATTAACTGGCTAACGTTATTGAGCCCATTCAGTCCAATACAAACTCCCCCACACTGAATAACACTTAAAGCACAAAAAGTTGATTCGACAACAAAAACTGGCTTATTTTTCGTTTGCAACCCTTTAAGATTAAAAATAACTGATTCCACACCTTTTGGATTAAAGAATTTTTTATCCGTTACGGATCTTGATAAATAAAATTCACGACTTACTGGGATGATTGCACGTTGATTTTTAACATCATATCCTAACGAATAATTTCTAATTGTTTCATCACTCAACCCACGACTTTTAAAATAGCTCGTTTGGTGAACCGACTTCTCACATTCTTTGTAATAGCTGATTGTATCCATTATCGAAACCTCACTCTCACGCTCATTTTTTAATGCTCTCGCACGTTTTGGTTGGGCGGTGTAGTTTTGTTCAACCTTCACGTCGTATAACTCACACGCTTTATTAAATTGGCTCTGAAAGTCATCTAAACCATACTCAATACCAATTAAGTTGAAAATATCGTAGTCAACTCGGCAGCCAAAACAATGCACCTTATTCCTACGCTTGTCGTAGCTCATTGATGGAGTGGTTTCTTCGTGGTCCGGATTCAAACAAATAAAGTTTCGTCTCGCGTCGATATTCATTTGCTCTAAATAATCAACCAACTGCTCTTTTAGATACTCTTTGACTTGGCTTGCTTGATTTTGGCTCATTTAATTTACCCCCTGTTTTTTTCTCAATATTTTTCTCTTTCTTTTTGGTGTTATAATAATCCGCAACTGCTTTGTCGTAAGTAACTACCACATGGCTATTTAAAAACTCATCAATGCCTTCATAAGTTGGGATTTCAATTTTTAATGCATTTCCCGATAAGAGATGAATGTCTTCAACTGCTTTTAAAAATGGTTGGATAATTAACTGTTTGTATCGTCGGTTATTCACCTGTTCCTTATCGTAAGGGATACCTGTATAAGACAATAAATCTCTAATATTAATGTTCACGACACAATCGTGTTTTTTCGCTTGTTTAATTCGATAATAAATGTAGATCGTCATAGCAAGTGCTTTTGGATTAACCAACTTCCCTCCCCAGGTGGGAAACAATTGAGGGTAGATATTTAAAGCCTCAATGACTGTACTTGGGAACTCTACACTACAAAATCCATTTTCGTAAGTGTAACCAGCTAATAAATTAATCATGGCACATTTTTTCGTGCGCTTATTGTACTTAACCTCAATCTTGCAATCTAACAAACGTTTCATAGTTTGCTCTAATTGGCGTCTTGCAACATCTCTCGTATTTTTATTAACTTCTTCTCCTTTAAATTTGATGAAATCTTCAATCGTAAAAACCGCTTTGTTTGTTCTCCAACTTTGATGATTACCTGCAATTAAAATAAAAATCATTGCCAGTTGGCTATTCGTCGGTAACTTCTTATTGAATTCCTGGATAATTAATTCCCCTATACAATCTCTACTCTCATAATGATACGTTACTTGATTCATACGTTCTGACGTCCTCTCCCCTAATTTTACATCTTTAGATAAAGTTAACTTTCTACCTGTTGCATGAGAACTAAAAACCCCCATCATCCAGTGCATTGCTGGACTGTTGCTATACATTTCATAATTAAAGTCTGCCACATGGACCCCCTCTACCTTTCTTTTTTTAAAAGGTTTTATTCAGCTACACACACACTTTGAAGAGTGTGTAGCGTATTAATATATCTTTAATATATCTTTACGAATTTGCCGATGCCGAAACCCATTGGTCTTATCATCTTTTTTCGCTTGGTCTGCACACTAAATTGTCGCCAGTGCACACTGGATTGTCGCCAGTGCACACCGAATTGTCGCCACTTTGATAGTGGTTATCAATTAGAATACTTTAAAAATTCACTAATCATCTGTCTTAGTTTGGCTTCTGCATTGTCTAGTTTTCTATACATAAAGCACTTGTCAACGTAATGAACGATATGAGGTAATCCAGGATTAAGTCCATCATGTCTGCGCACTAAGTGATATAGTTGCCCTTGATAACTAACCGTCACAATATCAAAAATCCTTACCTTAGTAATCTCAGATGTTGGATCATCAAATTGTTCAAACGAAGTGTAAACTCCAGTTTCTTCAATTAAGTCTGTTAAAAGTTGTCCCAGTGGGATATTAGTTAAATCAATTTCGTTGCTTTCAATAAATAAACTCATCATTACTGCTCCTTTGCTGCTTTCTTACGTTTACGATATTCGCGCATATACTCACGCTTACGCTCACGATAACGTCTCTTTTGTTCTTCAGTGCGATTATGGTAACGTTGGCGCTCGTGTTCATTTACCATCAGTCGCATTAACTCGTTTCGCTCTGCTTTTGTTAACTTCTCTAAATCAAACACAAAAATTCCCCTTTCTTCCTAAAATTGGCAATTGACATTTTTTTACATAGATGATAAACTAATCAAGTCGATTTATTTAAAAAACCTATATTTTTGTATACTTAAAAGGGCACTACCTCAAAAAAGGGTAGCACTAAAGAACGTATGTTCGCTTTTACGTGTAAAAAAGGTATTAAAGGTCTTTTAAATAATGTTGCTATTTATAGCGTAATTGATTTCTTTTGTTTAAGAGCTCAAGTGAACTTGCCAGGTAGACTTAAGCTCTTTTTAATTTGACTTAAAATAACAACAAAGGTAATTATAACACAGTAATATTGTGGGATTCAAGTCAAAACATTGGTAAATTCGACTAATTATGAATATTAGATCAACTGCTACTCCATAATAGTAAGTTGGTCTTTTTTTTATTCAAAAATAATCTTTAGGGTTAACGAAAAGGTCAAAAATAGCGGATATTCAATATAATCTTTGATATATTGAATATAATTTCAGCCTTTTTAGCTCCCTAAAAATAGGTGATTTACTGTCGGTAAAATTTCCGCTAGTTGATTACATAGTGCAAACGTAGTCTGATGGAATTAATTTTAATGCTTCTTCCTTTGCTGCATCTTCTGAATAATAAATTCCATGCCAGTAGCAATCGTCAGTGTATTGATCTAAAACTCCTTCCCAATACTGAACGAAATAATATTCATCATATTTCAGATTAGATAATAGATAGCTTTCTCCTTCTTCTGAAATATCCATAAATAAATCTAACGTTTCTAAAATATAATCTTTTTCAAGTTTTACTGCGCTAATAACGATTAATTTTTCATCTGCATTTGTATCGCCATATTCATCAATATACTGACGTTCCTGTGCTTCTAAATAAAATGATTCACTTAAAGAGTCTAAATAATCTCCTAATTCTATTCCAATATCATCAGTAGGCATTTTTCCGTTATTCAGACAATCAACAATATATTTAATTTCATCCATGTTATCA
>CAMEYY010000044.1 GCA_945947725.1 uncultured Cytophagales bacterium | reverse complement strand
AATTAAAAAAACATCTTGTCTCTGTAAAAAAACACGTTTTAGAGTTAGCGGAGAAAAATTATCAGAATCTTTATTCTGTTGGAAGTTTAGATTTTGTTTTGATGTTTATACCTATCGAACAAGCATATACTCTTATTGTTCAAAATGATCAAAATATTTTTTCAGAAGCTTACAAAAAAAATATCATCTTAGTTTCTCCTTCTACTTTGATAGCGACATTACGAACGATTTCGAATATCTGGAAGAGTGAATATCAAAATAAGAATGCTTTAGAAATTGCTCAGCAGAGTGGAGCCTTGTACGATAAGTTTGTTGGTTTTATTGATGACATCAAAGCTATTGGAAAAAATATAGATGGGACAAAGACAGCGTATGTCGAGGCAGTAAAAAAATTATATGAAGGGAGAGGTAATTTGATTAGTAGAGCGGAGAAGATAAAAGCATTGGGAGTGAAGACGACAAAAGATCTAGATGCAAAATTAATTTCTATGGGTCTAGATAACGATAGATAAAATTTTTTTTTACTGATAGTTTAGATATATTGAAAATTATTAGGGCTTATAGCTCAGTTGGTTAGAGCACCTGACTCATAATCAGGGGGTCCTAGGTTCAAGTCCTAGTTGGCCCACTTTCAAAAATTTCTTTTTTTTCAAATGTCTTCAGATTTTACAAACAAGCTTACACAAGAGAGGTTTTGGGAACTTGATTTTGTTCGAGGTATCGCGATCTTCTGCATGATGCTTTTTCATTGTATTTATCAATGGTATTTCGTTTTTGAGGTTATCGATATCGACGTTAATTTTTTTTATTACTTTCCTAAACTAGCAGCGGTATTTTTTATTTTACTGGGGATTTCATTGTATATAGGCGTAGAAAGAAAATTTTATAAAAATTTCAAAGACATACTGAAAAGGTCATTATTGATTTTTAGCTGTGGGATGTTGATCACTGGTTCGACTCTTTTAGCAAAAACAGGATTTTACATTTACTTTGGAGTTTTACATTGCCACGGAGTGTCGACTCTTCTTTCATATTTTTTTTCAAAATGTAATAAGTGGTTAGTCCTTTTAGTTTCTATAATACTGATATCTTTAAATTCCTTTTTGCCGATAGGACATTCTCCTTGGACATATTGTTTATTTTCGAGTGATTTACCTGCTAGTTTTGGTTCAACTTTTGACTATTTCCCACTCATTCCAAATCTTGGTTATGCTCTTTTAGGTATATTTTTAGGAAAACAATTTTATACCAATGGAAACCGTCAGTTCAATATTTGTAAAGCAGGAGTTTTTGCAAATTTTTTTGTTTACATGGGAAGAAGGACTTTATGGATTTACCTTATTCATGTTCCTATTTTATTCTTTTTGAATGATGTGATAATCTTCTTCTTTAAGCCTGAATATTTTATTAATATTTTTAAGTTTTTCTAATTTTAAAAAGGTACCTTATTTCGTTTTTAGAGGTATAATAATTTGATTTTTGTTATCTTTAGGAATTCTGTTAATCTTTAGCCAGCGATTGAAAATATAAAAGACCTCAGGTTTTATTTTGTACTTTCTACAAATTTGTGTGACAGTAAGGCCATTGCAATTTTTTGCACCGTAGATACGTAGTGGAGCGTGAGATTGATATTTAGGTAATAGTTTAGAAAAAACTAATTTATAAGCGAGGAAAAGATAAATATAAAAATGCCACTGATGATTCAATTCAAGATTTTTTCTATTCTTAATTTTTAATTTTTTCGCCATATCTTCCAATCCTTTTTGCCCCAGATAAAAAGACATAATAGCGAAGACATAGTTATCAAATACTTTATTGACATTACTGATATATTTAACAAAACCTTGCGTGGAAGAAACGATATTCATTCTTTCGTCGATAGTATTATTTATTTTTAAGCCGACCCATTTAGCAGTTTTAGATTTAAATTGCCAATAACCTATTGCTGGATCTCTAGAAGTAGATTTTGCATTTCCAACGCAGTTACTTTCTAGCAACATTATGTACTTCAAAGTATCAGGACAGTTATTATTTGTAAAAATTTTTTTAACAGTAGGTAAATATATAGACGCAAGTGTCACCAATTTTTCTAAAGATTTTTTAGAACTAAAATTTTTAATCACTTCTTGTTTAATTTTATGTCTAGCGCGATTTGTCAAATGGAGTCTTACGTCTGCAACTTTGATGTAATTAGGTATTTTTAAATTTGTTACTGCTTCATCGAAAAGTTTTTGATCTAAGTTGACAGGTTCATATAATTTCCATAAAAAACTTGTTGTTGCATTTTTAGGTTTAGAAATTTGTTGATGATGTTTTTTGGGTTGTGCGAAGGTATGAGTGTGAGATAAAAAAATAACAATTAGTGATACGGAGAGAGTCCGCAAAGTATGATAAAAACCTTTCAAAATAAAAGAGCTAAAATTTAGAGACTTGAGAGAAACTCAATTCAACAGGGGTAGAACGTGAGAAGACGTTTATCATAACGTTGAGTTTTTTACAATCTTCATAAACTTCATGAACCACACCTGTAAAATCGACAAAAGGTCCATCAACAACTTTAACACGTTCCCCGACGAAGAATTTAATATTTTCCTCAGAAGTTGCCAAACCGAGTTGAAGATTATCAACAAGATTCAAGATTTCCGTTACTTCTTCATCTTTAAGAGCTACAGGTTTAACAGTAAACCCGCAACCTCGTTGTCCAACAAGTCCCCAAGATTTAGGAGCCATTTTTAAAAATTCAATAACTTTTTCATTATCAACATCAGCATGGATAAAAACGTATCCAGAGTAAACGAGGAGAGATTTAGTGACTTTTTTACCGTTTTGAATAACTATTTTTTTTTCACAAGGAGAAACAGCATCCAAAAAAAGATCGGCGACGCCGTAAGTTTCACGTTCTCGCATCAACCAATTTCTAACAAAGACCTCTTGTCCAGAAGTGACTTTCAAAGTATACCAAGATAAAGAAGACTCCATATTTTAGATGATTTTATAAATAAAAGGCAATATCATTTTTAAACAAATATCGCAAAGACCAACAAATAAAGCCATCACAATACAGACCAATATTACATACCAAGTATCATCGAAAAGATCATTAAATCTTTGCCAAGAAACTTTATGTATTAGATCATTAAAAGAATTTGATAAAAATGAAAAAAATTTACTCATACAAGTATTTTAAGCACGAATGGAGAGACTCGAACTCCCAACCAATGGTTTTGGAGACCACTACTCTACCAATTGAGCTACATCCGTATTTTTAGAAAATTAAGAAATTTTATTTTTTAGTTAAGGATTTCAATTACTTGTCCAGAACCAACGGTGTGACCACCTTCACGGACAGCGAATTTCAAACCTTTTTCAAGAGCAATACTCTTAATCAACTCAACAGAAATTTCGACGTGATCTCCTGGCATAACCATTTCAACACCAGCAGGTAAGGTAATTTCTCCAGTGACGTCAGTAGTTCTAAAGTAGAATTGAGGTCTGTACTTATTGTGGAAAGGAGTGTGACGTCCACCTTCCTCTTTTGTTAAAATATAAACCTCAGCTTTAAATTTGTTGTGTTGAACAACAGAACCAGGTTTACATAAAACCATTCCACGAGCAACATCGTTTTTATCGATACCTCTTAACAAAATACCAGCATTATCCCCAGCTTCACCTTCATCCAAAGTTTTTCTAAACATTTCGATTCCAGTAACAGTTGAAGACAAACCACTTTTAGCCCCCATACCGACGATTTCAACAGCGTCACCTAATTTCACACGACCTCTTTCAATTCTACCAGTAACAACAGTACCACGACCAGTAATAGTCATAACGTCTTCGATAGGCATTAAGAAAGTTTTATCAACATCACGAGTTGGGAGAGGAATACTTTCATCGACAACCTTCATCAATTCGATAACTTTTTCTTCCCATTCAGG
>CAMEYY010000043.1 GCA_945947725.1 uncultured Cytophagales bacterium | reverse complement strand
CGTGACAGGCAGGTATTCTAACCAACTGAACTACCAGACCTCAAAAAGTTGTTACTAACAAAAAAACAACAATATCATATATTATGTATAACTTTATGAAAAACAAAATTTTCTTATTCTTTATTTTCTTGTACAACTACAATATCTCTTTTGCTGAAGAAAATAAACTCCCAATTCAAAGTGTAAATCCTAAAGATGAAAATGATGAAATCTCTCGTTTGTCAAAAGAAAATGCGCTTTTGGAATTGCAGATGAGAAATAAGTTTTTAAAAGAAGAACTGGAAAAATCTCTCAAAGAAGACGCTAAACCTCAAGATAACAAGATAAAAGATGAAATGTCTCAAATCGATAAGGAGATAAAACAAATTCAACAAGAAATAGAATTATTACAACATAAACATAATTTGTTTATCGCTAAACAAGCTGACAATGAAGAGTTTCGAAATCAGTGTAAAAAAAATTTTGAAATCACAAACAAGAAGAATGAACTTGACGCTAAAATTGAGCTGGCAAAGAAAGAGATCGAATTGAGAAAAATCGAAATGGCTAGAGATCAAGTTATCGAAGAAAATAAGGTAGAATATTTAGAAAATCCTCTTTTGAAAAATGGTACTTTAGTCCTCTCGGATAGACAAATCCATATTGGTAGAAAAATAAATTCTGAAACAGCTAGAAAAGTTGAAAACGATATAGATTTTTATAACAACAAAAATAATAAACTACCTATCTTTTTAATTTTCGAAGAATGTGGTGGGGGGTATGTAGTTGATGGAGTAAAAATTTTAAATAAAATGAAATACAGTCAAGCTCCTGTCTACGTTCTTGTGAAAGGTTACGTTGGTTCTATGGCTGCAATTATAACTACCTTAGCTAAAAAATCTTTCTGTTTCGAAAATTCTGTTATCATGCATCATCAACCTTCTAGAGAAGCTTTGTTTGATAGAAGTAATGTTAGAGAAGCTGAGGAAAAATGGAAACAGTTAAAAGAAGTTTGGGAAAGAATATTGGGGCCTGTTGCGAAGAAAATGGGTATTAGTCTCGATGCGTTGATGAAGAAAATGTATGAAAAAAATAGTAAAGGTGATTGGATGGAATATGGTAATGAAGCAAAAAAATTACATTGGGTAGATGAAGTCATCACGACAGTAAGAGATACCTCAGTAAAAGTCAAATACAAAGATTTACCAAAGAAGAAAAATTCTTCAAAAATTGAAAACAAAAACCAAAAAGAACAAGTTGAATATGTTTGTAAACTAGACAACACACAGTCATTTCAATATTAAAAGTTTCAATATATTAAAAAATTCAGGATCTGAAAATTGCACATTAGTTTATTATAATTTTTTTTACATTTGAGATAACGGGATCGTATTCAAAACCTCTTCGATAAAATTATGATTCAAAAATATGTTTATATAATCGGAATTTGCGGCTATGCAATGAGTGCTATCGCTCGCTGGTTTAAAAAAAATGATTATGAAGTTTTTGGGTGTGATGATTATGAATCAAAACTTTTTCACGATCTCTCCAATGAAGGAATAAAAATAAATTTAGATAGTCATACTTGCGAAATCCCAGAAGAAATTTTACAAAACAAAGATAATGTAATCATAACTTACTCACCTGCAGTCCCTGCCGATCATCCTAAACTTAAATTTTTTCAAGATAATGATTTTAAAATCCTTTCCCGTAAAGAAGTAATTCATAATATCACTAAGGAATTTTTTACTATCTCAGTGGCAGGAACTCATGGTAAAACGACAACATCTTCTTTGCTTGCTCATATCTTGCATGAAGGACACTGTGATTCTGTTGGTTTCCTCGGAGGTATTCCAAAAAATTACAATACAAACCTGATAACATACGGAAATGTTGAAGATACTAATGTCATCATCGAAGCAGATGAATATGATAAATTTTTCCTCTGTTTAAAATCTAATATCGCTATCGTAACCAATGTTGACGGTGATCATTATGATGTTTTTCAAAATATCGATAACTACATCTTCGGTTTTAAAGAATTTTTAAATAATACTAAATCTCATGGTGTCGTGATCTTGCATAAAGATGTTTATGAAAAACTTATTGAAAAAGATAGAGATTACGATTTTTATATAGACTACTACGATGTCAAAGATGCTCCTATCCATGCTGAAAATATTTCTGTCGACGAAAATAATTTTTTCCATTTCGATTATGTGAGTCCTAAAACAAAAATTACCGATCTCATCATACAAATCCCTGGCTTCCATAATATCAACAACGCCTTGGCTACGATAACTGCAGCTTTATATCTCAAAGTAAATGAGTACGTGATACGTGAAGGTTTAAAAACTTTCCTTGGTGTAAAGAAAAGATTTGATATCGTCTTTAAAAATGAAAAAAATATAGTCATCGACGATTATGGACATCATCCAACTGAGATCGCGACAGTGATAAATACCGCTAGAAAAATTTACACAGGAAGAAAAATCACAGCTATTCTGAGACCTAACCAATATTCACGAACAAAAGATTTTTTAGATCAATTTGCTCAAAGTCTAGATTTAGCGGATCAAGCTATCGTCCTCGATATTTTTACTGATAGAGAACAACCTATCATTGGAATTTCTAATCAAGCTATCGTCGATAAAATGAAAATAAAATCAAAAATTGCTTGCGCTCCTAAAGATCTTACAAATGCTCTAAAAAAATTTCAAGAACATGATATTATCATCAACTTTGGGGCGGGAGATTCGGAATCTTTTATAAATTCAATTATAGATTTTTTACAAAAATAATTTTCTTGAAAAAATATGGCTAACATATTCCAAATGTTCAGCAAGATGAAGGATTTACAGTCTAACTTCGCTGAAATACAAAAAAAAATGGAGACTACTTTGATAACGGGTAACTCTTCCGATGAAAAAGTTCACGTCACTGTCAATGGTTTAAGACAAATCTTGAATGTAGAAATAGATTCATCTTTGATGAACATAGAGTCAAAGTTGATTTTACAAGCAAGATTAGTCGAAGCTTCTAATGATGCCTTAGTAAAGATCACCGAGATCTTGAAAAAGGAAGTTCCAATGCCAATGTAATTTTTTATGAAAAGAGTCCTTATTAAAGACGTTCTGTTAAATGAGGTAAATCATCTAGCTGGTTTTGTTGAAAATATCAGAGATAAAAAATTTTTATGTTTCATCGTTTTACGAGATGTCTCTGGAAAAATTCAATTGACGATAAATAAAAATGACCATCCTGAATTATCTGATATCGTCAGCCAGTTGACTGTAGATTCTGTGATACATGTTGAAGGAAAAGTTATTGAAAACGCTAATGTAAAGTTGAATGGAGTAGAAATGCTCGTTGCAAAATTACAGATAGATACGATAGCTTCCCCATCACCTATCCTCGCTCCAAAAGGAGAAGAGACAGAACTAGATTTAAAGTTGGATTACCGTTGGATAGATTTACGTACAGATAAAAACCTTTTAATGTTCAAAGTTCAAACTGAGTTTGTTCGTCTTTGTAGGGAATTTTTGTGTAATAAAAATTTTATCGAGATACATTCTCCAAAATTATTAGGTACCGCTTCTGAATCCGGTTCTGAAGTTTTTCGTGTCGATTATTTTGATAAAAATGCTTTCCTTGCTCAGTCCCCTCAATTTTATAAACAGATGGCCATGGCGGCTGGCTTTGAAGGTGTTTTTGAAACAGGACCTGTCTTCCGTGCTGAAAAATCTCATTCTCGTAAACATGCTACCGAATTCTCTGGTCTAGATATTGAATTCTCTTTTCTTGAATCTTGCGATGATGTGATGAATTTCGAACAAGATATGCTCGTCTATGCTATCGCTGGAGTAAAAGAAAAGTTTGGTGATGATATCAAAAATATTTTTGACATAGACCTCGTCGTCCCACAAGTTCCTTTCCCTGTTGTCTCCTTCAAAGACCTTTATCGTGCCTTAGACGATATGTACGGT
>CAMEYY010000042.1 GCA_945947725.1 uncultured Cytophagales bacterium | reverse complement strand
AACTCTAAAGAAATGTTATCATCTGCCTTAGTTGATGGTAATAAACAAGATTTAAGGAAACTAGTTAAAAATCTATTAGCATAAAGAAAGAAGGAAAACATCATGGAAAACACTAAGTTATATAAAATTGGAGAAGCTGCTAAAATTGTAGGACGTAGTCCTCAAACAATTTCATTATGGTATGACGCTGTTGAAGCAGGAGTTGAAGTTGACGCTGAATTACCAAAGCCAAAATACGCAGGTGAAAGTCGTATTCGTTACTTTGATCAAAATGATATTGAGATGTTAATCAACTTTAGAAACAAAGTTAAACGAGGAACTATGGCAGAATTTAATCGAAACTTTAAATGGGGTAAACGTGGAGAAGATATTTCAAAACGAATTGAGTCAGGAGACGCTACTCCAAAGGTCTATAAAGAGAAAGAAATCAAAGGTGAAGATAAGGCTGAGTAAGCCTTATTTTTTTTTCTTCAAAATCTTCAAAAAGAGTGTACAACTATCTTATATTATGGTATAATATAAATAGAGAGATAAATAAAGCTCTCACTATCAAACTATCGGAGGTATATAAAGATGAACAAACAATTTAACGAAGAGAACTTCACTCGAATCACTTCTTTAGAAAACTTAGCTAAACACTTATCAAAAAATAATAGTCCATTTGTTGAATACGAAGAGAAGGAGCTAATCCTTAAGAAGCTAATGTGTGACTACGACTCTGTCGCTTTACAAGACCCACGAACGGTTCAAGGAGTTCAAAACTTGAGAAATACTGTTGTTAAATATCTTTCAATCTGTATTAAAAAAGAAAGAGAAAATACAGAGGTTGACTGGAATAACGTCGATAAATACGAGATGGCTAGAAGTAAAATCACTGCTGTCTTAGATGAAATGATTATCAATAAGAGAAGAGCTTAGAGCTCTTCTTAGTTACTAGGAGGAAATCAAATGTTGGCTGAAATTAAATCACTTTCAAGTTTAAAACGGTATATCGAGACTTCTCGATTACCAATTAGAATTAAGATGGGAGAAACTCAGCTCTCTATTAATTATTTACCATTTCTAGAAGAACCATTCATTGCTGATATTTATGAAGGTAGTGAGACAATCCATTATCGAAATTATAAGACTAAAGATAAAATGATTGAAGAGATTATTGAAATCTTTAGAGACTTTACTTTTAATTAAGGGCAAAAGCCCTTTTTATTTTGCCTTTTGCAAAAATTTAACAAATTTGATGAATAAAATTGGTATTTTTGACAAATAATAAAATATAAGCTAAAAATAAAGGAGACATTCAAATGAATACTGGATTTATCGAATCACTATTAGGGCAATATGAAAGAGAAGCAAGAAGTGGGATGATACGAGAAAAAGATAAGACAGCTAAAGAAATTAATCGACTTCTAAAGAATTTGCTATATGAAGCAAACTTATATGAGTATATAGTTGTCAAGAGCTATGTTGAAACTCGTATGTCTGAAGCAAATGGTCGAAAATTATTGTAAAAATATGAAAAAACTTGTAAAAATATGTGTACTTCTATCTTATATTATGGTATAATATAAATATAGTGATAAAGAAATTAAAAACTTAAGGAGAACACACATATGACTCAATCAGACAAACTATTATACGCTAAACTTACTAAACTTGGATTATCAGTTCTAGCTGTTGTTATGCTAGTTTCTGGTTTCGTTAAACTCGTACAAATCGATGCTGAGAAGACTATTCAGTGCATTGAAAATGGTCACAACGAAAACTTCTGCCGAACTGGTGAAGGACCTCGTTATTAATAGAATGAAATAGAGAGCTCGTATGAGCTCTTTTTATTTTGCCTTAAATTTTATCGTCGGGTCTTATAACATTCAATACGGCCAAGATATGGACTTCTGGGCAAGTGTTTAAGCAAATAAATTTATTAAATTTAATAAATCACTGAAAAAAATTTTAATACCTTACTTAATTATAAGTGTATCACAAATAAATATCGAAAGCGAGGAAATTAAATGTCTAATATTAACCATTTAGCAGAAGTTTATTATGAGTTAAACGAGACAAAAAACCGAGTGACTAAAGAGTTAAAACCTATCAATGAGGAAATCAAAAGTTCTTTAGCTGAAGTCGGTTTAAACAAGCTTGATACTGAGAACGGATACCGAATCGAAATTGGTACTCAAAATCGTTCAACTGTCGATGAAGAGAAATTAGTTGCTTTGCTAAAACTTAAAGGTTTCAATGAAGCAGTTAAAACGATCGAAGTTCCTGATGAAGCTTTAGTTGAACGATTAGTATTCAGTGGTGAATTATCGCCTGAAGAATATTCAGCTTGTATCAATCAAAAAATTATCAATACTTTAAAAATTAAAAAGATTTAATTAAGGGAGAAATAAGTAATGGCTAAAGTTAAAACTTTCACTGCAGGATATGGATTTTCTGGAAGTATCAATGGTCAGTGGCATAAATTCAATACAGAAATCACAATCGAAATTGAGCCAGGAGATAATATTGCTGAAATCAAAGAGAAAGCATGGAACACTTGCTATCAAGAAGTTGAGAAACAAATTCAACAATTAACAGAATAAAAAAGAGCGCTATTCATTAGCGCTTTTCTCTTGTGTAACAATATGCCAGTTTATTCAAAATTTGTACTATTTTGTCAGTAAGCGTGTTATAATAAAAAGGTAACATTTTCCAAAGGAGAGAATATTTATGAATACTGAAATTAGCCAAAATTTTGTTCGAATTTCACAGGAGTTAATCTTTACTAAAAATGAAAAAATTGGAGACCTAAACGAAATGCCAATCCCGTATAATCCTCCAATTCCAATCTGTGCCTATCCTTTTAAAGGAACACATACTTTTTTAATTTTAATTTATTTATTATCAAAAGTAAATAAGGATGTCTACGGTAAAACAGTGATTGTATCAGTCAAAGAAATTCTTGATGGGGTTGGTTTAAATTCTAAAAGTAAGGACACAGCACAGCGAGTTCGAAAATCGTTAATAGAGCTTCAAGCAGCAAATATTATTAACGTCTATAAAGAGGTTTCTGTTCCTAAATATGTTTCAGACCATTTTGAGGTTCCTAAAGAACAACAAAAGGCACACTTAGAATACAAAGAAAAGAATTTAAAACGTGGGGAGTTCTTTGTTGATATTAATAAGTCACTTGTTTATGAGTTCAATAAAAATTGCGCAAGTAAGCCTTTTATTAAATTACCACTTGAAATTTTAAGTACTAAAGATTTAAGCGCAACAGATAAGCTTGTTTATATTGTTCTTTATAAGCTAACAAATATTCGAGTGACTGAGAAGTGTAAGGACTTTGATGAAATTGTTAGCAAACTACGATACGTAACAACAAATGAAATTGCTGAAGTCCTAGGCGTAAGCGATAGAACAGTAAGACGAAGTACCTCAAAGCTAGAAGAACTTGGATACTTAGCTAAAAATGTTACTTGGCGAAAAGATGATAAATCTTATAAAAAAATTGGTTGGTATTTTCCTAAAATTATTTTTTGGGAAGGTGAAATTATTGTTGCAGACCTAGTAACATCTGAAGGATTTAAAAAATCTTTAGAAGAACTTAAAAAGAGCAGATAGCTCTTTTTATTTTGTAGATAAAATTTCGGGTCTATATTTGTCCAGTAGTTTTCTCGTTCGGGTCTATATTTGTCCAACGATAAGGCTGTTCGGGTCTATATTTGTCCAGTAGAAGTGGGTTTTGGGTCTAAATATGTCCTATTATAATAATTAAATAATAATAACTATACTAATAATAATTATAAGCAAATAATTTTGTGGTTGTTGCAGTAAAGAGAATATCAATTCTAAAGATGTTTAGTAGAAATTAAAAATATTATATTCTGATGAAAAAAATTTATGCTTAGCGCTTAATAATATTTGTAATTTAAAAATAAGGAGGAGAGACACATGGCAGAAATAACATCATTATCTTCTAGAAAATCTTTATCAAAGAAAAAAGAAGTTAAACCTGCTAGCGACCAAGAAAGAAGTTACTACGAAGAGTACTGTTCAATTCATTTTGAAATTTATCGAATTTATCCAAACGAGCAAGACTGGTATTTTGACTCTGAGTTTAAGAAAGTAATCAAATTAATAGGATCTGACTTAAACAAAGACGAGATTATAAATTGTATCCGTTCATTCTTAGAACAAAATCGACGAGAAAATTCAGAACCGTACAATACGTCTTGTAGCGTTAAAGCAATGACTAGTGAGTATGCCTTAAATCGAATTTGGCCAAGTATTAAACTTGAAGTCAAGCCTTTACCAGCCTTAGATAAGAAAGTTGAAAAGCCTACTCGAGAATACTATGGCATTGAAGAGCACTTTGGATTTATTATTTTAAATGACGGTTTATCAAATAATAAAA
>CAMEYY010000041.1 GCA_945947725.1 uncultured Cytophagales bacterium | reverse complement strand
TGTCAGTTTTAAGAGGTATGATTCGCAAACCAAAAATTAGATAGAGAGGAGGAGAGACTATGGAACAGAAACAAAGAGAAGAAATCATTGAAGGTTTATTCAATTGGGATACAAACCCAGATTACAGTGAGCAGGATTATAATCGTGATCTTTTAACATTTGCTAAACGTTTAAATTTAAACAATCATGTATCTCGTCAAGATTCATGGATTTCAATGTCTGCTAGACAAAACTATCAAGGATTCCCGCCTGAGAAAGTTGCACAATTCTTACGTGACCCTCGTCACCATGAAAAAGAGCTACGTGATTTAGCACGATATTTAGAAAATACAAGTCAAATTTACCAACGTGTGGTAAATTACTTATCAAGCATTCCAGTTATCTCACCTGTAGTCATCCCAACTCGTACAAATTTAGGTACATTAAAAGTGCAGTACGAGAAAGCAGTTGATTACTTAACCAAATTAAATTTACCTAAGAATTTAATTCAAGTATATCGTACTTGCTTACGATTTGATGTATTCTATGGGATTGAATTCGAGGGTGATGATGATGCTACTGGATATTCAATTAAATCATTAGACCCAGACTATTGTCGAATCAGTGGGGTTGAATATGGAAGTTTCATCTTCCAAATGGATATGTCATTCTTCACAAAGAAAGAAAACTTTGATGTCAATATTTCCCTACTTGAAGAATTTGACCAATATATCCCAGGATTCTTCACCAAGGCTTACAATGCTTATAAAAAAGATGCACGTAAACGTTGGGTTGATATTCCTGCTGAAAAATCAATTTGTATCAAGTTGAAAGAAGAGTTGGATTATTGCTATCCACCATATGCAAGTATTTATAATGATGTGCAAAACATTGAGGATTATAAAGCGTTAGCAAAAGTGGCAGAAGAACAAGCCAACTATAAATTAATTGGATTTAAAATTCCACGATTTGAGAGTGCCAAACAAGAGCGACCAGATGCGTTTGCTATCAAAATGAGTACGGCTACCATGTTCTATGAGTTGGCTCGTGATGCAATTGCAGAATCAATCGGTATCTTCTACTCACCTATGGAATGGGAAGCTATCAAATTCACTGATGGTACATCAAACAGTCGAAACAAGATTAAAGAAGCAACAGACCAATTATACGATGCTTTAGGTATTAGTCGCTTGTTATTCAACAGTGATTCAACCACTGCCTTAAAATATTCAATCAAAGTTGATGAATCTGTCATCTTTCAGCTTAATCGACAAATCGAAACTTGGGTAACTCGTAAGTATGTCTATAAGCATAAAGGAAACTTCCGAGTGCAATTATTAGATGTTACTCGTTTCAACCAACAAGAAGTCTTTGATATGTATATGAAAGCTGGGCAATATGGTCAACCAGTTCAAGCTCATATTAGTGCCATCTTAGGAATGAACCAACAAGAAATGATGGCAATGAATTACATTCAAAATGACATTCTTGATATACCTAACAAGTTTATTCCAATGACCTCTTCATATACACAAACAAGCTCATCTGATTCAGGTGGTGCTCCTACTGTGGAAGATTCAGATAGTGATAACACTATTAGAAATCAAGAGGCAGGAACTAATGAAGAATATAATTCGTGATTTGAAAGGGGGTGAGAGTAGATGAAGGATCAAAAATTGAAGTTTACAACATTGGCTACATTTTCAGACTTTGAATCTACGCTTAATCCCTCTTTTCATAAAGCACGATTAAGAATTATGGCTATTGGTTCAAAGGCTCATAATGGTGCTAAATTCTCTCATGATGGTACAATGAAAGCATTGCCAACGTTGAAGAATATCCCTTTAGTAACTCAATACGATAGAAATACGAAAAACTTGAAATCTCATGAATTTGAAGATGACGGTAATGCGTTGACTTATGGTATTGGTGTTATTGCAGAGAGTTGTCAACAATGGATTGAAGAAGTTGAGGTTGATGGTGAAACTAAAGAGTATTTATGTTCAGAGGTTTTATTATGGAAACGTCAAAAACGTGAATACGACTTTATTAAGAAACATCGAGACCTTAACGTTTCAATGGAAGTCATGATGAATCGCCCAAAACGTGCTAAAGATGGAAGTGTTGAGGTAGAAGATTTCTACTTTACTGCCGTTACTGTTTTGGGAGTTGGTGTCAACCCAGCATTTGGTGAAGCTAATTTAGTATTTGCCAAAGATAGTGATGATTACCAACAAATGATGTTTGAATTAAATCAATTTGAAAACGGAGGAAATACCATGCCAGAAGATAATCAAGTTCAAACAACAGAAAATCAAACTGTTGTTGAAAATGAAGGGCAAGAGCCTCAAGTAGTTGAACCTACACAAGAAAATGTTGTAGTTAATAACGAACCAGAGGTTGATAAAACTAAAGTTGATGATGTAGATTATAAAGCTAAATTTGAGGAAATGGAAGCTGAATTATCACGCACTATTGTTGAATTAACAAAAGAACGAGATGATTTAACAACTCAATTACAACAAGCTCAAGATGATATGCAATCAAAAATGTCTGCATTGCAACAAGAATTAGACGAGTTAAAACAATATAAATCACAAATTGAAAAAGACAAGTTAGATGCAGAGCGTCAAATTGTATTAGATCAATTCAGTGATTTACAAGACACCGACGAATATAAAGAGTTAGTTGAGAATTTAGGTGACTTAACTCCTAAAGCCTTAGAAGATAAACTTTATATCATCGCAGGTCGCATTGCTCGTCAAAATCGTAAAACACAAAAACAACAAATTAAACCTAAATTAAACATTGCCACACCTACTTCAAATGAAGAAGTGCCTAACTTTAAGTTTGCCAACTTCTTAATGAAGTAATGTGATGATGAATATAAAAATCAAAAATTGAAAAGGAGGTTTTTGTCATGGCATATTTCATGTGTAATACATCAAACATTAAAGAAATGAAATACGGTCGCCCTCAAACAGTTATGTTTGAAGGAGTAGATTCTCAAGCAAATGGAATTATTGTTGACTTAGGAGACACAATGGAAGGTGCGAACGGACGTGACCACGACCATGTTCATAAAATCGAAGTTGCTAACTTAGAAGCTACTGCTGTTATTGGAAAATGGATTGTTATTGCTCCTGAGATCAATGTTGAACAATATCGTCGCATTGACAATCAAGTTGATAACTTCGACTTAGAGCCGAACACAACTTATTCAGCTTATCAATTACAAAAACATGATCGTATTGAGTATTCGGATGGATACTTTGATAATCCAAATGCTATTCAAGTTGGAGACTTTATTAATATCGCTGTTGGTGGAGAATTTACAAAAACAGGTGCAACCAACGCAACTGACTCTGCTTTCCGAGTGGTATCAGTTGTGGACACTCATTTACCATTTGTTTTAGCTACAAATGCTTTACCAGATCAACCTGGTTCTTTATTGCCAACAGTAGGTAAGAAAATTAAATTAGAGGTAGTACGCTAATTTATAGATTGACATATATATAAAGGAGGAATATCTTTATGGCTTGTAATACATCAAACATTAAAGAAATGAAATACGGTCGTCCTCAGACAGTTATGTTTACAGCAGGTGGGGAAAGACCAAATGGGACAATTGTAACATTAGGTGCGACTTATGAAGGTCAAGGTGGGCGTGGTCGCGAATATGACCATGTTCGTCAAGTAACTTTTATTACGCAAGAAACTAACTCTGTTATTGGTAAATCTATTATTGTTGCTCCTGAAATTAACGAACAACAATATCGTTTAATCGATGGAAAACTTAGTGAATTCAAATTAAAAGAAAATGAAACATATACAGCATATGATCTAAGTAAACATGACCGTATCGAGTATACATACTCAGATGAACGTTTTGAGGGAGCTGTTACTACCTTCACTGTTGGTGCTTTTGTAAAAATCAACAACCAAGGCAAGTTCGAAGTAAACGGAGGGGGTAACGCCGGCAACTCAGCATTTCGCGTAGTAACAGTTGTAGATACTCACTTACCATTTACTTTAGCAGTTAATACTGGTCAAAACCAACCAGGAGCTTTATTACCAACAGTAGGTAAGAAAATTAAATTAGAGGTATTAAACTAATCTGTGAGATTGGTTTAATAAAAAAGGAGGAACATACTTATGAAATTTACTAAAAATGAATTAGCAAAATTTATGATTGCAAACTACAAAGGTGAAGTTCAAGTACCTGCTAACTTCTCAGCAGATTCAGTATTCACACCAGAAGAAGCTATTACTAATGCTTTCCATTCTATCATTGGAACTAACGAAAACTCAACAGTTGAAGATTATATCTTAGCATTCCGTCGTGAAGATGCTCGTTTAGGAGTATTCGCTATCATCGAGGAAGTTTTACGCGAAGGAATCATCAACGAAACTTGGAAAAATCCATTCTTTGATTTATTCGTTGAAACTCGTTCTCAAGCTCGTGGAGACAAAACTGTATTCTATATCGAATCTAAACAAGAAGTAGTAGTTTCTCGTATTTCTAAAGATGGTCGTGTATCTTTAGACCGTCAACGCTTCGATGAAGGATATGAGATGACAGTTGAAACTCAAACTCGTGGAGCTAAAGTTTACGAACATATCGCTCGTATCATGACTCGTCGTACTGGATGGGGTAAATTCGTTCAAGCTTTATATGAAGCTATGGAGCGTGACATTGCTGAAATGTGCTACAAAGCATTTGTAGATGTAATCAATGGTTTACCAACTCAATTTATCCATCATGGAACTTATAATGCAACTTCAATCAAAGAGAAAATCCGTAACGTAAAAATGATTTCTGGTGCTTCTTCTGTAACTTTAGTTGGTACTGAATTAGCTTTAGAAAGTTTAACTCAAGACGGTGGTGCTGGTATTTCATATAT
>CAMEYY010000040.1 GCA_945947725.1 uncultured Cytophagales bacterium | reverse complement strand
TGTTTTTGTTTAATAGATAACTTAAAAATGTTTTTTCAATCACTGAGTAACCGTTCTTAAACTGGGTTCTATCTTTCAGTTGAACTAAATTAATGGGTTCGAATGTGCCCCACTCTTCAAATGGTGCAAAATCTAACGCTAAAGGACTTAATCCTTGTTCTTTTGCTAACCATTCTGTCACATGTGCCTCTAATTCGTATAAATCTTCAGGGTTCATGGGATTTAAAGTATAGAACCAAAAATCTTGATTCGCTTCAATGACATTTAACCCTCCATGAAAGTGAATGACTTGATTTGGGTATAATGTCGCAGCAACTTTTAAAATCGTTCGTCCAGAAGCCCATTTTAATTTATTGCGTGGTGTTCCTTGTTGAAGTTGAACATCGATTAACATATCTTTAAAGCATTCACTCACTTTAAACCCGTAAATCGTCATTTCTTCTAAAGTCTTTTCGTTTAAACGAAAAGATAAGACGTTTAAGCCTGTTTCTTTTTTCATTTTTTAATTCCTCTTTCTTTTTCTTTTTTGTCTAATCATTATTAGAGTTAAGAATACGAAGGAAGCTATTTTCCTGCGTATTCTTTGTATTCGTTAACCATTTCTTTTAAGGCACGGTAAAATTCCTCGAATAGAGACTTTCCAAATGGATGTTGGTTGATGATGGCTTCTAAACTTCGCAACCAATAATCAAACATTGAATCCCCTTTTGAAGTTCCAATAAAATCCTTGTTATCACGAGGGCAAAAAGCACCATCACAGAAATAGACATCCGTACTATTTTGGTTACGTTGAGTTCGCCCAATCATCTGTTTGATTGGAACTAAGGCATCGGCTGAAATCCAAAGTTTCTCTTGTTCAGTCAAGTCATTCCAAAACCCTAAATAATAGGCATCATCAAAATTCATACTATTTCGTCGATAAGCCTCGTATAGTTTTTCGGAAGTGGTCAAATCAACATCGTTAATTAGATCTTCTAATACATAGTCATAAAGTGCGTGTGTTTTCCGCAAACTGTTTTCTAATGATAAAGGTTGAGGATATGGACGATTCAAGAAAAAGACCGATCCAAAATGAGAGTCTTGAAAATCGTTAAGTATGTTATATCCTCGGGCAATTGATTCTAATGAAACAACGAAAAACTGAGCTTCTTTATGTTTTTTGTTTTTCGCAATCCCTTCTACTTCTCTGCGAGTAATCGTAAAATCTCCTTCTCTTTCTTCTCGAACTAATCCAAGCGAATGATAACCTCTGGATTGCAACCAATGATGAACTCCCTCAGCTTCGTTATAATTTCCAGTTACAATAATGCCTGGCTTTTTACCAAAAGTTGCAGCTTCTAAATAATTAATATTTTCATTATTTAACCCGTCTAAATGTTGTAAGATGTTATAATAACGTTCCATTCGTTGCTCTGTTTTTGATCCACTACCAGAAACCGTTACATATGGCATTTCAGTAACACTTTTTTTATAATTTTTCATAGAAGTCGAAACAGTTGGAATATAATGAGCCGTAATCTTCCCTTCTTTTCGTATACTTCCATCTTCATTAATGGATTCTAATAAAAGATCAGGTTTTTTAATGAAATTATATCTAAGAGAGTCGATCAGAAAACTTGTTCCAGATAATCCAATAACAGCAGGGCCAGGCTGACCTATATGTTCTTTGATGTTTGATAAAGTGAAAAGCATTTTTCGTCCCATTGCATTATATTGGTAAAGTTTTAACTGATAACTGTCTTCACCTTCCCTTTCTTCAATCAAATATCCATATTTCATATCTTTTAATAAAGACTCGTAAGTAAAGACAGAGATTGGTGAAGGACTCATTTTTAAATCGTGTAAATCACTTGTTAAAATAGGGTTATTTGTTCTAATACGTTCGCATTCGGTTACAATCATTTTATAGAAACGGTCTAAATCAACTAAGACAATTAAAAGAGCCATCATTTCATAAATCATTTTTTTCTTTTTAGATGACTCATGTTTGAAATAAATAGACAATTCATTGAAGTAATTTTCGATTGATTCTAAAAACTCACTATATTCACGATAATCACCTTTGTTGTTTCGTTTTTCATAGTTTCTGATAATTCGATCGTATGCTAAAAACCATTTATTTTGTTCTAAATTTGTTTGAAATTCTTTTTCACGGCTAGGTGTATAAAAATGAATGTTGGAAACACTTGTCAAAACTTTTAATTCCATCACAAGTTTTTTAATATTTTTTATTTCTGTTTTTTCCTTGTCGATTGCTTTGACTATTTGATACATTAAAGATTTAATTGTTAAAGTAGATCCTTTTATTTTTTGACAAACCTCTCCACAATTAAATAAAAGTTCGTTGAAGTGAACACGAGCATTTTCAAATCCAACCAAAGCTATACTTAATCGCGGAGTCTCTTTAAAACGAGCTGTTTTTTCAATACGTGTTCTTAGTTGAGTTAAATCGCGTGAAAGTTCATAACCATTCAATAGATTACTCGATTGAATAAAAGTTCCGTCTAAAATATCTTGCGCTCCGTCAACTTCATCAAAGAAAATTAAATCTGTGTTGTCATATAAAATTTCAAAAAATGTTCGTTTGTTAGGATTGAAAGCTTGAGGGATGTTTCCGCTAATAACAGAGTGAATCGTTGTTACCCAAACTGTCGCTTTATTCATATCTCGATAACGTTTCATGCGACCACACTTCGTAATAAATGGACAGCAAACTGATGAAATGTCTCCGACATAAGATGACTTTAAATGGTTGCAAGGGGCTTCTTTTGTTTCAGACTGAAAATCACATTGACTGCTAAGTATTAAACATTCTCCAGATACCCACTCTAAAAAATCAAATTCATCTTTAAGATAGTCTTCGATTGACATTTTGTTTATAACACTATGAAGATGCTTTTCGTCATCTTTACCTATGATTGGAATAGCGTTAATTCCCATATTGCGAAGTTTTTTAACTACATCAAAAACATTTGTCACTGTATGTTCAATGATAGCGATTCGATTGGCATTTTGTTCTTCAAGAAAATAACGCGTCATTCCATATTTGAAATTTGATTTTCCAACACCTAATGCACCTAAGATATGGATAACTCCTTTTAAATCTAAATGTTTCGTTTGGTTATTTTTGAAATTAAATTTAAGAAGAGGAAGATTTGAATTGTCTCCCTCAACATAACTCAACATACGTTTAATAGAGAAGTTTTCAGGAATAGATAGAGATATTTTTGATGTATAATTTGGAAGCTGATACGGTTTTAAATCTATGCCTTCTTCAATTATCTCAATTGTCGTCGATGAAAGAGAAATAGGGATTGTTTGCTTTTGATTGTTTTGCTGATTTAATTTAGGTTGAACATAAAGATATTTTCCATTATCCGATTCCATCATCTTTAACGGAAGATCTTTTTTTGTTATGTGTTCCTCTAAAAAATCACGATATATAGTGAGACGATCAGTAGCACGAGTACATTGATCTATATCGTAAATCAATGCGAGTTTTGGTGTTTTCTCTTCTCTAAAAAGTCTTAATTGTTTTGGAAACTCCATATATTGTTGAACACGTTCATACCAGATAAGAGGATCGTTTGTAATTGGATAACGTAACATAAGTATGCGACGTAATTTTTGAGCTAATTTTTTATCTTTACTTTTTTCAAATGAAATAAGTGGTTCATTTTTTAAGATAAATAATGAATTAGCTTCATTCAAAGGAAGATCACTTTGGATTAAATCAACAACGTAAAGAATTATCTCTGTTCGAATAAATCGATCCACTTCAATCATAATATCTTGTTCGAATTTTGTTTTTGATATTTTGTGATTACAGACTAAAAACTTAATCAATTCATTATCTTGTGATAATTGTTTTTTAAGAGTCAACATATCATTAGCTAATTCTAATGAATTAACTTTTCTTTGTTGATTCTTTGTTTTTTTAATTGATTTTGAAATACAAATTTGTTCTCCAGATTGATACATTAATAATCACCTTTAATTTCTTTCTTTAATAATTTAATAAAATCTCCTTCACTTATAACTTTAATACGACTAAGATTACGATTTTCTAGGTTTGTTCGAAGACGTTTTAAATATCGATCGGACGAAATTTCAATCCTATGTTTTGGAATTAAAAGAAACACGTCTTCTGATCGAATATCTGTTTGACGTGGACGAAGTAGTTTTTGGGCTTGCTTATATTCTTTGGCAAAATATTGTGCTAATGAACGAGGGTATTGATAGTCTTTTACGTCGATCCAAAATGTTCTTGTTTTCGTAACTACTTTTAAATCGTAACTATCAAAATAAGGATACATCACAACTTCAATCACTCCAGGAATTGTAAGCAATAGATCTCGAAGACGTTGTTCACCGATATTCGGAATAACGATAGATTTGACAACTTTCTCATCGAAACAATAAACTTCTTCTGTTATATTAAAAGACTTAGTTATTGGCTTGAAGAAAAAGTCTGTTTGTTTAAAATGACGACATACTTTCGATGTTTCCAAATGTTCATTTGTCAAAGGATTTCCACAATAAGGACAAAATTCTTTAGATAATTTTTTATTACCAACAGAAACATAGAAATTTTGAATAATTTCATCTTGCCATGAAGCAGGAATTTTAAGTTTCGTCATTCGACGTTTAAGATTGTTTCTTGTTTCGAAATTATTTTCCGCTGCAAAAAAAAAGCGACAAATCTCATAAAACTCTTCTTTCCCTGATTTAATGATTTTCTCTCGTAAAGCTACAATATGTTTTTGGATTTGTTCATGAGCATTATCTTCTGTAATAAGTTCTAAAATAGCCGGAGTCAACTGATTATAGCGACCTAGCGCAAACTCTTTTTGAAGTTCAATATCTAAATCTTGTGAAAGTAATGGAAGATAACGAGAAATTGGTTGTGTTTTAAGATAGTTTACCAAGTCCCTTATTGTTTGAGGAATATCATCAACTACTCTACCATAACTTAGTTCCATGTATTGAATTCGACGAATTAACTCCCTTGTTTTTTTAACTTTACTATATTTTTTATCACTTTTTTTGAACAAGCCTTCTCTCTCAATAAAATCTTTAATTAGATGTACAATAATTTCTTCATCGGCTAATGTTGGTTGATTCATAATTTCCCTCCTTTTTACTCTTTATATTATACAATAAAAAGCGAGTAGACTACTCTTTTTTTATTTTAGAATATAAATTTAAGTCTTTAGTATAATGTTTTCATACA
>CAMEYY010000039.1 GCA_945947725.1 uncultured Cytophagales bacterium | reverse complement strand
CGTATAAAATTGAAAACATCTTCAGATTTTTGATTAAAGTCAATAAAACAATCTTCAGGATTAATTTTAGGAGCAGGGCAAGCTTCTTCATGTGATTGTTCTTGAGGAATACAATCACCACTAAAAATCATTTCAACAGATTTCAATAAAACATCAGCACCCAAAATTTTGAGTCTATTATATAAAGTTTGAAAATTATCACCAGAAAAAATTTCAAGAGATTTTTGTAAAATTATTTGTCCGGTATCAATCTGATCGTTTATAAAAAAAGTTGTAACTCCTGTTTGCTTTTCTCCTTTAATCAATGCCCAATTTATAGGGGCAGCACCACGATACTTAGGAAGTAAAGAACCATGTAAATTTATCGTACCAAACTTAGGTTTTTTCCACACACATTCTGGTAACATCCTAAAAGCAACAACTACGTACAAATCAGCATTCAATTCATCTAATTGTCTTAAAAATTCTTCGTCACGTAACTTCTCCGGTTGTAATACAGGTAATGAATTTTCTAAAGCATAGGCTTTTACTGGAGAAGGAATAACCTTATTATGACGTCCTTGTGGCTTATCAACTGCAGTAACTACAGCAACAACATTGAATTTCTTTTTTAACGTATCTAGGCTGCTTACTGCAAATTCAGGTGTCCCAAAAAAAATTATTCTTTGTTGATAGGAGGACTCGGTCATATGCAAATTCTACTTAATAGCTTTAATGTAAAGTGTTAGAAAAAAAAATCAAATAATCAATATTATAGAATGGGAAGTAAATTAGGACAAAATTTTTTAATCAATCCAAACATCGCTCAAAATATCGCAAATAGCTTGAATGATAACGAAATTATCGTTGAAATTGGCCCAGGAAAAGGAGCTTTAACAAAATTTCTTTATGAAAAATTTTCTGACCATTTATCTTTGATAGAGCTAGATACAAATTTTATTCAAGACCTTTCTTTATGTTTTCCTAAAGCAAAAATTATCTGTCAAGATGTACTCCAAGTTGATTTTGAAAAATTAGCAGAAGGGAAAAAAATCAACATCATAGGAAATTTACCTTATTGTATTAGCACTGAAATTTTATTTTTGATTCATAAATATCGTGATTGCGTTGATGAAATCGTATGTATGTTACAAAAGGAAGTTGTTGATAGAATTTGTGCGAAAAATGGATGTAAACAATACGGAATTCCAAGTGTTTTGTTGCAAAGTTTTTTTGATGTAGAAAAATTATTCGACGTTGGACCAGAGAATTTTTGTCCTGCACCTAAAGTCGTTTCTTCGGTAATGAAGTTGAAAAGAAACGGAGTTAAAAAGTTAAATTGTGATGAAAAATTATTCGATAAGGTAGTTCATAATAGTTTTCGTTTCCGTAGAAAAATTTTAAAGAACTGTCTCAGTAATATCGTCAACAAAAATTTTGAGAGTGATAAGTTAAATCTCCGTGCTGAGCAGTTGAGTATCTCCGACTTTATCGATTTAACTAACGAAATTGATTTTTTCTATAAGCGAAATCCTTCTGTGGAAGGGTGAGAGCATTTAAAATTATTCCAAAAGATATTGCGGTAAAGATAGAAGATGTTCCCCCCATACTTATCAGAGGTAAAGGTATTCCTGTTGAAGGTAAAACACCTACAGCCACTCCCATATTTATAACAGCTTCGATGACGATGAAAAAACTTAACCCTGAAGCAAGAAGTTTAGACAACTTAGTATAACGATCGTCTTTAAGAGTTTTCATTCCTCGGAAAGCAACAATGAGATACAAAATCAAAGTAAAAATTCCTCCTACAAAACCATATTCTTCGATGATGATAGGGAAAATGTAATCAGAATAAGCATAAGGTAAAAAATTTCGTTGCATACTATTTCCTGGTCCTTTACCAAATAATTTTCCATTTGCGATAGCGATATTAGCTTGATAAGTTTGACAAGGTAATTCTGTTTGGTTAAAACTTTTTAAACGGCTAACAATAGTTTTTCCTCTTTGTCCAAATCCAAAAGCTGCTCCACAAACAACGACCAGCATTAATATTCCATTTTTAAAACTTTTTCTAAAAGAATAACCACCCAAAAACATCATCATTATGCTTGAAACGAAAAGAAGAATAGAACGCGAGAAATTCGTTAAAGCTATCAAACCACAAATTAAGACGACCCAGACTATAACAGATTTTTGTCTTTCAACTAACATCTCCTCATCATCAAAACGGAAAGCGTTAGCGATATAGCATAACAAAGATAATTGCGCGAAATCTGACGGTTGGAAACTAGTATGAATAAAAGGAATTATCAACCATCGAGAAGCTTCATTTATCGTTACACCAAATTTCCAGACAAAAAGCAACAAGATAACACTTACATACAAACCAATTTTAGAGATAGCGCATATGTATTTGTGATTGATCCTATGCGTGATATACATAGAAATAAAACTCAACAAAACAAAAAATGAATGTCTAAAAAGATAATGTTCAGCGTTATTATTTGCAGTACGATAAGCCAATGAACTTACAGAACTATATACAACTAAAATTCCCAAAATGAACATTAAAGAAACGACAGTCCAGATTATATAGTCTCCTTTAAAATTCCTATTAATAAAATCGCTTTTGCTGTCTTTAACATTGTTAGTCATGAGAGAGAATTAAAATTTTTTCTTTCACTTTTTTTACAGCATAGACTTTCACGTTGGAAGTAATCCTCCCATATTTTTTCGAATTCTTCAGAAGAAACTTCAGGTGCTTCCATTTTTTTAGCTTTAGAGAACAATATACCATAAAAATCGATATTTGGATTTGTCTCTGCTAAATGTTGATTAACGTCTAAGAGGTTATCGAAATTATCATCGAAGAAAATGATACATTTTGGTTTTTTATTCAACAATTTCAAGAATTCTGGCAAGACTATACCTTTATTAGGGCAAGCTCCATTACCATGAGAAAAGATAATTCCTTTATAGATACAAGGAGTGCCCCCCAATAATTTTACAGAATTCAAAATTATTTCTTGCTGTGGGAAATTTTGTTCGAAAGATATATTATTTTCTTTTAACTGTTGATATCGTATTTCTCTAAGGTCTTTACCTTCGATTTCAACGTTTAAGGTAGCAGTAAAACCTAAATTTTTTATTTTTCTATCATTAAGAAGATTTAAAAGTTTAAAGACATCTTGATCTAAGACTTCATGTTTATAAACAAGAGCCACCGCTCCCGACATTGCAGGGGAGAAACAAGCGTAACGTTTTTTCAGTTTAAACCAAATGTCTTTGTGTTTAACAATATTAACGTATTTAGCAGCTGGGTTTGTCGGTTCGAGTAGAGTGAGGTCGATATCGAAAAGACATAAAATATCTTCAGGCTTATATCCATCTATGATTTCTTCAACGTATGTTTTAGCGGCATCCATACTTTGAAAGTCCTCTATATAGGTGTGGTTCATATAAATAAAGTATCGTTTTTAATTCTTTTAAAAAGAAATCGTCTTATTCCTATTATATGAACGATAGGCTTATAGTACGTGGGGGAAAGAAGTTGAAAGGGGATTATCAAATTCAAGGGTCAAAAAATGAAGCTTTTGAGGTGATGTGTGCGTGTCTTTTGACCGAAGAGAAGGTGATAATAAGAAATATTCCTAATATTATCGACGTCACTAACTTGATCAATGTTTTTAAAATTTTGAATATCAAAGTTGAAAAGCTAAATGATCATGATTATTCTTTCTGCGCTAAGGACATGTTTAACGTCGATCAAGTAGATTTTGAGGTTTTAAAAAGTTTAATAACACAATTACGAGGAGGTGTAATGATACTAGGACCTATGATTGCTCGTTTTAAAAAAGCTATAATACCAATGCCAGGAGGTGATAAAATTGGACGACGACGTCTCGATACACATTTCTCTGGTCTTGCAAAATTAAATGTCGTCAGCTATTTCGATGAAAAATTACAATCTTATGTTTGTACAACAGATCAACTAAAAGGAAACTACATATTACTTGATGAAAGTTCTGTTACAGGAACAGCTAACATCATCCTCGCCGCAGTTTTAGCTCAAGGAACAACAACTATTTACAACGCTGCATGCGAACCACATGTTCAACAATTATGTAACATGCTCAATAAAATGGGGGCAAAAATAAGTGGCGTGGGTTCGAACAAACTTTTCATCAGAGGAGTTGAAAGTCTTGGAGGTGTTGAACATGTTTTAGGGGCTGATTTATTGGATATCGGAAGTATTATAGGACTTGCAGCTCTCACTCAGTCGAATATCAATATTAAATTTGACAACTGTGATGAAACATGGCTCTATCCTGCGATAAGTCGTTTCCAAAAGATAGGAATAAAGATGGATATAAAATCGGATGGAATTTTTGTTTATGGAGAAGAGGAGTATGAAATTCAGTCTGATTTACAGAAAGGTGCGATAATAAAAATTGATGATGCTGTGTGGCCAGGATTTCCAAGCGACCTTTTATGTATTCTCCTTGTTACTTCCTTGCAAGCTAAAGGTTCTGTTTTATTTCATGAAAAACTTTATGAAAGCAGGTTATTTTTTGTTGATAATCTTATAGCTATGGGGGCAAAGATAATTTTATGTGATCCTCATCGTGCTCATGTCATTGGAATAAATAGAGAGTATGCTTTACGAGGAATAAAAATTGCAAGTCCTGATATCCGAACTGGTATGTCTTTACTTTTAACAGCTCTCTCTGCTGAAGGAGAAAGTGTTATTAGTCAACTATCTATAATTAAGCGAGGATACGAAAATATTGTTGAAAGGTTAAAAAATTTAGGAGCAGATATCGAAGAAGAATAGTTTTATGCAAAAAGCAGGATTTATTAGTATCATAGGTTTACCAAACGCCGGGAAATCTACTTTGTTGAATAATATTTTAGGTGAAAGACTCTCTATAATAAGTTTTAAACCTCAGACAACACGAAAATCTATTTTAGGTATTCATAACTATAATGAGACGCAGATGATCTTCCTCGACAATCCAGGAATTTTAATAACTCCTATGAATTTGCTTCACGAGAAGATGATGCAATACATTAAAGATTCCTTGGATGAAGTCGATGTCATATTATGGATTATCGATATCAATTCTCCTTTAGAAATACCTGACATCGTCAAAAATGCTCTTGAACATCAGAAGAAAAAAATTTTGATGGCGATAAATAAAGTTGATAAGTGCAAAGATGAGGAAATTAAAAATTCTTTGATAACAAACGAACAACTTAAAGATATAGAAAAAGTTTTTATCTCGGCGAAAAACGGAGATAACGTTGATGTTTTATTACAGAAAATAGATGAAATTCTACCTATACATTATCATTTTTATCCTGACGATTGTTTGACAGATA
>CAMEYY010000038.1 GCA_945947725.1 uncultured Cytophagales bacterium | reverse complement strand
CTCCATTATCAAAAAATAACTTTAAAGAGTTATATAAAAGGAAGGAGGAATTTTTACTTTGTTCTAAACAATATTTAACACCATTAACAGCAAGATCAACATTTTGTTTTTCATTTGCCTCTTTTACGGTAAACACTGGTTTTGGAGCACCACCAAAGAATATTTCAAATTCAGATAAAGAACTAACAATCACCGGTTTCATGTGAAAGGACACTCCATTCACTTCTGCTTTTTCTGTAAAACCAATGAATACAGGTACTGCAGTTGCAACTTGTACAATAGCATTAGCACCACTATCTTTTTCGACGATATAAACGCCGGGCGTTTTTAAATTTTCAGGCATTGCGTTAAAAAAATTAAATAACTGTATATTCTATGTTGCTAAAATATTCCTTTCCAGCTACACAGTTGCTATACGTATTAGGTGATGGTAAAATCTCTTTTATAACATCGGTAACCCCCTTACGTCGATACTCTATCGATACAATAAAATCATATTTATCTCTCAACGTTATAGGATCAGAAGACTTATAAACTAAATCCTCACCACCTCCCCTATGTTCTAAAAATACAAAATTGTTATCGCTTGACATAATTTGTAGTATATTTTTAATCTTAAAATTCTTATTAGAAATATAATAAATCCAAAAACTCGCCAAAGGCCTGATATTAATAAAGAACTCGTTAACTTGAGCTATTTTATTCAAAGAAATCTTAACAATACCGAATAATTTATGACGATATTCTCCTAAATTTATCACATCATGATCACTAACAAACTCCTCCTGATGTAATCGCGACCTACCTTCTGTATTTTCAAATTTATATACACTTCCAACCTTTAAATCGCTAAAATTATATAAACTCTCATTTTTAATGAAAATCTCAAATTCTAAAAAAGAAATATTTTGAGATACATAATCCACAAAATTTTTACTACTGTTGTAATAAAGCAATTGATAATTACAACCATCACATTTAAACCATTTTAACTTGAAACGATCAAAAATCACTAATGTCTTTTTTGTCGGAATTATGTCAAAATCCTTATTACTTAGAGGATCACTATAATAACTATTGTTTATCCTTAACGAAAATAAAGTTTTTACTGTACTCATTTTATAGTATAAATCTAATAAAAATCTCTATGAGAACTAAGGCTTTGTGATCTTGGCAAAATACTAAATTCAACATCGTTTTGTAAATTTTTTATATCTCGCAAAAAATTAAGATGAACACTATAGGGATCATTGGCGCTGGTAGTTTTGGAACTGCATTGGAAAAAATTTTACAAGATAACGGTAATAACGTTTTATTCTATGTTAGAACTCCTAGAAACTTACCTAACACCACAACTTCGATGGATCTATTTTTTTCTTCTTGTCAACTTATCATCATCGCTATACCTGTCGAAAATATCCCTACTTTACTTTCTCAAATAAAAAATTTTATCAAACCACACCATTCCTTTATCCATTGCATAAAAGGACTTATCAACACAACAAATGAAGAAGTTTTAACTGTAAGTGAATTTATAAAAAAAGAATTAAAACATAATCATGTAGGATGCCTCTCCGGACCAAACCTCGCAACAGAAATCAAAAATTCACAACTAACAAGTGCCATAATTGCTAGCGACGCGCAAGAACTAACAAAATTTGTTAAATACGCAATGCATAACGAAAAATTTATCATTCTTGAGTCTCAAAAATTAATTGACGTAGAGTTATGCGGTGTTTTAAAAAATATAATTGCATTGGCATCAGGAATTTTAAATGGTTTGGGTGAAGGTGATAATGCTAAATCTTTATTAATGACTTTAGGAATGATGGAAATTTTTCAAATCGCTAAAATGATTTTTCCCAATGCTGACGAAAAAATTTTCTATGGGATAGCAGGACTAGGGGACCTTGTCGCAACTTGCTCTAGCTCTTTGAGCAGAAACTTTTCTCTAGGAAATCAAATAGCACATAAAGAAAAATTAGAAAATATCAATTATACTGCAGAAGGTGTTAAAACTACTTTTACTATTTATAATCTTGCCTTAAAAAAAAATAGAATATTCCCGATAACTTTCGCTGTGTATAAAATTTTATTCAAAAACGATGATCCTAAATCTTTAATAAAAGTATTAAGAGAAAAATTTTAATTATTTATTTTTATAATACGAATTGAGAATTTTTAAGATAAAAAAAAGATAAATTTAAAGAAAACAAGATTACAATTTGCAATCTATTCCAAAATTAAATCCCCAACCAAAACTTTGCTTTTCATCAC
This sequence comes from uncultured Cytophagales bacterium, assembly GCA_945947725.1. GTDB lineage: Bacteria > Bacteroidota > Bacteroidia > Cytophagales > Amoebophilaceae > CAMEYY01. Next base: position 3,468 of record CAMEYY010000038.1, on the reverse strand, counting down.
CTTTAAACTTTTCACCTTTTGCAAGATGCATATAAACACCATTAAGATTTGCAAAGAAATCAGCTTTTTTACAAACAGAATATTTATAACCTAAACCTAAATTTAAAACGTTGTTAATAAGAATATCCTTCTTATCATCATAGAATTTTCCATCTTTAAAATCACCAAAATAATGTAAATCACTAACAGAGACAGAAATTACATTAACAGGATTAACTTTATAACTGTATTCAACAGAGCTATCCAAAAGAATTACAGATTTTATATCATCCTTTTCACCAGCCAAATAAAAACTAGCAGGTATAGCTTTCACACCATCATCAACTCTACCAACATTTTCCACAGCTTTTACAGTTTTAGCTAAATAATCACCACATCCCGCACTAAAGAAACCACCAATTTTCAAGGTATCAACATCCTTTATAAAATGCAATTCAACATTAGCTTTAGCAGCGAATCCAAACAAAGATATATTATCTTTTTCATCTTTTTTCTCCTCTTTACTTAAAACTACAGGACGTCCAAACAAGCTCAAGTTTGCTTTTCCTAAATTACCAAGACTATAAGAACCATGAACAGCTACCCCAGGAATAGCACTATTATATTTAAAAACTTGCTTAAACTCCTCCTTACCATCCTTAACATTTTTTTCACATAAACCTTTTGAAGTTTTACTATCCAGATCAACCAAAGCAGGATCTCTGAAGATATCGAAATTTAAAGACAATTCATCATTAACTTTAAACATTCCACCAACCATGACAGTTTTTGCACCAGCGACAAACAAACTATCATAACCAACTTTCAAACAATCAAAAAGAACTGTCTTTGCAGAAGCAAGCTTAAAAAGATTTTTAGCTTTATCTTCAAAATCACCATTTATTAAGTCAACTTCTAAACCAGTACTGACTTTAAGGACGTTTTTACCAGCATTATTTTTAAAAGTTTTACCTAAATTCAAAGTTCCTTTAACACCAGCATTAAAACCAGGGTTAACTTTTTTTCCGTTAGCTCTAAAGTAGAAAGGACGAAATTCATTACCAGCCCAGAAAATATTAGAAGTAGGAATACCACTGTAAGAGAAGAAAGTTTTAACGTTACCACTAAAATCAAAGTTTTCTTTTAAACTTTCAAGATACACTTTTGGAGTTTCTTTTTTAATTTCAGCATTCTCCTCAGCGAAAACAGGACTAGACAAATTAGACGCAAAAAATGCAGTTGCGACTACTAAAAATCCATTTTTTAAACGAAGCATAAACTACACTGTTAGAAACAAGTTTAATAAGGTTCTTTTTTAAATCATAACCGAAGTTAGACAATTTTTACTTAAAAAATTAAGAATACGACTTAACTCATCTTTTCTAAAACTTTCCTGAAACCCTCGCAACATATTTTTCACGACAATATCATTTTCATTGACGATAACAACAAAAGGTATATTTCTTTTATTTGCAAAACTCAATTGTTTTTTTAAAGGAGCATCTTTCTCTAAAAATATCTCAGTCGCCAATCCGTAATTTCTGAATTGTTTAGCAAGGAGAGACAAAAATCTGTTGTCGTTAGAATTGTTATCAGCAATTAAAATTTTCGACGAAGAAGAATCATCCTCAGGAAATAATCCTAACTCATCCAAAACAACGATAAGCCTATCTATTCCAAACGACATCCCCACTGCTTTTAAATGAGGATTTTCATATATCTCTGCAAACTTATGATATCGTCCCCCTCCTGCCACACTTCCTATCTTCACATTATTAACTTTAACTTCGAAAATTATCCCCGTATAATATGCCAATCCCCGCGCTAAACTAAAATCAACATTAATTCTTTCTAAAACTTCTTGTGGGCTATTATCAAAAATGAAATTTAAATTTTTTAAGCTTTCATCAGAAATACCTTTTTTACCAAAATACTCAGCGATAAAACTCAATTTATTTTTATTACTTCCTTGTTGTTGCAAAATATCTTGCAGAGTCAAACAGTCTTCTTCACAAATTCCTAATTCTAATAGTTCAGCTTTTATTTTTTCAAATTCAACTTTATCCAATTTGTCAATTATTATCGAAAAGGTATCAAAATTTTTTTCATCGATGCCTAAACTTTGCGCTAAGCTGATCAAAAGTTGTCTATCATTTATTTTTATCGTGAAGTCAGTAATTTTTAATTTGTCAAAAACTTCTGTGATGATGGATAAAAATTCTATTTCGCAGAGAAGAGATTCACTTCCGACAATATCAATGTCGCATTGGTAAAATTCTCGATATCGTCCTTTTTGTGGTTTATCAGCACGGAAAACAGGTTGAATTTGGTATCGTTTAAAAGGGAAAAATATTTCGTTGTAATTATTAGAGACAAAACGCATCAAAGGTACAGTCAAATCATATCTCAATCCTTTTTTACATATTTTATTTCCCAAAGTTTGAAAATTTTCATTTGTCACATCGATATCTTCTAAAAAATTTCCAGAGTTTAAAACCTTATAAATCAACTTTGAGCTTTCTTGTCCGTACATCGATAAAAGAGTTGATAGGTGTTCAAAAGTTGGAGTTTCGAGAGGAGAGAAACCATGTAGTTTATAGATATTTTTTATTGTCTCGACGATATACTCTCGTTGATAAAAATTTTTACCGAAGAGATCTCTAGTTCCATTTACATTTTTTTCAAATACCTTTTTCATTTTAGATTTTTATAATTCTATTGTATGCAGATTTTCATAACAGTGCTAGTCGTTTCGGTGATTTTAGGGGGAGTTTCGTGGTTTGTCACAAGAAAAAAAATTGATAAAATACAAGATGAACTTAATAGTAAAAATGCTGAGCTTATAGATTCAAAAAATAAAGTTGAAGCTTTGAATTCGACGAATAAAAATTTAGAGATAGAGTTAGCTAAGGTAAAGTTTGAAAAAGAACATCTCGAGAATGAAATCAAGAAAGAACATGAAGATAAAAATTCTATTGTAATGCAATTTCAAAATATCGCCACAGCTATTTTAGAAGAAAAAACTCAAAAGTTTACAGAACAAAACCAAGTTAACTTAAACAATATCTTAAAACCTCTTGCCGACAACATCCACATGTTTGAACAACAGATCAAAGACAGCAATAAACAAGCTAATGACCAAACAGTGGCTTTACGTTTAGAACTGGCAAAGTTATACACTTTGAATACAAAGATAACTCAAGAAGCAGAAAATTTAGCTAATGCGATAAAAGGAGATACAAAGATTCAAGGTAACTGGGGAGAGATGATTTTGGAAAAAATTTTGGAGACTTCAGGACTAGAACGTGATCGAGAATATACAGTTCAAACTTCTTTCATTACAGAGACAGGAAAAAGATATCAACCTGATGTTGTCCTCAATCTCCCAATGGAAAGGCATATTATCATCGACTCTAAGGTTTCTTTAAATAACTACGAACAATATTTCAATTCTGAAGATAATACGATAAAAACCGATCAATTAAAAAA
>CAMEYY010000037.1 GCA_945947725.1 uncultured Cytophagales bacterium | reverse complement strand
AATGCTGGACTCGAACCAGTGACCTCTTCGATGTCAACGAAGCGCTCTAACCAACTGAGCTAATCACCTATATGTATTTTTTAGCTCAGTCTATTTCGAAGAAATAACACTAGCTAATCATTAGCTGATATTTTATCTTATAAAAAAAGAATCAATCAACAAACAATTACCACACAATTTCATTTTTATCATTAGCACGTAGATAAGCATTTGCCTTACTAAAAAAATTATTATTAAAGAAGCCGCGACTTGCAGATAATGGCGATGGATGGGCTGAAGTTAAAACTAAATTATTTTTTCTGTCGATGATATCACATTTTTTTTTAGCGTAATTTCCCCAAAGGATATAAACGATATGTTGTTTTTCTTTGTTTAAAAAGCTAATGACGTCATCGGTAAATTGTTCCCACCCACGATTGCTATGCGACCCAGCTTGATGTGCTTGAACAGTCAAAACTGAGTTGATCAAAAAAACACCTTGCTCTGCCCATTTAGTTAAATCTCCATCGCGATCACTAAATTTTTTTCCTAGGTCCAATTCCAACTCTTTATAAATATTTTTTAATGATGGAGGTAATTTTTCTCCTGAGTTAACAGAGAAAGCAAGACCATTAGCTTGATTTTCATCATGATATGGATCTTGACCAATGATAACAACAGAAACTTTATCAACGGGACATAAGTTAAAAGCTCTGAAAATATTTTGCGGTTTTGGGAAAATCGTCTTCTCTTTGTACTCTTGTTTAACAAATTTTACTAGGGCCTGAAAATAGTCTTTTTCAAAAATATCCCTCAAAGCATTCTTCCATGATTTTTCAATATTTACCTCTACCATATCCCCAAAGTATACATATAAAACAATAAAACACCTTGCCTGATGAGGACTTTTTATTACATTTTGTTTTTAGTAAAAAAATACTACTACATATTTGTTTCTTGTTATAATTTTACTAATAATAGATTATAGGTTTTTATATAAGAGTATGAAACGAGGTAGAAAGTCTTCAAAGGCTGCTGATAATTTTATTTACGATTTTAATGAATATAACGAAGAAAATTTTGAAATGCAGTCAGAAAACTTGGATATCGAATCTATAGTCAACAAACTTGACTTGCAAATTCCTTTAGAAGAGATAGCCGCAGAGGAAAATATCTCTATGAATTCCTTGGTGAAATGTATAGACTATTTGAAAGATCAAAAAATTAATATCGATACTACTGCTTATAACGATAGTTTAAATTTTTACTCTGCTAATGCAAATAGTTTTGAAATTAGTAACTTTGATGAATTTTAAAATAACACTACTTTTTATCCAAAAATAGCATCTCGTATCTCTTGAATATTTATCTCAGCGATGTTTCGCGCTCTCATTGTTCCTTCATATAATAAATCCTTAACATTTTGCATATTTTCTTGTAATTTCAAACGACGTTCTCGTATTGGAGCAATTATATCAATCAAAACATTAGTTAAAAACTTTTTTACTGTTCCATCTCCTAAACCTCCCCTGGTATAATGTTCTTCAAGCTCGGATAAATTTTTATAATCAGGTAAAAAATCTCTAAAATGTTTTTCATTACTCAATGCTCTCAGATAAATAAAAGGTACATTCCCTTCAATATGACCAGGATCTTCAACTCTAAGATGTTCAGGATCTGTATACATCATCTTCACCCTCTCCTTCAACGTTTTATCATCGTCAGATAGATATATCGCATTACCTAATGACTTACTCATCTTATTATTCCCATCTATACCAGGCAAACGACGACAATATACATTTTCACTTAACATCAACTCTGGCTTAACCAAGATATCTTTGAAAGTCCTATTAAAATCTTTAACAATATCACAAGTCAACTCGATAAGAGGCTCTTGATCTTCTCCCGCAGGAACAATATTGGTTTTAAATAACGTAATATCAGCAGCTTGACTAACAGGATACATCAAAAATGATAAAGGAACGTTTTCTCCAAAACCTCGATATAAAATCTCCGTTTTTATTGTCGGATTCCTTTTTAAACGAGGAACAGAAACGAGATTACTTAAATAAATTGTTAACTCCATCAATTCTCGGATATGCGACTGCTGAAAGATGGTAATTTTTTCCGGATCAAGCCCCACTGCTAAATAATCCAACATCACCTCCAAAATATTATTTTTAACTTTATCAGGATTATCTCCGTTATCACTCAACCCTTGGATGTCGGCGATCATCACAAACATTTTATAATTATCGTCATCTTGTAATTCTACACGTTTTTTCAATGAGCCCACATAATGCCCAAGATGCAATTTCCCCGTTGGACGATCCCCTGTTAATAAAATTTTCTTATCCATAAAAAAATATAAAAGAATGTTTTTTTGAAAGCTCTAAGACTAAACACTATCGTATTGAATTTTGCAAGTGATACAGAAATTTTTGAAAAAGATAAGAGTGTTATAAAATTTTTTCTAAGGTATCTATTGTTAGATCGTCTGTGTTTAACCAAACGATATCAGGGATTTTATTTCTCATCCATGTAAGCTGCCTTTTAGCATAATGTCGAGAATTCTGTTTTATTTTTTCTGTAGCCTCTTCTAAAGAAATTTTCTCATCCAAAAATTCAAAAATCTCCTTATATCCTATCGTCTGCAAGCTGTTACAATTTTTAAAATCATAAAATTTTTTTACCTCTTCAACAAGCCCATCTTCTAACATTAAATCGACTCTTTTATTTATCCTCTCATACAATTCCGCTCTATCTCTATTAATACCTATTAAAGAAATTTTATAATCCGGAGAAAATTGTTTCTCTGTGTAAAAATGTCGTAATGGTTTTCCCGTCTGTAATCCAACTTCCAATGCTCGCATCACCCGATAAGGATTCTTTATTGATAAAAAGCTCTCACAATCTGCATCAATTTGTTTTAATTTTTTCAAACAAAACTCCAAACCAAAATTTTTATAATCTTCACGTACTTGATGTCGAACTTCTTCATCTATCTTAGGAATTTCATCTAGACCATAGACAAAAGCGTTGATATAAAAACCCGTTCCTCCTGTCATGATGACGACATCCTTTGTTAAAAAAAGTTCATCAACAATTTTCTTTGCATCATCGACAAAATTTGCCACGGTGTACAATTTATCTACGTCAACGAAATTTATGAGATGATGTTTAACAATAGCTTGTTGTTCTTTTGTAGGTTGTGCAGTACCTATAATGAGTCCTTTATAAATTTGTCTAGAGTCGCACGATATTATTTCGGTATTATATTTTTTTGCTAAGTCTATGCAGATATCAGTTTTTCCTACAGCTGTCGGTCCTGTAATTATGATAAGATGTTTCATTAGAAAATGTTATTTTCGATATGTTTAGGAGTTTTGTCCTTATAAAAATCAAAAATATATTTCATTTCTTCTTCTAGAGTTCCTTCCATAAAACGAGTTTCTCCCAATCCTATAATTTTATTTTTGTAATCCAAATATCCGTAACACACAGGAATGTTAAGTCTTTTAGAGATATAATAAAAACCTGATTTCAGTCTGGTAGTTTTTTTACGTGTTCCTTTAGGTGATATAGCGATGGCACCTTCTTCTGTTTTATCAATTGCTTCACAGATGATATCTATGTTAGATTGACCAGATTTTTTAGATCTATCGATAGGGATAGCGCCTAATGCTTTCATCAATAAGTTCAAAGGGAAAAACATAACTTCTGATTTGATAATGAAACGATATTTTGCACCGTAAGCGTACATTGCGAGTACGCCGAAAATAAAATCCCAATTACTAGTATGTGGTTCACTAAGTACGAGGTATTTTTTATAATTAGGTTTTTCACCGATAGCTTTCCATCCGAATAATTTGAGGATAAATTTAGCGATACAACTTTTGACGTTCATATAAGAATTGTTAATGGGCCTATAAGCCGAGTTCTGTATGCAAAAAATTGCATGATCATCATTTATCTAGCATTATGATCACTCATAACGTCTATCGATCCTCCCATGTTCATTAGACGAGCAGCCTATAAAACACCTATTTGATCTTTCAACTTTTAAGGTTTGCCATACGACCTGTCACCAAATCGCAAGTGAGCTTTTACCTCACTATTTCACCCTTACCATCAGAGATGGCGGTATATTTTCTGTTGCACTTTCTATTATAAAAATTCCTTTTTATATCTTCCCGTTAGGAAGTAAAATGCTCTGCGTTGCTCGGACTTTCCTCTCCTATAAAAATTTATAGCAGCGATGATCACAGCCCATACCTCATATTAAACCAATCAATAAAGAATTCACAAAATTTTCGTGAGGATGTTATTTTTATCTCATGGAAGTCTATCGTCTCTCAAAAAAGAGTTTTATAAAAAATATTCCTTTGATATGTTTTTTCTTTATCGCTCCTGTAAATAAAGTTTTTTCCAATGAAACCGACAAAAGAGAATATGAAAAATCGTGTAAACATTGGGTCGAAGATGGACAAAAAATAGAATCCCTTTTACAAACTGGACAACCTATCAAACTTTTAAATTACCCTTATCCTCAAAAAGATAAACTCATCAACTTAGTCTTCAAAGAAGTCGAAAACAGAAAAAAATATTTTTTACAACTAAATAATAATTTGAAATGTGTTTTTACTGAATACACACTTGATGAAATAAAAGATTTACGTTTCGACCTGATATTGTATGATTTTTGCAAATTTTTAGGTTTTGGTCATGTTCCACCTATCGTCTGGAGAGATAATCTTGTTATTGATGGAGTAAAACATAGAGGTACATTGCAATTATTTTTTAACAAACTAGATTTGAAAAATTGTGATGATGACGAGATAAAACGTAGCATGTGGGGAATTTCTCAACAAGAGCTAGATGAATATAGAATTTTTAATTTACTCTTTGGAACATGGGAATCTAGTTTAGAACAACTGTCAATATGTGGTAGTTTTTATCTCGTTCATGATGATTCGTCGAATATGAAATTAACTCAAGTTTTTGAAAAATATGGAGAAGTTCCTTTTGTCTTGTTTCATAAAAGCGATGATAAGCAAGTCAGTAAATTTATAAATGAGTACGAAGATTACGTAAAAAAGATTGATAAGGAATATGAAAAAGAACAATTAAAAGCTAAGCAGGAGAGAGAGAATGTGAGAAAACAGCTGCAAAAACAAAAATCCGAAGAGGAGAAAAAGTTACAACAGATGAAAGACGCTTTTCAAAAACAAAAAAATGAGTATTTCAAACAACAAAAAGAATTTTTACGTCAACAAGAGGAAATGATGCGTAAACAACAAGAAGAGATGGCTAGACAAATGGCTTTACAAAATCAAAATTATTATCAAAACTATCCTCAGATGCAACAGGTACCTGGTCAACAAAACTTTTCTTCTCAACAAAATATTCCACAACAATTTCCTGAACAGCAGATATATGATCCTTTTCAAAATATTCCAGAGCCTACAAATCCTCAGATTGATTTTCTAGATCAGCAGATAAAATTTTTGGATGAGCAGGATGAGTTAGCAGATGCAAAAAAGAAAGAAGCTTTTCCTTTTTATAGTTCTTTACCTTTGAATGACGAAGAGAGAAATAGGATTGCTTGTTATTACGCTTATAATCCTCCAAAATTTGAACATAATTATATCATTTGGAAACATGATTATTGGTTGCAGTTTGCAGATCATAAAGCTCAACGAGATATCAAATATGTTTTATATCCAAAATTTTTAACGAGCAAGATGAAGGAAACTTTAGAGCATTTTACGCGTGTGCGAGCTTTGGAATTTTTTTTAAAGAATAGGTATTATCGTATGCATGAGGAACAAATAGAAGAATATATTCAAAAATGTATTCCTTATGTTGATGCCATTATGGAACGTCGTCAGATGATTTTAGATGAATTTCAAAGACGAGAAGAGGAGGAGAAGAAATCAGAAGAAAATAAAAAAGAAAATCAATCTTCTTCAAGTAAATAACTACGTCGTTCTTTCGTTCTTTTTAAAGATTCTTCAAATTGCCACTCTTGAATTTTTTTATCATTACCGCTGAGTAAAATTTCTGGTACTTGCCATCCGTTATAAATTTTTGGTTTCGTATAAACAGGAGGAGCTATCAAATTATCTTGAAAAGAATCAGTGAGTGCAGAAGTTTCATCAGAAAGAACTCCAGGAATAACTCGTACTATGGAATCTATCAAAACACAAGCAGGTAGTTCACCTCCTGATAAAACATAATTTCCAATGCTTATCTCTTTTGTTATTAAATGTTCTCTCACTCTTTCATCGACTCCTTTATAATGTCCGCACAAGATTATTAGATTTTTTTTCAACGAGAGATCATTAGCAACATGTTGATCTAATAAAATTCCATCTGGTGACATATATATAACTTCATCGTATTCTCTTTGTTCTTGTAATGTAGAGATACAGCGGTGAATAGGCTCGATAGTCATTACCATTCCAGCATTGGGACCATAAGCAGCGTCGTCAACTTTTTTATGTTTGTCAAAAGAAAAATCTCTGAGATTATGGATATTGAGATCTAAAACATTAGCCTCGATAGCTCTTTTCATTATTGAATTTTCAAAAGGACTACGAAAGATATCGGGAACACAAGTTAAAACATCGATGTGCATAATTTTTGTCGGAATAATGGGACTCGAACCCATGACCTCTCACTCCCGAAGCGAGAACGCTACCAACTGCGCCACATCCCGTGTAAAAAGAATGTAGAAAATTTCATATTGTATTATATATATCACTTTACTTCATTCGAATGAAAAAATCATTAAAAGTTATCTATCCTTTACTTGGTCTTTTTTGTATCACAAATTGTAGTGAGTGTAATAATTTTGCAATAAAAGATCAATTTGGAGGAGATGGAGATTTAGATTATCAAACTTACATCAGAGATTTTCCTCAAAATAGTAAAGATTTTGAAAGCTTTATCAAATATTTTGGGAAACCATGCGTTTTAAAACAAGTTTATCCAGAAAATCTAAACACAGAGATTTTTGGTGCTTTTTCTTCTACAATTTTAGATACAAATAACAGATATAAAGCTCTATTATTTTCTAAAAATGATTCTGAACTAAGTGATGATGAAAAAAAAATA
>CAMEYY010000036.1 GCA_945947725.1 uncultured Cytophagales bacterium | reverse complement strand
GGGGCTTTCGAAGGCCTTGGTTCTTGTATCGGAAAAAGATTAAATATGAACAATATTGGGTTCACTTCTGATGAACAAATTTCTAAAGATACAGAAAAAATTTTTCAACATGTTACCGCTGAAGATCTTAAAAAATTTGGTTTAATACCAGAACTCATCGGACGTCTTCCTGTTATCTCTTACCTTGAACCGATTGATAAAGTTGCTCTGAAAAAAATTCTTACTGAACCTAAAAATTCTTTAATCCGACAATATCAAGAAATTTTTAAAATCGATAATTGTGAACTTGTTGTTAAAGATGATGCTTTGGATTGTATTGTAGAAAGAGCTTTGAAATTAAAATTGGGAGCTAGGGGTTTGAGATCTATTTGTGAAAATCTGTTTCGTGACGATATGTTTGAAATCCCTTCTAAAAATATTTCTCAACTCGTTGTCGATGCTGCTTATGTTGAAAATAAGCTTTCTCAAAAATAAAATTTTTCCCTATACTGTTTACTATTTTATTAATTTTCTATAAATTTTTTAACACAAATATAAGGTAGTATTTATTACTGGATTATTTCAAAGTCTAGGTCTTGTTACTTACGATAATAAGGAAATAATGTTTCTGTATTGAATAACAAAAATTTTTACTTGTTAAAAAATATAAGTTATGTTTTTATTTTGATAGCATTCAAAATCTCTCCTGGTGAACATATTTCGTTTTTACTTTTTTATATCGAAATGCTTATAGTAAAGTAATGAACATTATGCTAAAATTTAAATGGTTAAGACTTTTGGGCTTTGTATTGCCTAGTATGACTATCACCTCTTGTTGGGATGATAGTCTCTCTCTTATTGATGAGGAAAACGATGGAGATGCTTTGTTTTTAGAACAAGATAAAGATTTAAAACAAGATAAAGATGAAGAATCTAACAATATTTCTTCTTCCAATAAGGAATATTTTAGTTACTTATTAAGGAAGGATAATCTTAAAGATACTTTTCAAAAATTAATAAAAGGAGAGTTAGATTTAACAGGCCTGGAGGTTGCTTTGTATAAAGAAAATAAACAGTGGGTCTTTTTTGTTTCAGAAATAAATAGAAAAATTGTTATTCCTGACGATTTTTCGATGAAAGATATTGGAACAATACTGGGATATATTTTAAAATCTGGATGTTCGTTAGAATTTAACGAAAAGGATTTTGGAAATGACCAGGAATGTAGTGCTATCATCGTTGCTTGTTTAATTGTTTATAGTGAGTGCAAAATTTTCGATAAAATAAAATTCACTGATTCTGCTAAATTAGGACTTTGTAAATCCTCTTGTGAAAACACTATTTCAATTGATATACTGGGTGATTGTTTTGTTGAAGAGTTTTTTATATTTTGTGAAATCATTAAAAAATTAAATCTACAAAAACAATGTGACTTGTATAGTCTTATTTCTTTTGAGGAAAAACCTGTTTTTGAGTCTTCTTTTGATTCTAATTTAAGTAGTACTTCAAGTATCCAGGAGTTTTATTGGAACAAACCTGTTACAAAATTTGGGGATAAATCTGTTAATGGATTTGTTAAAAATCCTCAAGATTTAAAAAAACTTGCTGGTTATTTAAAGCTTTTTCTACAATCTGACGATATTTCTTGTTGTGATGATGGAAAATGTCTTTTATTTAATCAAGAAATAAAAATTCAATTTTGCAAATAGAAAATTAAGTTTGCATCTTTTACTAAAAATTCTTTATTCTAGTCTTTTATATTAAAAAAATCATTGTTTTGATAAAATAAATCAGAGTCAAACAACACAGTTATAAAAATAAATTGAATAACAAGGTAATAAAATTATTGAGGATAATGTGTGTAATGAAGAAGAGAATATTTCAGATTTATAGGTCTTTCAAAAGAAAAGTTATAGTTATTAAAATTTACTAATAGTTTCTATTTTTTTTACATGGATATTAAATGGGCAAGAGAGAATTTTTCCCTTCTTGATGGACTAGTTTATTATTTTAATAATGCTTCTACGTCTTTAAAACCAGATTGTGTTATGGAACATGTCGCAAATCTGTGTAAGTACCACAATGGAAGTTTTATAGGAGATTATCAAAATTCTGATTTTGTTACCGATCAAATTGCGGAATGCAGAAGCCTTGTTGCTAAGTTGATAAAATGTGATGCTGATGAAGTGATTTTTACTTCTAATTGTACTGACTCTCTTGATCGTCTAGCTCAAATTATCGGCGTTAAAGAAAATGATAATGTCGTATGCTCTATCATCGACCATAACGCCAACTTCATCCCTTGGAAAAAACGCGGAGCTAACATTTATCTCCTTAAGACTTTAGAAAATGGAACTTTAGATTTAGCTGAATTAGAAGATTTTGTTAAAAACAATAAGGTAAAAATTATTAGTTTACCTGCTGTCTCTAATACCGCTGGAAATATTCAACCATTCAAAGAAATCGTTGAGATTGGACATAGATACGGTGTACAAGTTTGTATAGACTTTGCGCAATATATTCCTCATCGTCCTGTTGATTTTAAAGGTACCGATTGTGATTTCTGTTGTTTCTCTGCTCATAAAATAGGAAGTACTTGTTTTGGTGTTTTAGTTGGTAAAAAAAATGTTTTAGAACACTATCGAGAAGATTTTTATGTTAACAATTTAAAAGATTTCTTCGCTGAAAATGGTATACCGTTAAAACCAGTTCCTTCGTGTTTTGAATTTGGTTCTCTGCAATTGAGTGATATTATGGCTCTGTCTCACGCAATACGATTTTTTGGTTTAGTGGGTTATGATAACATAAAAGAACAAGAAGATATTTTAAAAGATTATTTTTTATCAAAATATGAACGTGATGGGAATATGAAGATTTTATTTCCTATACAAAAAGAAAATTATATTCCTATTTTTACTTTCCGCTTCACTGATGAAAGTATCGACATTGTTAAAATGAATAAGATTCTATTAGAAAAATTTAATATCGTCTTATCTTGTAGCTCTCAATGTGCTCAACCTCTTTATCGTCATTTTGGAGAAAAAATAGGATTACGTGCTTCTTTTGCTTATTACAATACAAAAGAGGAAATAGATTATTTCTTCAATAAGTTGACACTCCTTAAAACTGAAAAATTAAAGTTATTTCAAAACTAAGAAAGATGGTCTTTTATTTCCTATTGACTAAAATAGGAATTCCTAAATTCATAGCGCCCTCCATGATAGCGGTAGCTTTTTCTATAACTTCATCATATTCGTCTACATGAGTGTCGAAAATAAGTTCATCGTGGATTTGCAAAATAAGTTTTGTTTTTTTCTTAGTATCAAAAAGCCAGTCGTTGATTTTTATCATAGCTATCTTAATCATCTCGGCAGCAGTCCCTTGAATCGGAGTATTTATAGCATTACGTTCATCAGCAGAACTGAGATTTTTATTTTGAGAGTTTATATTCCTTAAAAAATGTTTTCGTCCCCCCAACGTCTGAGTATACCCTTGTGCATGAGCTTCCGATATCTTGGTCTCGATAAAATTTTTCACACCAGAGAAAAGTTGAAAATAGTCATTAATAATCACAGCTGCATCTTTTTGAGAAATTCCTGTTTGTTGCGCCAGCCCGAAAGCAGAGATACCGTAGATCATCCCGAAATTAGCACTCTTGGCAATTTGACGCATCTCAGCAGTAACATATTCCATTGGAATTTTAAATAACTTACTCGCCGTCATTAAATGTATATCTTGGTCCTCACGAAAAGCATTAATCATCATCTCATCTTTAGAAAGAGCGGCGACGATACGTAACTCTATCTGTGAATAGTCCAAAGAAAGAAGTTTATAATTTTCATTACGAGAGATAAATAAATTCCTTATCATCTTACCACGCTCCGTCCTTGCTGGTATATTCTGTAAATTTGGATTACTCGAACTTAAACGTCCTGTCTTAACTTTCGTCTGATTAAACGTCGTATGTATCCTCTTATCAACTTTAGAATTCAATTTTTCCAATGCGTCCAGATATGTAGATTTCAATTTCGTCAGCTCTCGATAATTTATCACTAGGTCAACGATAGGATGTAGAGGTCTTATCTTTTGTAAAACACTATCTTCGGTAGAATAATCATTAGACTTTTTTTTCTGCGGAGACGCTATCTGTAAATTTCCAAACAAAATATCGCCCAGCTGTTTTGGTGAGTTAATATTAAAAGGAACTTTGGAGTACTTGTAAATCTCTTCGGTGAGAGTGGCTATCTCGTCAGCAAATTTGTCTTGTAAATTTTTAAGATTGTCTATGTCGATATTAATACCTTCATATTCCATATCAACGAGGACTTGGACGAGAGGAAATTCTATTTCATAACATAGCTTATCTAAATTTTTTTCTTTCAACATTTTATCAAAGTCGAGTTTTAGTTGTAAAGTTACGTCGGCATCTTCGGCAGCATAATCTTTTAAAATCTCCAATTTGACGTCACGCATGTTGATAGAATAATCTTTACCCATGAGTTGTGATGATGGTACAGGTTTATATTGTAAATAAGCTATCGACATATCGTCCATTCCGTGTGGCATCTCGGGTTCAAGGACAGCATGAGCTATCATCGTGTCAAAGATGTTGTTTATTCTACAAATACCATATTTTTTCATCATGAGATGATCAAATTTTAGATTTTGTCCTATCTTTAAAATTTCTTTTGACTCCAATATATCTTTGAACAACAAAATCTTTTCTCGTGTATTTTCTTTTGTCGTTATAAAAAAAGCTTCATGTGGTTGATAAGAAATAGAGATACCTATAACTTCTGACGTTTGAAAATCTAATCCTGTCGTCTCCGTATCTATAGCGAATTCCTTGCACTGCCAAAGTTTTTCTATGAGCTGTACAATTTCATTTTCATCTTGAAGTAAAAAATATTTATGAGGAGTGTTGTCTATGGTTTTAACTGTCGCATCTTCTGTGTCGAGCCCCATTCTGCGTAAGATAGATTTAAACTCCAGTTTTTTGAAAAGTTCTTTTAGTTGATCCAAATTAGGTTTTTTGTATAAACATTCATCGGCGGAGAAATCGATAGGTGCGTCTGTAACGATGGTGACAAGTTTTTTTGAGAGAAGAGCTAGTTCTTTGTTGTCTTCGATTTTTTCTTTTTGTTTACCCTTAAGCAAATGCGTACTTTCGAGAAGATGTTCAACAGAAGAAAATTTTTTTATCAAAAGTTTAGCTGTTTTCTCTCCCACTCCTGGAACTCCTGGAATATTATCACTACTATCTCCTTGTAACGCTAAGATATCTATAACTTGTTCTATTTTATCTATCTCCCATTTTTCAATAACATCAGAGATCTTGTAAGTTTTATATCCTATTTTATCTGGTCTGTAAATAAAGGTATGTTCATTAACAAGCTGGTCGTAATCTTTATCTGAAGTTACAATGAAGGTGTCGACACCTTTCGGAGTTTTTTTACTTATTGTTCCAATGACGTCATCGGCTTCATAACCTTGTAGTTCATAAGATTTGACGGCTAAAGCTTCTAAAAATTTCCTTATGAATGGGAAAGCTGCTGTTATTGGTTCAGGTTGTTTTAGACGTGTGGCTTTATATTGAGGTGATTCTAGGTGTCTCCATGTTGGATGTGATGTGTCGAAAGCTACGGCGATATAATCAGGTTTTTCTTTATCGATAATATCGAGGAAGATGTTGACAAAACCGTAAATGGCGCTTGTGTCGAGGCCGTATGAGGTTATACGTGGAGAGCGCATCAGGGCGTAATAACCGCGATAGACTAGAGAGTAACCGTCGAAGATAAAAAATTTTTCTTTCATAAATACAAATTATTATTTGAGATGTATTACACCCACTGACCGGAGTGGCTTTTGTAAACCCAAGAGAGAATTAGATGAGAGCGAAGAAAATATTGTTTGAATTATAAATTACGCTGTTATAGAAATATCTATTTGTTTACTATTATCAAGAATTTGATTTTGAGTAAAGATAAGTTTTTTGGAATTTTCATCACAATGGTAAACATCTCCAAACAAACGATTAAATATTAATTTTGTAGTTTTTAAAAGCTATCGAAAAAACCGAAATTTATAAATTCTAAAACAAAAATTTAACAATCAATACCACAAAGCAATTTTTTTTAATTTACCATTAACAGCTTTTTTAAAAACAAATTCCTTCCCTTTAAATTCTCCTTCCTGACCAAACAAAACTTCCAACCCCTTACCAAGCAAAGCTTTAAATTCATCATTCCTACCAAAAGTAAAACATCTAAAACCACAACCACCAATTTTATTATCCTCACTAGCTAATACAGTTAAATTGCAAGAAACAAACGATAAGAATAATCACCATTGAGACTTTCCAACAACTTTAATATTTCCGTTACCTCATTAAAAGCACTAGTTGTATATTTTCCAACTGAAATTTTGCAAAAATTACTTTTATTTTCATATTTAACTTTAATTTTATTATCATCTTTAAAACTCTCCTCCAAAACAAACTTACCCCCAAACTTCACAACGTTAACAATAAAATCTAAATCCTCAATTTCTGTAACTTCAAAATTCTCATAAATAACCTCCCCATTACGTTTAATAACAATTTTTTTATTATCCACAGAAACCTTAAAAACATCACCAGTAAAAATTTTCTCCTCTGATTTACGACCAAGCAACACTTTTAAAAAAGTTTTCACCCTATCATTACCCAAACTAACTATCAACTCCCTCAAAAACCAACCAGAAAAATTCTTTTTAGAAACCACTTCATTCCTCGTCTCATCTAACTTTTTATCAACTTCTTTCTCCGCATTCTTAAACATTTCATTAACTTTTTTCTCCGCATCCTCAAACATCTCCCTAACATTACGCCCTTTACTATCTATATCAAACTTCAAAGCTTCAAACTCATCTTTACTAACGGTATTACAAGCACAAACAGTTACAAAAGACAAAGCAAAGGCTAAATTTTTTAGCACCTTTAACGAACTTATTCATATACCTTATTATAAAACTAATACTCTATCCATAATGATTAATGATAAAACTGGACGATGAGGGTAGATATTATTTGTCAGATTTTTCCATAATAAAAAAATACTATTATACGATGCATCTGAAATTTATAGAGATACTCTCCCCGCAGAATGAAATAA
>CAMEYY010000035.1 GCA_945947725.1 uncultured Cytophagales bacterium | reverse complement strand
CTAAAAATATTTTTTTTAAAACATCGACATTATCATCAGAATCATCATCAAGTAATTCACACAACGGATCGTTCAAAAATTGTGAAAGTTTTTGGTCATTTATAATACCCATTGCAACAAGAAAAGCGATATCTGCTCGTTGTGTCATTAAGTGATCTAACATCTTTGACAATGTTTTTTTCATCTTGTTACAAATTTGCGAATGATGATATTTTTTACCTTTTATATTTTCTTCTTTAAAAACCTTAATCTCGGTTATACGTTTTTTATAAACTTCATTAACTAGCTCTTCCATTGGGCATTTCCCATTATGATCACTTTTGTATTTTAAAATTTCTTTATCTAAAGTCTTACCATAATGACTTGCCAAAATAAAAATCAAATCATCTACAGCTTTACGATAATTTTGTGTTTCGTGAGCAGCGTTATAAAAATTTTTTATATCATCAAAACGAACTACATATTGAACACATTTTTTTATTTGTTTATACGTGATATCATCTCGTTTTGTTAAAGAATTTGAGAGGAAAGTTCGGAGTTCGTCAAAATGATTTTCGAAATAATTGAAATTGTTGGGGTCAGCTTCAAAATTAGGAGCATCTTCATTTGGGGCAGGATAGGCTTTTTGTTTATTTTCACAAGAAAATGCTGATAATAATAAAAGAGGTAAAAATTTCTTAGCCATAGTGATGAGTAATTACGATCTCTTTACATTAATATAACTGCGTTGCGTACACATGAGACAAGTTGATAAACTTATAGTTAGCTCCTTTTTAAAATCTTTCTTTGCTATTTTTTTCATAACGATTTTCACTCTCCTTGTTCAAATTTTTTATGCTAACATGCAGACCATCATTGGGAAAAATTTAGGAGCAGATATATATATAAGACTTTTGTATTACATGGGGATTGTCAGTATTCCTTTAGCAACGCCTATAGCTATTCTCATTGCAACCGTTTTGAATTTTGCTTCTCTCTCAGAAAATTTTGAGTTGGTAGCATTAAAAAATTTAGGAGTTTCTTTTTTTAAAATTTTAAAACCTTTACTGATCACTGTTGGAATTTTGTGTGGAGGACTACTGTTCATGACTAATTATTATATTCCGAATTCGTACAAAAATATGAAAAATATGCTCTTCAATCTGGAGCAAGTCAACCCTTTAAATTCTTTACGAGAGGGTTTTTTTTTCGAAGACATTCCAGGATATAGTATTTACATCGGAGCTAAAGATAAAGAAAAAGGTGTTTTTAAAAATGTCATTGTCTACAATAACGACAATAAAGGTTTTTATACAATAGTCGGGGAAAATGCAAAACTTTATAATTCTCCTGATAAAAAATCAATAATCTTCCAAGTTGACAAAGGAAATAACTACATCGAGATGTCTCCAACAAAATTGAAAAATGAGGAGAATAACGTCAATGATTTTATGCGTATGAACTTCGATATGCAAAAAATTTTTATCGACTCTTCAAATTTTAATTTCTCCAATGCATTAACAAATTCTAGTTCGCGTCATGCCCTGGAAAAAAGTTTTGATCTTATCAAAGAAATTATACGTCACAAGAAAAAATATGATGAGTATAAAAAGGAAATTTTAAAAAAAATTTATAATCACTATGGTTTGAATAAGACTGTTAAAAATGATATTGATGACGTTAAGGTAGAAAAAGTAGAATTACTTATCAATAAAATCAAAGATTACGAAGAAGATAAGATCGATGCAGAGATAAAGAAGAATAAGTTAGAGTTGAAACAAAATTTAAAAAGAGATCTAAAGGTGTTGAAAATATATAAACAAGAAATACAAATGTTAATTTTTGAAATTTTATCTCGTGTGATGGTTTGTTTTGCGTGTATTCTTATGGTTATTCTTGGGGTGTGTTTAGGTTCTTTATTAAAAAAAGGAGAGTTGGGGTTTGCTATGGGATTGGCGGCATTTTTTGTTGCGACATATAATGTTGGTGTTATTTTATTTGAAAAAGTATTTAAAGCTGGCATGATAAACATATTTTTTGGAACTACAGGAGCGCTTTTAGTTTTACTTCCTTTTACGATTTTCTTTTATGTACATGCAAAAAATGATAGTCAGATTTTCAAAGGAGAATTCTTTTTACGAAGAGGAAACAAGAAGAAATAAAAATTTTTTAGAAAGGATAATTTAATCCGAAATAGAAAGCAAAAGCTTGGAAAGGTTTTATAGGACCACGTACAGGTACTCCAAGGTCAAAACTTAAAACTATAAATTTGAAATCTAATCTTACTCCACTTCCGATTCCTATGTATAGATCTTTAAAAAACATGGAATTAAATTTTTCATTTTTATTCTTAGTCCTAACTCTCCACGTGTTACCAATGTCGACAAAAGCTGCTAATTCTATTATCTTGGTTATCTTTTTTCTTAATTCATTATTAAAAACGAGCAAGATCTCACCTTTTTTCTTTTTACTTAACAATTTACTACGTCCAGGGCCTATAGATTCAAAATCGAAACCTCTTATTGAAGTTCGTCCTCCTGCACTGAAATAAATTTTAGGAGAGATACCTCGATGTCGTGATTCTAAAGATCTGTTAAAAAAATAAATATTACCAAAAATAAATCGATTTACAAATTTATATTTGTTTGGTAATTTAAAAGTTTTCTTGACAGTAAGAACCATTTTAAAATACTTATCCTTAGGTACTACATTTTCTATAGTTCTAGGAGAACAGATACCGTATTCGAGGATGTCATCAAAAAAGAAATCGTTTTTATCCAGATGTTCATCTAAATTCCAGATGTAATGTAATTTTACTTTTGATAAATAATAGGAATACAATTTTTTTTTATCTAGATCTCTGGTAGTTGATAATTTTATAGGTGCGATGATAAAATCCAGATTGTGATTTTTATAAATGACGTTATAAATACATTTCGTTCCAAAGTCAAATAATGAGATATTTTCTTTATTATCTTTCTTACCTTTACTTACAAAGTAATACAGAAAATCAGCTATTTTAAAAATCTTTTTCCACTTGACATGAAAACCTGTTTTAATAAAAAAATCATCACTTGTCTTTTCTCTAAGCAATAAAAACGGGAAAAAATATGGAAATAAAACTGATACTCTATATTGAACTTCCGGAGCTAAAATGATACCGTTGTTGTACCCTAAATTACCTAACAAAGAGACAGAGAATTCTATTGTTTCAAGAGATCTAAAAAAATTTTTTATGAGTAATTTTTCAGATATGTAAGGGTTTATCAGTTCATAGTTGTCATTTAATTTTTTACTAAATCCGATATCAGTATTAGTTTTTATTTTTTTTTCAGGGTAAAGATGAATCGTAGATAATAATTTTCCTTGTGCGTCTAGATTATGTGAAATGTACGCATTATTAAAAACTTCTGTTTGTAAAATTTTTTTTATAAAGAGATTTTCTTTTTGCCAGATATAAGGATCACCAGACCTAAACGTAATAAATCTATGTAAAATTTTCTTGCCGTATCTTCCTGTGTTAAAATAAAAAACATCTTTATAAGGATGAGCTTTTTTTATATTTTTACCATTTTCGAGCTTGATATTTATCGTATCAAAGTTAAAAGATTTTAAACTATTTTCATCTTCGGTTAAAAATTTTAAGTCTACGTCAAGAGTTTTATTTTCTGAATCTTTCGTTATGAAAAAGTTGATATATCGGTTTTTAAAAAAAACATGACCAGAATTTTTTAACAGTTCAAATATACGTTTTCTCTCTTTAACAAAATTTTTTTCTTTATATCCCTCTCCAATACGAATAAAACTTTCATCGGTATTAGTGAAATTTGAAAGTTCATCTATGTTATAACTTTTTATTGTATACCTATTATTTTTTTGAACTATATAGTCTATCGAGATATTTTTTCCATCGACGTTAGTTTTTGTTTCAACAGTAGAATCGAAAAAACCATTTTTACGCAATTTGTCATTTATCTGTTCTAAAGTGAGATTTATATCGATAGGTACTTCTTTAATTCCGATAATGTGGAATAAATTTTTAGAATCACGATTTTTCCTTATTCTTTCCAATTCAGATTGGTATTCAGAAATAATTTTATTTTTTTCTTCATCATTAGAACAATTTTTTAGCTGTTGCAGGTAGTATCTACTCATCGAGATGATGATGTTATTGTAGAATTTAGTTTTTTTAAAAAAATTTCCGTATCGATAGATTTTGTAACGTATTTTGGTTATCTCGTCGACGACACGATCGAAGTATAAGTTTTTTCTTAAGTATTGATCGAACAAATCGTCATTATCATTATCTTTTTGGTAGATATTTTGAGATTTTAAAGTATAATCTTGCGCATAGGTAGCATTGTATTGTAAGACAAAAGAGAGTAAGAGTATATTTTTAATTTTTTTCACTGCGCGATAAAAATTTTATGAAAGAATTAAAAGTTGGATATGAGATAGAAGTTCGTGGTTTAGATAGTCGCCATAAGGTTTTAGATATCCAGGGTGAAAAAGTAAAAATACAGTTTGGCTCCTGTTTTACAATGGACATAAAACTAAATGATATAACAAAAATATATGTAAAGAAAAAACCTTTTTCTCTTTCGAATCACCACCTAAAAAGATACTATGCGTTTTTAGATTTTGAGACGACTTTAGATCTTCACGGTAAAAATGTTAATGATAGTTTAGAGATTTTGGAGGAATGGTTGGAATATGGTCGTAAGTTAGGTCATAGATATTTTAAAATTATTCATGGGAAAGGAGAAGGTATCTTGCATGAGAATGTGAAGAAGTTTTTAAAAAGGAAAAAATTATTAGAATTTAGTCACGAAAGTGATTCTGGAGGAGCAACAATATTGGAATTATTAGAATAAAGAAAATTGAAAGTTTTTTAGAAAGGAAGATCATCTTCCTCTTCAAGAGCAGGAGATTCAGAACTTTGGGAGTTATCACTTTTATGGTTTTCTCCTGTGTACTCGCTTATTTTCCAAGCTTGTAAAGTAACGAAATATTTAGTTTTACCTTCTTGATCTGTCCACTTTCTTCCTTTGATATTAAATCCGACTTCAACTTCATCACCAACATTAACATTGTTAAGTATTTCACAACGGTCATTTGTCATCTCGAATTTTATGTATTCTGTGTACAAAGATTTTTCAGTGTGTTCAAGTACGAATTCTCTCTTTTTAAAACTATCAGTAACTTGGCATTCTTCGCCAATTTCATAAATTTTACCTACGATGTTCATAGTAAAAACGTAATCTCCATTTAGTATATCTAAAAATCATATTCGAAATCCAAATGAACAATAAATTATGTGTTTTTAGTTGAGTCGATAATAGTTAAATTTTTAATATGGGTAAACAACATTTTCGCGACGAAGAAGCTTTGAGTACAGAGGAAATTAATAGGGTTAAAGAGGAAAGAGGAAGGTTGATGAAAAAAATTTTTATGGTCTTTTTGTCTATAACTTTCTTTGCTTGCCTGGGATATTTTATTTCTTCTATCAACTGGATGAAAATTATTCACGATCATCAGAAAGCGAAAAAAGCTAATATGGTTATTGTTGATAGGAATCTTTCTGCCAAGTTTCTCGATGAAGATTTTTAATTTTAAAAAATAAGATTTATAAAAAGTTGCTTTTAGAAAACAATGTAACGTATAATGTCTTATGTATGATTTTGTAGCTCAGCTGGTAGAGCACTTCCCTTTTAAGGAAGGGGTCCTGAGTTCGAATCTCAGCAAGATCACTTTCAAAAACTTTTTTTTTCTAACTTTCTGTTGTTGTTCTCCTAAAAATGATAATCATGTTCAACTTTCAAAAGGTGTCTTTGGTAATAAAGAAAATTTAAGTTGCGAATATCTCGAAAATACTTTAGGTAAAGAAATTGAAAGTAAAATTAAAAATTTGAATTTCGAAAAAAATTCCTAAATAATTCATCTCTTATATTAAAATTTGGTAAAATCGTTTTGTGTATATTTTGTAGTAAGTAATAAAAATTATGATTAACAAAAAACTTTTTATCACACTAATGCCGTTTTTACTTTGTGCGTGCGGAGAAAAATCTGAATCTAAAAATGGTGAAGGTAATAAAGAACAAAAAGAACAAAAAGAACAAAATCATAATCAACAAGTTAAGCCTACAAATCAACAAGGAAATAATAATACTAACTTGAATAAAAAAAATCCTACAAATAATAATAAATCTCAAAATTTAAATAATAATACTGACAAACCTAGTTTTTCAAATTCTAAAAAACAAGATGAAAATTTTCCTACAGGGTTAGACAATCTTGGTGCTTCTTGTTATCTCAATAGCTGTTTACAACAATTGTTTAACATCAAAGTTTTAAAAGACGAAGTTGAAAAAATAATTAAGAATGATGCAACCATGAAATCTCTTGGTGATGATAGTAAAAAAATAAAAGCTCTTCAAGAGATATTTAAAGGGATGTCGTCGGATTCAGCTGCTTTTTATCCTAGTAAATCATTACTTTATGATTTAGACTATGAAGACGGCATACAAAAAGATGCTTTTGATTTTTGTTTGGAAATCTTGAAGCCTTTGATTGATGATTGTAAGAACGACACTATAAAAAATGAATTTTATTGTTATACAAAAACATTTTGTGAAAGAAATTGCAGAAATCAAAGTTGCCAAAATCAAAATTCCCAAAATAAAAAACCAAGCGGAAGCGACAACCCTGGAACTTTTTTGAGTTTGCCTGTAGTTCAAGATTCTTTGGAAAAATGTCTTGATGCTTATTGTAAAATTGAAAATTTAAAGGGTGATAACAAATTAAAATGTAATACTTGTAGTAAAGATGTTGATGGAACAAGACAAGAGCTTTTTTCTGCTTTTCCAAACAATTTAATCATTCAGTTAAAAAGATATGATTGGACAGATGGTACTGGTTCAAAAAAAAATAAAAAGGTAGAGTTTTCTCTTGAATTAAAAATTGACAATAAGTGGTGTACTGACGATTGTAAAGAAAAAGGTATTTCTTATAATTTGACAGGTGTTATTGTGCATAATGGTGAGTTGAATAATGGACATTATTGGTCTTATGTGAAAAAAGGAGGAAAATGGTATAAGTGCAATGATGCTTCTGTTGACGAAGTAAATATGGATAATGATTTACTGAAGGATTTGTATGGAGACGATGAAAAAAAGGATTCTGCTTATGTCTTGTTTTATTCTAAAAAATCGTAATAAAATTTGTTCTAAAAAACACATCCTTTGATAATGTTTTAATTATCGATGTGTAAATATTAACTTTATGGGTCTTTTTTCTTTCTTATACAAAAACTTAGCTATCGACCTTGGAACTGCGAACACCATCATCGTCATGGATAATGAAATCGTCGTTAATGAACCATCGATAATAGCTGTAAATTCAAAAGGTAATCTTGTTGCTATTGGACGTGAGGCTTTCGTTATGCATGAAAAAACTCACTCTGATATCAAAACAATAAAACCTCTTAAGGATGGAGTGATTGCTAACTATCAAGCTGCAGAGTTGATGATACGTGGTATGATGAAAATGGTGAATAAAAATAAATATTTTGCCTCTCTCTTCGATAAAGTGGTTATTTGTATTCCTTCTGGTATAACTGATGTAGAAAAAAGAGCTGTAAAAGATTCCGCAGAACACACCGGAGCAAAATCTGTTTATCTTGTTTATGAACCTTTAGCCGCATCTATTGGTATCGGTATTGATATTTTTGAACCTAGGGCCGCTATGATTATCGATATTGGTGGAGGGACAACGGAGATTGCTATTATAATTTTAGCAGGTATCGTTTGTGATCAATCTGTAAAAATCGCTGGAAATGTTTTCATCCAAGATATCATCGAATACGTAAGGAAAAATTTCAATATGTATATCGGTGAATATACTGCTGAACAAATAAAAATTTCTATCGGAGCTGCTTGTGAAGATATTGATGAAGTACCTGAACCTATTAATG
>CAMEYY010000034.1 GCA_945947725.1 uncultured Cytophagales bacterium | reverse complement strand
ATCAAGCTCTTCAAACCTTTCTTCATTAAACATCGGTGCTATAACTTGAAATAACATTTCTTTAATTTCATAAACATTCTCGCGATCAATAATATTTTTCAGATTTTGTGAAAGTTTTTTATCTACAATATCATTCGATATTTTTGCTAGATATTGATATTTCAATTGTAAAATAATTTCACTTAAAGAAGACAACGTATGATCAAAGGTATCCCATTTTTGTTCTAAAAAAATATTTTTACCATCTGCATTTATTTCAAAATCTCCATTTTCATTTTGTTTAAAGAACCAACCTTTTACAGCATTAAAAAGATTTACGATAAGTTGATATTGAATTTTATTACCTCCAATAACTACGTCATTTGGTGTTCCAATGAAATTGAGAATTTGAATTTTATGATTTATAAGGTTTTGTAAAGCTTGATCTGTTGTAAAGCCTGAAATAGTATCTTTACTCAACAAATCGAAAGTGTGCATGTAATGATTAACATTAAGGACATTTAGGAACTCAAATTGAATGGCGCTAAGAAGAAGAATAAAAGCCTGATTATCATATAGATCCATGATTTTATTACTGTTTTCGACTACGTATTTCGCTAACTCCATTCCATACAAAGGAGAATGTACAGTTATAAACCTATCGATTGTAATTCTATTGTCTTGAAGACTGCTAAGGTATTTATTAAGGAAAAATAAAGTTATCTTTCCTCCAAAACTTTCACCTACAAAGATCAGATGAACTTGAGCATTTTGATATTTCTTTTTCAAAGCATCAGTATGTTCTGTTATCTGACTCTTCATCGCATCGTATTGAGTATCGAAATCTGTATTGTCATCATGTTCTTTTATATATCCATCCCAACGAGATACAATATCAGTTTTTATAACACAATTAGGATTATTTGTTTTTAAAACATCAACGATCTCATGAGCTATCATCGGAGTATAATTATCAATAGTTCTAATGAAAAAACCAGGGACAAGACAAATCTGATAAACATCTTTTACTTCTTCCTCTGAAATTTTTGCAGTATAACAATATGACTTTTGATCGAAAACAGTTTTGATATAATCCCTCAATTCAACACAATGCATGATATCTTTTTTATCAACATGGTCCTTGATGAAATTATGAAACTCTTTATCATTTTGACATGCACGTAAAAATTGATTATGCAAACCTATTGTCTTAACACGATCTTTAGGATAAAAAAACTCCTTTTCTTTTAATGCAGTGTAAATCTCTTGAAAACTCTTTTGATTTGTCAATTTTTCCAAATTATCACCACACGAAAAAAAAGAAAATAACAGAATATAAATACTCTTCTTTTTGAAATGCGAATTAAACATTTGCCATTTTTAGAGACATTATAGTAATAAAATACTAAAAATCTTTTTACCTAGATAATCTTATTCCTGATAAAGAGTACTATTTCCAGGTGATATGGAAAATTTTTGTTTATCTAAATCGATATATAATTCGATATAATGTCCCATGGAAAAAATTTTTTGATATCCAAAACATCCACTATCTGCTTTATAATCCTTATATTTTTGGGCATAATTTGTTAAAATTAAAAATCGTTTCTTTTTGTCATTTTGGATTTCATTAAAATCATTTTTTAATTTTTTAGACATGTCCATCAAAGAAACATTAAACCAACCATAAAAACGACCACAACAAATGATATTTTCCAAAATTTTAACATCACTAATTTGGGAGGCAAAACTATTTATCAAATCGGAATATTTAATATTGACACTATTGATTGTTTTTATATTTTCCTGAAATTCATGAGCTATTATTTTTACAACTTCATCCTTTAAAGACAACAAATCTGGTTTCTGTTTTGTCTGTAAATATTTGTTACGTTCATCAATAAGCAATTTCTGAAATTTAACTTTTGGTATTTTATCATCAATATCTATTAACATCCAAAACCAATTATATTTTGAATCGACAATATCTTTTTGATCTGGGATAAACATAAATTTCCTAACAGGAGTTTTGATATTGTCTTTTTCACAACTAACATAGGCATTAACTTTACCTTGACTCTCTGGATTTTTTTCTTTTATTCCATTAACAATCAGTAATTGTAGTTTCATCTCAAGGGCTATAGGATTTTTTAATAATATCTCATATTCATCAGGATATATTGCTTTTAATGTTTTTTTGAACTCTTGACAGAAAAGATACTCATATTTGGAGATATTTCGATTTTGATTTATAGTGTGAGCAATAAAAAATAGAAGCTTATTTAATGGAGTTAAATTTTTATAACTATTAAACATTTCAACATTTTTTGCCACAGTGAGGAAAGCTGTTATAGCTATCAAAATATTTCCATTTTCCTCCCAAGTGTCACTTTTTATTTCATGTTGAATAGGAAAAATATTAATCTTTTCGTCGATATTGTAAGTCTCCCAAAATTTTATATCTCTTGCTTCTGCGTCTGAAATATGAAAAAATGTTATACAGTTATCATGATTTGGATTATAAGGTCGGCGTGGAACTTTTTGTTTTTCATGCTCTTTACAACTGCCACATGAACTAAGATTTAGTAATAAAAATAAATTGATAATTTTTACATTCATGTTTTACTTCTCAGAAGTAGATTTTTGGATTTTTTCTATTTTCCGAAAACCGTACAAAGATAAGGCAATAATACAAATACCAAAAAATTTATACCAAGAAGGAACATCATCTAAAATCAAATACGATAAAACTAATTGAAAGATAGGTTTTGATAATGCAAATAACTCAATAGCAACAGTCGAAGAAGCTTTTTTAACTCCAACTATCAAAAGAATATGACGTGCAAAAGCTAAGAGAGCTATCGTCCAAATATAAGGATTTATAAAAAAATGGACATTAAAAGTTCCTCTGATAGGTAACAGTATTAAACCGTACATTCCGAAGATCAAACACTCAGTTCCAATGGCTTGTATAGACTCTTTTTTTCGTCTAGCGTACATACGTGTTGTCACAGCTCCAAGCGAAGCAAAAAGTAAAAAAGACATTAAAGCCCATAAATGTTGTACACTTAAATCTTTATCATATCTTGCCAATGCCAGGCCAAATACAGCAAAAATGATATATTTTATGTAACGTCTATCAAATTTTTCTTTCAATATGATCATGCTTAAAATCCATACCGTTATCGGTTTTAACATCTCAAAGAGAACAAAACTGGACACCTTGACATAACCTAAAACATGCGTTTTATACACTCCCGCTAATAAAGCAATAGAATATAAACCCACTTGTA
The DNA here is from genome assembly GCA_945947725.1 of uncultured Cytophagales bacterium. GTDB lineage: Bacteria > Bacteroidota > Bacteroidia > Cytophagales > Amoebophilaceae > CAMEYY01. Next base: position 4,857 of record CAMEYY010000034.1, on the reverse strand, counting down.
TCAATTCCTTTTTTGAATTAAAAGAATCTTTAATATTAAACTGTATTTTTTTTCTACTTTTCAAAAAGAAATAAAGAACAAAGTATAAAAAAACGTTTATCAAGTTAACGTGTTGAAAAGCATCTAAAAATTCTGTTTGGATAAAATTGTTTTCAATAAAAAATTTACAGAGGACATCAGATAATACACTGATAAAAGTACATAAGATGAACTGCCACATAACCAACAATTTAACAAATTTAACCTATAAATTTTTAGATATCAAAATGTTTTCGATACAAAGGAATGAGATGGTAATTAGTATATTTTTAATATGAATAAGATTTATAAAATTTCATTATTTTTTTATTTTTTTTTTGTTTGAATGCAGTAATCATACTCCTGATTTTATAGCTGCTTACGTCTATGCACGTGATGTGGAAATATCAAAACATAGAATTGAACAAGGTAATTTCGACAATTTTAAGACAAGATTGAAGCAACTATGTGAAGATAATGAAAATGTAAAAAAAAAATTAGTACATAAAATCAAACTGACAAAATTTGAGGAACAGTTGCTAAGTGGTAACATTGAAAAAAAATTTGAACAATTTGAAATCTTTATTAAAGATGCTTTCAATAACACTGAAAAATATGGAGCTAATAGTGCAATACGAGATTTTTCGGCCTATGCTTCTTTAAGCCAATCTATCTTCAATATTTTAATGTATACGTTCGCTAGTCTTGACGATGATAAAGCTTTAAAAGTTCTTAATGTTGTCTGTAAATTACTACGATTCCTTGAACCTGATACTGTTATAAAAGTTCTTATACAATGTGAAAATTTTTATAATAAAGAGACCTATTCCAATTTTCAACAAGAGTTAACTGATTTATATGAAAATATTGTAACGACAATAAAAGATGCTAAAGTTGATGCTGGAGGTATATCTTGTGTGTCTGAATTAGATTTCTCTGAAAATGAAATATTGAAACTTTTTGGAACTCTTATATTCTTATTGAATAACAAAAATTTTTTCAACACCTCTGAAGATAATAAACTTCAGAGCGTACTTTCTTCTCAATTTAGAAGTTAGTATCGAAAACAAAATTTTATTTTTTCTTAGCGTTTTCAAAAGATTCATAATCACCTGGATATTCCCTCAACTTACAATCATCGATATACCAAATTTTATTCGTAACCTTAGAAACAAAATATCTGTCGTGAGAAACAATAATACATGTTCCTTGATATTGTGTGATAGCTTGCGCTAAAATTTCTATCGCAACAACATCCAAATGGTTCGTTGGTTCATCCAACAACAAGAAATTTCCTCGCGACAACAAAATCTTCGCTAAAGCTACACGGGCCTTTTCCCCTCCTGACAAAACTTTGATAAGCTTATAAACATCATCATTGGAAAATAAAAACATACCCGCAATCTTCCTTATATCCTCTTCTGTCCTCTCTGGATCAACAGCTGTCAACTCTTGAACAATATTATTCTCCAAATTTAAAGACTCCAATTGATGCTGAGCATAAAATGCTGGGATAACATTCGGACCATGTATAACTTCTCCACTGTCAGGATTTTCTGTTTTGGCTATCATCCTCAATAAGGTACTTTTCCCTTTTCCATTTACTCCTATCAATCCTATCTTATCTCCTCGTTCAACAGTAGCACTTGAATTTTTAAAAATAGATAAATCTCCATACGACTTGCTTATGTTATCGATAACTGCGACAGATTTACCACTTTGTTGTAAAATATTAAAATTAAACCTTATCTTCGGAGTAAATTTCTCAACCGCCTCTACCTTCTCAAGCTTATCCAACATCTTTATCTTCGACTGAACTTGTTTTGCCTTCGTAGCTTTAGATCTGAACTTATTTATAAATTCTGTAGTCTTCTCAATATGTTTCTGTTGATTTTTGTAAGCATTCTCCTGTATCTCTAACCTTTCAGCTTTCTCCTTTTGATAAAAAGTATAATTACCAGAATAGGAAGATAATCTTTTATTTTCTAATTCAACAATACGATTAACAACATTATCTAGGAAAAATCTATCGTGAGAAATAACAATTATCGCTCCGTCGTAATCTATCAAATATTTTTCCAACCATTTTATCGACTCGATATCCAAGTGGTTCGTTGGTTCATCCAAAATCAATAAGGAAGGATGTTGTAAAAGTAATTTTGCTAATAAAACTCGCATTCTCCATCCTCCAGAAAAATTTTCTAAAGGCCTATCTAGATCCTGTGTTCGAAATCCAACACCCTCCAAAACTGCTTCGGCACGAGATTCCATATCATATCCTCCAAGTCTATCTATAGATTCTTGTACCTTACCCAACTCATCGACAAGCTCATCACGATAATTTGTCTCCATCTCATGCAAAATCTCTTCTTCTTGTTTTTGTAACTCAAGAACATGAGAAAAAGCTTCCATCGCTACATCTTTTATCGAACTCGTCGTTCGTAAAGAAAGCATATCCTGATTCAAATACCCTATTGTAAAACCTGTTTGTAAAGATATGTTTCCGCTGTCAGGAACAAGTTCTCCAGTTATCAATTTTATCAACGTGGATTTTCCCGCTCCATTCATCCCTATCAATCCAATTTTATCTGTAGGTTTTACAAATAAAGAACATTTATCATACAACTGTTTATTCCCAATGAAATAAGAGACCTCGTTTATTGTTAGCATAAAGATTTAATCTAATGATTTATAATAAAAAATTAAATGATTTTCCAATTGTCGAAATGAATTCAACAATTTTAAGGTAAAAAGTTAAACGATTTCGTAAGAAGGTTGAATAATTCTATTTTTTATTTGTTTCAGCTGCTTTTGTATTGTCGCATTCTCAGAATAATCGATAAAAAGTTTTCCAAAAAGATGATCGTATTCGTGTTGAACTATCCTCGCGGCAAAACCTTCATATTCTTCGTCGTGTTCTTTCCAATCTCTATCAAAATATTTTACTCTGATCTTATTTTTTCTAAAAACTTTTTTTTGAATACCAGGCAAACTCAAACATCCTTCATTTTCAGAAACAAATTGAGATTTTTCATCAACGAAAAGTTCTGGATTAATCATTTCAACTTGTCTTTTCCTCCCTTCTTCAACAAAATCATAAAAATCTATCACGAGCAAACTCAAGTCCTTGCCTATCTGAGGCGCAGCCAAACCTACTCCGTCTGCATGATACATAGTTTCAAACATATCATTGACAAGATCTTTGACGTCTGAACCAAATTCAACTTTTCTACACTGTTCTCGCAAAACAGGATTTCCAAAAACAACGACAGGATAAATCATAAAACAAATTTACAAAAATTTAAAAGACGTTTTACTCCATGCTGTATTCGGCAGGGCTAGCTTTAATTTTCCCTTTTTTATAAAACCTTTCATTCTTATCGTACGAAGCTCTATTACTCTCCAAAAACTTTATCGCCTTGTTCGCTCTAAAAAGCCAATTATCTTTATAAATTTTCGCAATATCGGCGTTGTTGATCATTAAAAGATTTTCTGCATTACGAGTCTCTGCATTTAATGTCCAATTGAAAGAACCTGTTAAAACTATCTTGTCATCGATAATCATGATCTTGTTGTGTGCAATCCCAGACACATAATCTATCGACACAGGGATCCCAGCATTTTTAACGAAATATATCTGAGCACCAACAGCTGTAGGTTGACTTTTATCCAACAAAATAGCAACTTTAACACCTCGACGATGAGCTTCAACTAAAGCTTTAGCCAATAATTCAGAAGTAAAAGAATAACCTTGAACTAAAATATAATTTTGAGCATTGTCGATAAAACTTTTCGCAAAATTCAAACACCCTCCATTCGGGCTAAAACGAACTTGAAAGGAATTTTTATCTATACTGACAGATTTCGATGGAACAAAATTTCTCTTTTCTTCAATATTACTTTTTTCAATACTAATATCTCGTCTTTCTATTTCTTGTCGAGGCTGAGACGACGTATTTGGAGCTGAAGGTAAAAATTTTTTAACACCAGAAAAACCCTCTACATGACTCAACTTATTTTGAACTTTATAAAAACCATCAGGATACTTTACACCGAGAACATATCCAACAAGTCCACACAAAAGAGACATTGAGATACTTCCGTGAGAACTTCTTCTATAACTACTTTTCCGTCTACCGTAACTACTAGGTCTGTATCTTGTCATTTTTTAAATTCTTTTACCTTTGTTTAACTGTTCTAACAATTCATTAACAATCTTTTTTTCTCCATTTTCGATACTTTTACCTGTCACTTCACTAAATAACTCTTTATTCAAAGACGATAAATTTGTTTCTATAAACTTTATAATTTCATCGATTTTATTATTGAATGTTTGAGCATCTTCATTTTTAAACGAATTGTAACGTAACATTGTGTGTCCCATGTCGCTAAAAACGTAAGTTTCGAAATGTTGTTTCGTAGAGTAAAAATTTAAAAGATATAAAACTAAAAGTTCACATACATCCTTTTTATCTCCATCTTTAATGTGTTCTAAATATTGTGTTAACAAACTTAAAGTAAATTTTGAGAAATGGATAGGATACTTTTGATAATGAGTTTTAAAAAAATCTTTAACCCCTTCCTTTAAATTTTCCACTACATAATTATTTTCGTTGACGACAAGGTAAGGTTTAATTTCATTTTGAAAACTTATTTCAGGATATTCTTTCTGAAAAGAAGATTCAAAATAATTATAAAAGAGCTCACGTTGAGATTTATGTGCATTTTTGCAAGCATCAGGAGAAAAATAGGTAATGTTATTCAGTTCTAGCTCGTCTAAAAGTATTTTTTTAAAACATCGACATTATCATCAGAATCATCATCAAGTAATTCACACAA
>CAMEYY010000033.1 GCA_945947725.1 uncultured Cytophagales bacterium | reverse complement strand
ACCGTATTCGTTTAAGTTCGACATTCTTTTATATGAAGATAAAAAATAGAATTGACGGATTAAATGAATCTATAATTCCCACTATTACAATCAATCATCAGCTTGTCATATCTTTTCATTTTTGAATATTGAGAGAAGATTTCTTTCATTGTTGCTGGGATTGCCATTTGATATAACATATATGATAACTGTTGTCGTGAATATCCTCCGAATATGTAAATGGTTGAAAGGTTGGCTTTAATGTTTGTCGTTAATGCCTTCCAGTAATGGATAAGAATAAAGAAGGAGAACTGAGTGTGCGCACAACGTGTGAGAAGATCGTTAATGTATGAATCAGCTTTACGTATTACTTTAGAATTGGTGGCATCTTCTGTTAAAATTAATGTGTGCAGATGTGGTCTTTCAAAATCTTCAATAAAGAGGTGGGAGAACAGGTCTTCTATCACTTCTGACGGTATCTTTCGTGTATCCATTCTGCTTTCAATTATTTTATTATAGATGCTTTTGTAATCCAACAGTTGCTTAAGATATCCCTCACAGTTTTCATAACGGACAAACATAATGGGAACATCTATTAACTCCTGAAACCTCTGAAATGTCTCATCGTCACTCTCACCTTTTTCGTTAACATAAACAAGCAAATGAACGTTTGGATCATTACGGATAACGCTTATTATGTCATGAAGTGCTAAATAAGTTTTACCTGAACGAGGTCTTCCAACGTAAACATTAACGCTATTCGCGTAAGTGTGTGTATGAGGGATAACACGTAACTTCTCTTTCTTTATGGGGTTAATTGCTAAAAGAGCACTCATGTCCTCCATTACATCATCATCAGATACATCATTACTGAATTCATCACTCAATCCTTCATAACATGAATCATTACAGTGGGGTATCATATATTCTCTTTGTTGTTGCATTACAAATATTTAATATGAATTAAAATTATGTTTGTTAATCGTTATAAGAATGGATCTCTTGAATACAAGGTAATGGCAAAGATAAATCAAATCTATGGGGAACTTAAGAGAGTGATATCTGTTAAGCGCGCCATTGAAGTCGTCGATGAATACTCAGATATGAGAAAAGAAATGAAAGAGAAGAAGGTAGAAAAATACCTGATAAATAAGTATGACTTTATTCCGACAACTTTCGAGTCATGGATTTATTACAAACTTACCGACATTTCAAAAGGTGGATCTATTGATCGGTTCAAAAACTTCATGGATGATCATCATGAGGAGATAACTCTTTTACATAATGAATATAAGAAAGTGTTCGCTATAGCTGACTCAAAAGCGGACGAATACTATGATGAGCTACTAAAAAGAGAACTGTTGAGAATCGCTTCGATAGATAGAGCGAGGCAATTAAACATGAAAGATCTGCAACGAGAGTTAAAGCCATTTCTGTTAGTGAATAAGCAAACGATGTCATGGGATGATATACATGAATTTTATAAACATAATGTTAAATCAACAAAGCCAGTACTCTCAACAATAAACAAATGGCAAAAAGAGGAGAAAGAACAACAACCACCAACAGCGGAGAATAAAGAAAAGAGGAAACGTAAGCCTAAAAAGAGTGAGCCTACTTCATGGTGGGCAGCAAATTTTAAAGATGTTTCACCATGGAAGAGTATAATGAAGGTGCAGGATTACGGAAAGAGGATTGGGTGGGATTCATTAAAGATAGAAGAACAAACTTACAGAAATGGGAAAGATTCGTTTAACATGAGAGAACAAAAGAAACTCATGAGGCACCATGTATATCCACGTTATACCTTTGTCCTTGATTACTTCTTTCCTGGGAGATTCATGTATTTATTAGCTATTAACGTTAATACGAGGAAAGCATTCTTTGCAATCCCTGATGAAATTCAGAAGCGAGGCAATGTATGGTACACCCCTGATAACCCAAAACCGAGTACAGTAAGTGCTATCAACTCCTTAAAACATCTTATGTCTCTCACTCCTGTAAAAGGTTTAATTATGGATAACGAACCTGCATGGCAGAATGACTTCCATGCCTTTTGTAACAGTCAGGGGATCCAGTGGCGACATGAACATAAGAATAAGATCGGTGATGTTATTCAAACCAACGAAGAAAGTAGAGGAAATCATTCAACGACAGCAATAATTGATAGACTCATTAGGACCTTACGAACTATGAACTATAACTTAGGTAACAGATTGGATATCGATCCTGAAACCCTTCAACAACTCATTGATGAATACAATAATAGTCCACATTCAACGTTAACAAGACTTTTGAAAAGACCTACAACCCCTAATGAAGTAAATGCATCCGTTTACTTAGAGAACAGAGTCGTTACCGAGTTAATGAAGGAAAACCTGTTAACAGAGATGCAAGACGGTTATGAAGTCAATGGACGTGTAAGAGTATTTAATGACGCCTCTTCCTTCGATAAATTGAAACCAAAACTTCTACCAGGTAAGTGGGATGTAGTTGGAAAGAAGGATGGATTAATTCGACTTAAACAAGGAGAGAATGAAATACTTGTTAACCGATGGATGATTAAGACATAACAGTTTAAATTAATTTGGAATTTTATCGAATAAGAAATGAACAAACAGTTTAGAATGAAATATGAACCGATCACAGTTAAGGAACCATATAAAGAGGAAGTAAGGACATTTAAAACCACCGATGAATTCACTATTTACTACAGAGAACACGAGAGTGAGTTAAAAGGATTGTCCACCATGAAGCTCAACAGAACTTTTAAAATTCCTGGGTACAGAATAAGGATAACTAAGAAAGGAACAGATGAGGAAGAGCTAATTCTCGTTAAAGACTATTATAAACGATCAGAGGTTGAAGGAGTAGAAGAGGGTAAAAATGATATTGAATCACGAATGAGAGCATTAGAGGAACAAGTAAAGGATCTCACTAATGAGATAACCAACATATCGAAGTTTTTGGAGCAAATGAGCCAATGAATTCGTATTTTTATCATCTATGAAAAGGTTATGAGCGCGATGATTAACTTATCAACATCGAAGAAGACAGATACGATAAACGTTGACGTTAAGCCAGTAACTAATGTTCATGTTGGAGACACAAACAGCATGTCATCAACGAGGGATGTAGTAGTAACATATGGGGAAGAAGAAGTAAAGAATGGATCCATAACTGAAGGAAAGGATGAGGAAATAGAAGCGTTACAAAGAGAGAATGAAGTTCTGAAACTCATTATTAAAATTCTTCAATCTAACCCATTAATTGTAAATAGATACATCATAGCTGACGATACAGTATTGGAAAAGATTATAAAACTTCTTTGTGACGCTGATGAGGTTCAAATTGATTCAGAGGATATAGGACAGGGATGTTTTACAACCAATACTTACAGAAAGATACACACCATTTATGTGATGCGTGGTAATGAGACTAAGAGCTTAAAGTATGATTACCCATCAGTGATGAAGAAGTTGCAGGATCTAAGAATCAGTACCAAATTTGTTTTCTAATTCCATCATGAATGATAAAAAGAAATGATGGTCTCTTTATTTTTCACTTGTGGCTTTAACATTCCTTTTGAAGTTATCGATGTATTGAACTTGCCCACTTCTTAAGAACTTAAACGAGACTCTTCCATCCAAAAGGTCAAATGCTAACTCATTACCTTCGAAGAGGAACATATATAACTTTTGCACAGAACCGTTAAAGTATTTGTCAGCAGTTCTTCTGATAGCATCTTGTGGGATACCTTTTAACCTATAATGTTCTGCAGTCTTGCCCTCATCATTCTCCAATTTATCGTAGTACATTTTCTTCCCTAAACTTATGTGGAGAGTAGCGTATGCATCTTTGAGCTCATCAAAGTCGTTATGAAAACAACCCATCTTATTCTCGCCAATGAGCTTACGACCGTATAACTTTTCGAATTCTTGATCGAGGAGAGGAACTTTATCGTGGTCAATATGCATAGAATCGGTATCTTGATAGTAAATGTTAATGTCTAAATCTTCTGCGAGAGTCATGACCTCATTCATGATCCTCTTTGACATTGAAAGAACTGTTACACCGAAGACAACATTATTAAATTGTCGAGATAGCCTCTTTTTGAGTTCACATAGTTTAAGACCCTTTTCTTCAACATCATCAATCCTAATTATTTGTTGATATCGATCAATGACAAACTTATGATAATCATTCTCTGATACAAATTGAAGATATGACTTGATTGGTTTCTGAATTGTTTTTCCATAAGCTGAGTTCATAATGAGCTTAATGATTTCCTGGGTTGGATTCTTATTCTTCTTATATTCAGCACGTAAGTTAAAGAGTTTCTGTATCTCATTTCTAATTCTATGATCCCTCCTTCCTTTCATCACATATCCGTCAGACATGGTAAAAGAAATGTCGTGGAAGCGAATAAGATCTTGTAATGTTAGCATGTCTACTGTCATGTCAACGCACTCATTACAGTTAGTTTGTTTGTTAGTCTCTCTTTTCACAATTAATGGGAAACTTCTCTTTATCCCAACATTTGTTATATGTATGTCAACAAAGAACTGAGAAATATATTTATCCTTTGTGGGCTCAGTTTGGTCTTCATCGAATGCATGGATTAATATATCCGGTAAATGATCTTTATTATATACCTCATCAGAAGTGTGTTCATAATATTCAGGTATTCCTTCAACAGTAAACATTCTATTCATTGCTGATGGATAAAGAGAGCAAGCATCGAAGTCATCTAATTTATCCTTCACAATATAACGTTTGTTATTTGCAGTCATGCACCTTCCACCGTAAACACACTTCTGAATGTATTGTTGGACATTACCACTGAGCTCGTAAATGTTCCCATTAGGCATGAAGACCTGGCGTTGCATGTATGCATTCGCTAATGCTGGAAGAGTTAAGAAGTCAAAGACATCTAAACGAATCGGGTCATTAAGTGCTGCATCTCTGAATGCATTAAAGCCAACTCTTAACACATTCACATCCTGAGTACAATAGAAATCACAGTATTTAATCATATCAAAGTGTTCATCATCTATTTCAGAATTAGTCATCTTTATGTTCTCCCTGAATTGTTGGGCATCAGTGGGAGATAAATGTCCTTCTTTAATGGCGTCGTTAATGTTTCCAGTATTAAATGTTCCATAAATCCTCTCATAAGTGTAATAATCATAAGGAAACACTTCTTTCTTAATATCTGTACCCTTGAATGCATCAGGAAATGCTGCTGGGAACTGTTTTAAGGCTTTACTGAACATTGAATAGCTATCTCTAAAACTGATTGTCTTGTTTTCATATCTGACCTCCATAGACATATTCTTTGATCCTTTCTTAATTACTGTACCTTTACCGTATTTCATGAAGAAGTTTCCATCAAAGCCGAAGTTATGGAAGTACACTAATGCCTTATCAGGAACTTCGTGCAAGAACTGTTCAACACATTTTTTACCTATGTATGTTCTCTTCACTTTACCATATCTGTCTTGAATACATAACATAAATGGTATAGCTTCATGGGAAACGTTCTTTACGCCAGTTACTTTCTTCTTACATGTTTCAAAGTCACCATAAAATACATCTCCCTCTAATTCCTGACCTAATGACTTCATTTCAATCCTCCTCGTTTCGAATGCTTGTTTAACAATACGTGGTTCAGGATCTGGTGTTAACATATGATAAAGAAAGATATTAGCCTTTTCTACATCCTCATCTTTGGCATTGATCTCTTCAAATCCTCCTGATTGATGAATGGCAACAATGACATCTAAGCTTCTTGCGTGTGCTTTCTTTGTGTTAGTCTTAGCAATACCATTTATAAACGTATATACCTTTAACATTTTTGAAACATCCCACCCATGTTTAGAACAATAAGCCCACACCTCTGTCCAATGTCTAATAGCGTAAAGGTTAATGGGTAACTCTTCATCGATGAACACATGATTCAAATATTCAGCGAGATATATTTCTTTCCCATCAGTGGGTCCATACCATCCATTAGTATTTTGATTACCATTATCTATCCATCCTTTGTTTTCATTAAAGATTCTAAGATGTATTCTGATACCAAACATGTCGGCAATTGTGGAGAAATCATTCCTCGATACTGTTCTACTGTATCCTATAAAACCCATTACATCATCTATGAGCTCTTCACTGAATCCTTTCTGTTCCAAACAATGAATGAAGCATGGCATCAAACAATCAGGCTTTACATTCTTCTTTTCATCTAAATATGTGTCGTAGATCTGATACTTCCTCAGAAATGGTGCCATGTGTTTATAAAGTCCTGATAGCTTTCGTGGGAAGAAACCGTCATTATGAACTGAACGAAGTGAAGATTCGCACTTCGTGTTTTCATTATAAAATTCGAACCACATATTATCAATAAATGAAATATATAGTGGGGTATCATCACCACTTTTAATACCGGAAGGCATATGTTCAACATGAAATGTATAATCACCCGAAAACATATTTTCAAGTCTCTTTAATTCTTCCTGTATTGGGAACCTCTTTATCTCTCCATTTATAACATACACGACAAGAATCTTTTTACCCATATATTGTTTAATTACTTTTTCGAACCATTCCTTCAGTTTTGGTCCTATCTTCTCTTTCTCACTATCTGTGAAATCAAAGAATGGGATTTCTGTTGAAAATGGTTTTTCGTATAACATTTTCATTCTCTGATCTATCTTGTCTTCGTAAAATGTGATCTCGCCACCGTGTTTCATTTCTTCTTTGTTTTCGTTATTGTTGTTTTCGTAATACATTTCCCAACTGTTATCCTTATTGGCATTATTATATTGTTCTTCCCATTCCTTTTCCTCTTGTCGTAATTTAAAAAGTTCACTCTCTATTTTTGCACGTTGACGTTCTAACTTCTCGATAGCTTTCTGTCTATCAGTCATTGCTTTCTCTCTAATTTCATCATGAAATGTCTTTTTATCTTCCTCAACAATGAAGAAATCAAGTATTGCTTTCCTATTATTTTCCACTTTTGGATCCGCTCCATACTCCTCCAACATGTCTGCAACTGTGTATATATTACTTTCAACATTATCGCTAAGAGGAAATTCATCATCTGTCTTAATAATTCTCTTCAATTCATCCGGGCTTAAATGTCTTATTGCATCGACGAACTCCATATTTTTATATAAATTAAAAATAAAATTTTTATAAAAATTACTTAGTTTTGTATCACCCCCTCTTTCCCAAAAATAACGAATTTTATTCCTGAATCTTCACTAATTCGCCATTTATGAGTACCTTATACCTTACAACCTCTTCTATCTTACCGAGTTTAGGACTGATGGATGAAACTTTAACTTCAACTACTGCGGTCTCTGCTGGATTAATTGGTGTTGCCTTTTCTTTTAACATTTCTAACTTCGCTTTCTGGCGGTAGTAATACTTCAGGGATTGTATCCTTTGTGCTTCAGCTTTTTCTTCAGGAGTGTGATACTTTGGTTTGCGACCTCTTGTTTTCTTTACTGGCTGTTCAGTTATTGTTGGGGTTTGTGTTTCTGACTGTTGTTCAACTTTTGGTTCCATTCCTTGATCCATCTTTTGTTCCATTTCTATATTGTTAAAATTTAAAAATATTTTTAAAACTAACTTTATTTTTAGGTCAAAAAGAAATCTGTTTCGTTTTTCAGTTGAGATATATGTCGTCATCTTCTGATTCTTCATCTGTTTCAACATTACATTTAGTGCATAAGTTATTTATATATTCCTTCTCTCCTTCTGCTCGTAACTTTTGCAACCTGTGGAGCTCTTTATCTTTAGGGTCTGCTAAAATACGTTCGTACATGTCATAGTATGCTCTTATAGTTCCATCTTTAGCGACAAATTCTTTTCTACTCTTTAAGAATATATCTATCGTTTTCAGAGATCGTCTCGTTGATGACCAATATTTACAGTCAAGATTAAATTTCTTGCCAACATTCAACCATAAATGTATACCTCCTATTTCGCAGATATGAACATAATCTATGGGTCTCGACCTGTTCATACCTTCACGTGTTTCAGTAAACATTGCAAGAACTTTCACATTAACAAAGCTTCCATACTTACAGTCGACTTTGTCCCAATCATCGAATTCAACCCTGATATAATCCACGTTATCATCAATGAAACCATTAGTTTTCAACTTCTC
>CAMEYY010000032.1 GCA_945947725.1 uncultured Cytophagales bacterium | reverse complement strand
GGGACAGTATAAGCACTTATCACAAGTTGAGCAACTCTATCACCATCGTGTACAGTATAATCTTCATTAGAAAGGTTTATTAATAAAATTTTCAACTCACCTCGGTAATCTGAGTCGATAGTACCTGGGGCATTTATGACTATGATTCCATGATTGAAAGAAAGACCACTTCTTGAACGTATTTGTCCTTCATAGCCTCGTGGAATACTTATGAATAAGCCAGTTGGAATAGCAACTCTTTCTAAAGGTTTTATACATATATCTTGATCTAAGTTTGCTTTCAAGTCAAGACCTGCAGACCCAGGCGTTGCGATGGAAGGAAGAGTATGTTTTGATTTATTAACGATATCTATAACCATAAAAAATCTCATTGGATATATTAAACATATGTCGATAATTATAACAATTTTGCAAGTTGCATTGGGGATGACAATCATTGTTGGACTTCATGAGTTGGGGCATATGTTGATGGCAAAATTATTTGGAATGCGTGTCGAAGCTTTTACTTTAGGTTTCCCTCCAAAAATTTTAAAAAAGAAAATAGGAGAAACCGAGTACGGTATTGGTGCGATGCCTTTTGGTGGATATGTTACTATTTCTGGAATGGTAGATGAATCTTCTGCTTTCGAGGAAGGAAAAGAAGAAACAAAACCTGAACCTTATGAATTTCGTGCAAAACCGGCATGGCAAAGAATTCTAGTAATTTTGGGAGGAGTTATTATGAATTTTATCTTGGGAATAGGTATTTATATTTTTCTTACTTTCTCTTCTGGAACGAGTTTTATTTCTAAAGATGAAGTTAATAAATATGGAATTACGACGACGGAAGTTGGTAGAAAATTAGGTTTCCATGATGGAGATAAAATTTTGAGTATAAACGGAAAAGATTTTGAAGATTTTAGAGAAGTATTTGATACAACGAAATTTATCGAAACAGGAAAAGCAACGACTTTAGTTGTTGAAAATCAAGGAGAAAAACGAGAAGTGATATTAAATAAGGAGAACTTTTTTGATTTTTTACTTACTCAAAACAAAGATCAAATAGCTCAATATCTACAGTGTATCGTTCCTCGTGTTCCTTTTGAAATTAAAAATGTAGTTAATAAAAATTTACCTATTGTTGCGGGGGATAAGATCGTGTCTATTGGTGGAGTGGAAATTTCTTTTTTTAATGATTTACAGCGAGAATTAGAGAAAAATCGAGGTAAAGTAGTTGAAATAAAATTTTTACATACAGGAGAAGAGATTGTTAGTCAGGTCGAAGTAGATAAAACTGGAAAATTAGGAATCGAGGTTAATAGTTTGTTGAAAGTCACTTTTAAGAAATTTTCATTTTTTGAATCTATAATTTTAGGCACACAGAAAGCATATGGAATTGTTAAGATGAATCTTTTAGGAATATGGGGATTGATTACGGGGAAATTATCAGCGAAGGAGAATCTTTCTGGTCCAATTGGTATTGTTAAAGTTTTTACACAGAGTCATGATTGGTCTTTTTTCTGGAATATTATAGCGGTAATCTCTCTTTGTCTCGGTTTGATGAATATTTTACCTATTCCTGCGTTAGATGGAGGACATGCTTTTTTGATTTTAGTTGAGTGTGTGATAGGTCGTAAAATAAAAGAAAAGTACCTTATAAAAATTCAACAGGCAGGCATGGCATTATTGTTGTTTTTACTGTTGTATTGTACATATAATGATGTTATTCATTTATTTTAAAAACTTTATTAAATGAGCGAATCTTCAATTTTTGGTGATATAATTTTTTCTATAGACTTTTTAAAATTTTTACTTTCTAATAATTCTGTTGATGATTTTTATTCTGAAGAAGATAACGATGAAAGTGAAGAAATTATAAAAGATGTTCCTTTATTCGTAAGTAATGCTGTTTTATTTCCGCATGTCTTTATGGCTTTGGAAGTAAATAAAAATCAGGATAACAGTATATTGAAGGAATTTGAAAATAATTCAAAGAGTTTTGGTGTTGTTTTGCGTAAAAATAAAACATTTCATAAGATTGGAACTTTAGCTAATGCTTTAAAATATTTCAAAATTCAAGGCAACAATCAGATGTTATTGAAAGGAACGAGAAAATTTGAAATAATAAGTTCTCATGAGGATGAAAATGGAAAAATTTTTGCTGATATAAAAATTTTAAAAGAACCTAAAGTCGATACTTCTTCGGCAACTTATACGGCGATGGTTCAAGCTATAAAAGATGTTACAACACGACTTGTTGATATTTTTCCTAGTATTCCCAATGAAGTTAAAGTTATTTTGACAAAAGACAATAATCTTAGTTTTTATACATACCTTTTATCCTCAGGATTAAATATTGAAAAGGATACAAAACAAAAGATTCTGGAAGCAAAAGATTGTGTTAAACGTGCTAATATCATTTTAAAATTTTTAACAAAAGAAGTTGAGATTGCGGAATTGAAAAAGAAAATTCAAGACAAAGTACAAGGTTCGATAAATCAGTCTCAAAAGGAATTTTATATAAAACAACAAATCAATTCATTAAAAGAGGAAATAGGTGAGGGATTTGAAGATAATGAAATAGATACTTTACGTAAGAAAGGGGAAAAGAAAAAATGGTCAACATCAACAAAGGAATTTTTCTTAAAAAATTTGAGTAAAGCTGAAAAATTATCACCAAATAGTTCCGATTATTCTGTTTTGATAAATCATTGTGAGTTAATGTTGGATTTACCATGGGAAATTTTTTCTAATGAGAGTTTAGACATCAAGAAAGCTGAGAAAATTTTAGATGAAGATCATTATGGAATGGAGAAGATTAAAGAGAGGATTTTAGAACATTTAGCAACTTTACAATTGAAAAAGGATCCTTTGAAAGGACAAATTTTATGTCTTTTTGGTGCTCCAGGAATTGGAAAAACATCTTTATGTCGATCGATAGCTAAAGCTTTAAATAGGAAATATGTTAAAGTTGCATTGGGAGGAATACAAGATGAAGCTGAGATTCGAGGACATAGAAAAACATATATTGGGGCGATGCCAGGGAAAATTATAAAAGGTTTGAATATAGCTAAAACTTCAAATCCTGTTTTTGTTTTAGATGAGATTGATAAAATGGGAAGTTCGCATGGAGATCCTGCTGCAGCCTTATTGGAAGTTTTAGATCCTGAACAGAATAATAAATTTGTCGATCATTTTTTAGAGACTCCTTATGATTTATCAAAAGTAATGTTCATTGCAACGGCAAATAGATTAGATACCATACCTTCACCTCTTTTAGATAGAATGGAACTTATTGAAATGAGTGGATATACTGTTGAAGAGAAAATTAACATTGCAAAAAAATATTTAGTTCCTAAACAGTTGAAAGATCATGGATTAAAGGCTCGACAAGTTAGTTTTGGTGATGATGCTATTTCAAAAATCATTGAAAATTACACGAGAGAGTCTGGTGTTCGTGAACTTAATCGTCAGATAGCGACTTTGATTAGGAAGATTGTTGTTAAGGTTGTAAAAGAAGAGAAATTTGATAAGAATATTTCCGTTGACGAGGTTGTTAAGTTGTTGGGAGTTGAAAAATTTGAAAAAGATTTATGTCAAAAAATGCAAATTCCTGGTGTGGCTATTGGTTTAGCTTGGACTCCAGTTGGTGGTGATATTTTATTTATTGAATCTACTTTAGTTCCGGGGACAGGGAAATTATCATTATCAGGGAAATTGGGGGATGTTATGAAGGAGTCTGCATTGATAGCTTTTACATATTTGAAGGCTCATCATGAAGAATTGAAGATTAATAAGGAAGTTTTCAATTTGTTTGATGTTCATATCCATGTTCCGGATGGAGCGACTCCGAAAGATGGTCCTTCTGCAGGGATAACTTTATTTACGACTTTGGCGTCTTTGTTTACCCAGAGGAAAGTTAAAAATAATTTGGCAATGACAGGTGAGCTTTGTTTGAGAGGGAAAGTTTTACCTGTTGGTGGTATAAAAGAAAAGATTTTGGCAGCGAAGAGGGCAGGTATAACGACGATTTTGATGTGTAAGGATAATGAAAAGGATGTGAAAGATATAAAAAAAGAATATATAGAGGACATTGATTTTCATTTTTTCACAGATGTAAAGGGGATTATTGAGTTTGCTTTAGAAAAGGAAATTTGTGAAAACCCTATTGATTTTGAAAAAATCATTTTCGAGAAGAAAAAAAACGATAAGATACCAAATATCTAGTATTCTTTTTTATAACATCGTTTCTTTGTAACTTTATTTATACTTTTCTTTTTTGTGACAGATTTTTTATTATGAAAAAAATTTCTAAACGTGTTTTAGTTTTATTTGCTTGTTGCAGTTCTTTTTATGGTTTAACATCAGCGAAAGATAAAGACGTAGACTATGAGTCTCAGAATGTTTTATCTGGTGAAAAAAATGAAAAGAAAAGCAATAGAAGTTCAAATTCTAAAAGTACATCTTTTGATTCTATTGCTCCTTCGTTCAAAGGCCCAAGGAAAGTTGATTTTGGAAATATAAAAAGAGATCGAGTAAGTGATATAAAAAATAAAAAGATTGTAAAAGTAAATCCTATTCCAACTGGAATGGTGAAGATTAAGGGTGGAGTTTTTACAGTAGGTAGAGCATGTAAAGATATTTTTCATAATCCTGTTCCTTATAGAAAAGTGACTATCAGCGATTTTTACATGGATAAAACCGAAGTAACAAATGCAGATTATCGTAAATATATCACAATTTTACAGGATAAGTTGTTGGAGTTGAAAAATATGAGTTTGAAGGAAATGCCAAAAATTAAAATCAACAACAATACAATAAATTACTACAAGTTGAAAATTTCTTTGGAAAAGAATTTAACAGAAGAGTTTATTAACGAATCAATCCCAAATATGGCTTTGTTTAAAAGGGATTTTGATAATAGCATGGCCGATACTTATGTAGAAAATTATTACAATAGTAGCGATTACGATAATTATCCTGTTGTTTGTGTTACTTATGAAAATGCTGTTAATTTCGCTAAATGGAGAAGTTTATATTTGAACGAATTTTGTGTCGATAATGATAAAGATACATATCCTAACTTCTGTTTGCCTAGTTATACTCAGTGGATGTACGCTTCAAATGGTGGTATTGAATGGTGCAATGTTTATTCTTGGGGAGGAATGTATGTTAGAGATGAAAATGGAAATTTAAGACAAAATTTTAAGACTGCAAATGGGGATTATAGTGATAATGGAAGAGGAATTGCTTTCGTCTCTCCTGTTGATGCGTATGAACCAAATAATTTTGGTTTATATGATATGGGGGGGAATGTGAAAGAATGGGTGAATGATGCTTATTCTTTGAGTTTCTTTAGTAACTGTGTTCCTTTTGATCCTATTTGTATTGACGATGAGAATCCTATAAAAATTGTTGTTGGGGGTAGTTTTCATTCTCCAGCACGAGAACTTCAAATAGGAAATATTGATACAGAACATAAAGATAATGCTCGTGGAGATTTAGGTTTTAGATGTGTTATGTCTTGTCCTGAAAGTAAAAATCCACGAACTTTCAATTCTGTTTCGAAAAAGAATGAATAAAAATCTTTATATTTTCATTCTATTCAAAAATATTCACTACAATTGTTTATCATTTCTTTCCATCGTATAATTCTATAACGTAAAAAATTCTTAAATTTATATTATGTCAGAAATTAAAAATCAAAACATGCAAAATAGTAATAGTAGTAATAAAAGTGCGTATAATAACACAAAAAAAAATAAACGTCCTATCTCTTTCTCAGAGACTTTTTCTACTAAGATAATGCCTAAAGTATACGGTTTTGGTGCTGCCGTTGCTATTATGGGGGCAATGTTTAAATTGTTGAGTTTACCGGGAGGTGCATTTATGTTGGGAGCTGGATTATCGACAGAAGCTTTTATTTTCTTTATATCTGCTTTTGAAAAACCTGCAAAAGAATTCGATTGGTCCATTGTTTTCCCTCAACTTGATAAAGATTATGCTTTTGAACACGGTATCACTAACGAAAAAGGAGTTATTAATTACGGTAATTTACCTGCTCCTTTTTTATCTCAAAAAAATATGAGTTGTGGTGGTGGAAATAACGCTGTTAACGGTGATAGTTTGAGTAGTCTGCTTGAAAAATGTAATGTCGATCAAGATTCTTTGAATAAATTAGGAAATGGTATTACAAATCTTTCTCATTTATGTTCTGAAATGGGGAATTTTGCTAAAACTACTGTCGATTGGAATAGTTTCGCTGAAAACTTCAATAAAGTTAATGTTTCCATGGGACGTGTCTCTGAATTAAGTGAAAATATGAGTTCTGCTTTGGAAAAGATCAATGGTTGCTTTGGAAAATTTGAAGGTCAAGATGGTTTTATTCAAAAGATGGAGAGTAAAACTGCTGAATGTTGTGAAGGTTTAAGTGCTTTAAGTTCAAAAATAACTGAATTGAGTAAGTCTTACGATAATGTTCTTAGGGCATTGAGAGGATAGTTTTTGTTTCGATTTTTTTTATAAAAAATATGTCTTCTGAAAAACTTAGTCCAAGGCAGCAGATGATCAACATGATGTACCTCATGCTCACTGCTATGTTAGCTTTGAACGTTAGTACTGTTGTTCTTGATAAATACGGAGTGATTAATGCAAATCTTGAAGCTACCACAGAAAAGAGTTTTAAGTATTGTAATGCTAAATTAGATCACATGCACAAAGCTGTTTCTGATTCAGGAAATAAAGCTGTGGATGTTGAAAAATTAAAAAATGCGGAAGATGCTTTAAAAAAAACTACAGAAGTTTGTGAGGCTTTAACGCAGATGAAACTGGACATGGTAAACATGACCGGTGGGTGGGATAAGAAAAATCCTAAAAAACCTAAAGATGGTAAAAATGATCATGCTGTTGTAAAATACATGATCAAAGATAAAAATGCTGATCGTCTTAAAGATTTAGTTAATAATCATACTGACTATCTAAACACTTTATCTGGTTTACATTTTGAACATATCGCTGTTGATGGAGAACATGATCCTTATTTTTGTGATGATCCTAATCAGTCTGACAAACCTTATGGTATTTTAAATTTTGATAATCACGTTCCTTTGGTGGCCGCAATGTCGACAATTTCTGGTTATCAATCAAATTTAATTTCTGCTTGCTCTGATATTATCGATATTTTGTCTGGATCGGTTGGGGCTGATCAATTGAAATTTGATATTGTTAGACCTTTATTAACTTCTGATTCTAACATGGTGGTTGCTGGAATGAATTATAAAGCTGATTTATTCCTTGGGGCTTCTTCTAGTGCTATCATCCCTAAAATGTTTATTGATGGAAAAGAGATTAAAGTTTCTAAAGATGGAATTGGTGATGTTTCTTTACCAACCCCTTCCAATGTTAAATTTGATAGTAATGGTGTTTCTTTACAGAAAATTAAAGCTACTATTAAACAGTTAAATCCTGCTACTGGAGAAGAAATTGTTACTGATAAATTTTTTGAATACAAAATCGTTAAACCAAGTTTGGATATTCAAGCTGGAGCTGTTTCTGCTTTGTATAAAAACTGCGGTAATGAAATGATTGTTAAATGTTCTGCTTTAGGTCCAAACTATTCTCCAACTTTTAAAGTTACTGGAGGTGAGGTTATTCGTGATCAAAAAAATAAGGAAATGGTAACTATCATACCTTCAAATGAATTTAAAAATTTGAAAGATGCTAAAGTCGTCTTGCAAGTATTTAATGGTCCTATTTTACTTGGAAATGTTGAGTATCCTGTTAGAAAAGTTCCTATTCCTCAAATTTCTGTCTTAGCAAATAATAAATTTGTAGACGAGAAAAAAGGTGTTAATCCTGATATTATCAAGAATCTTTCAATTAAGATTACTCCTGATGAAAGTTTTGCGAGTTTCTTACCAAAAGATTCAAAATATAAAGTGACAAGATGGGCTGTTTCTGCTATTAAAGGAACAAATGCTTTATTTACAAAAAATATTGAAGATCAAAATTCTTTTACTTTCTCTGGAAATGAAAAGATGGTCTTGTATCAAGCTGATCGTATTTTGATCGAAGTTAAAAATGTTGTCCGTATTAACTGTAAAAATGAGGAAGAAGGTGTATTTGAAGCTGGGGCTATGGTTATTAAAAATATTCCTGTTTCAGTTAATGTCGCTTAATTCTGCTTTTTCCGATATATTATACTTATATGAAATTATATAGTTTTAAATTCTCTCCTTTTTTGGCTTGTTTATTGGGTCTCTCTGTTCCTAATACCTCCTATTGCGCTGATGCAAAGAAGACTCCTACAACCAAACAAGTGGTTAAAAAAAACAATGCAAAACCTAAGACTCCTGTAAAAAAAATTACCAATAATGCTGGTAAAAAGGACGTCGAAAAAAAAGATAAAAATTTGAAGTCTAAAGATTTAGAATCTGAAAATAAAAATGATGAAAAATCTGTGACTAATAAAAGTACAACCGTGTCGGAAAAAGTTGTTAAAACTGATGATGCTTCAAAAAAAGTTGTTAAAACTGATGATGCTTCAAAAAAAGTTGTTAAAACTGATGATGCTTCAAAAAAA
>CAMEYY010000031.1 GCA_945947725.1 uncultured Cytophagales bacterium | reverse complement strand
AAGATATTCAGAGTGTCAATCAAAAGGAATTAGTTTCTTTGGATAATGATGGTTTAATTTTGGAAGGAACGAAAGTTAAAGAAGGAGATATTATTATTGGAAAGGTTGTTCCTCGAGGGGTTAGTGATTCTTCTCCAGAAGAAAAACTTTTGAGATCTATTTTTGGAAATAAGACATGTGAAACTAAGGATGCATCTTTACGTCTTCCTCCATTTACCAAAGGGACTGTCGTTGGAGCAAATATTTTACAAAGACCTAAAAAATCGAAGAATTTGAGAGAAAGGTTAAAAGTAGAAACAGAACAGTTGAAAGCTGAGTGTAATGGTAAATTGGACAAGTTGTGTGATGCAGCGATAGAAAAATTTAATACCTTGCTTGAAGGCAAAAAGACAAATGGAATTTATACAAAGACTGGTATTGTTTTAGCTGAATCAGGAACTGTTTTCTCTAAAAATGTTTTAGCAAAGAAAATTTTATGTCGAGATAGAAAAGCTAGATTAGTTGATCTAGATTGTTTTGTCCATATTAGCACACTTGTTCGTTATGATTGGACAGATGATTTAAAAACAAATGAATTTGTTGAAAAATTGATTCAGAAAACAATAATAGAAGAAAACAACATTGTTGATGACTTTAATAAAAGACTTTTAGCTCTTGTCAACGGAGATAAATTACCTGATGGAGTTTTGAAAATGGCAAGTGTCAATATAGCGAGTAAAAGTAAAATTAAAGTTGGAGATAAACTTTCTGGACGTCATGGAAATAAGGGGGTTGTGTCTAAAATTTTAAAACAAGAGGATATGCCATTCTTGAGTGATGGTACTCCTGTAGATATAGTTTTAACACCACTTGGAGTTCCTTCTCGTATGAACCTTGGACAGTTGTATGAAACATTATTAGGATGGGCAGGAAAAGTGTTGGGTGAAAAATATGCTACTCCTATCTTTGCTGGTTATAATTTGGATGATATAAACAAAAAATTGGAGAGTGCTGGTTTACCTCAATGTGGTTTAACTCAGTTGTACGATGGTTTCACTGGAGAAAAATTCGACACGAAGAGTACTGTCGGGGTAATGTATATTTTGAAATTGAACCACCTTGTTGATGATAAATATCATGCTAGATCTATAGGTTCTTACTCTGCAATTACTCAGCAGCCATTGAGTGGTCGTTCACAATTCGGAGGTCAGCGTCTTGGTGAAATGGAGGTGTGGGCTCTTGAAGCTTTTGGAGCTGCCTATTTGGTGCAAGAAATGTTAACTGTAAAATCTGATGATGTTATTGGAAGAACTTTAACATACGAAGCTATTGTTAATGGTGATCGATTACCTGAACCAGGTATCCCTGAGGCGTTCCTTGTGTTGATTAGAGAGTTAAAAGGTTTGGCTTTGAATATTTCTTTACGTTAAAAATTTTATGATTATTAAAAACAATTACAAAAATACTTACAACGCTTCAAATTTTTCTGAAGTTAGTATAAGCTTAGCTTCGTCGGATTATATTTTAAAAAATTCTTTTGGTGAAGTTACTCAATCGGAAACAATAAACTATAAGACTTATCGTCCTGAACCTAACGGACTTTTTTGTGAGAGAATTTTCGGTCCAACAAAGAACTGGGAATGTTTCTGTGGAAAATATAAACATATTCGTTACCGTGGTGTTATCTGTGATCGTTGTGGAGTTGAGGTTACTTCGCGAAATGTTCGTCGTGAAAGATTTGGACACATATGTTTAACAGTTCCTG
This sequence comes from uncultured Cytophagales bacterium, assembly GCA_945947725.1. GTDB lineage: Bacteria > Bacteroidota > Bacteroidia > Cytophagales > Amoebophilaceae > CAMEYY01. Next base: position 7,138 of record CAMEYY010000031.1, on the reverse strand, counting down.
TCGTTCATCCTTGGTTTTTTAAGTTGATACCAAGTAGAATAGGAAGTCTTTTAGGTATTCCATTGAATAAGCTGGAAAAAATTATTTATTACGAATATTACATCGTTATTCAACCAGGAATAAAAGAGAAAGATGGTTTGAGTGTAAGAGAAATTTTCGATGAACAGACTTACGATCAAATCATGAGCACTGTCCCAATGGAAAATGAAGATCTTCCTGACTCTGATCCAAATCAAGTAATCATCTTGACCGGGGCTGAAGCCGTGGAAACTCTTTTGAAAAACTTGGACTTGCAAAAATTGTGTGATGACCTTACTACACAAATCAATAACAGCAGTAACGCTGATTCTAATTTGGTTACAAGAATAGGTATTGTAAAATCTATCCTCGAATCTCAAGTTCGTTGTAATAATAAACCTGAATGGGCTGTTTTACACGTTTTACCTGTTATCCCACCAGAACTTAGACCTATCGTCGTTATCAATGGAGGAAAATTTGCTACTTCAGATTTGAACGATCTTTACAGAAGGGTTATCATTCGTAACAACCGTTTAAAACGTTTGATAAATATTAAAGCTCCGAGAATCATCTTGAATAACGAAAAGAGAATGTTGCAAGAAGCGGTTGATAAGTTGATTGACAATACTCAAAGTTCAAGTAAAAATGATAGCATTGAAAATCGTGCTTTAAAATCTTTGACTGATATCATCAAAGGAAAACAAGGACGTTTCAGACAAAACCTTCTTGGTAAACGTGTCGACTATTCTGGTCGTTCTGTTATTACCGTAAACCCTCGTTTGAAATTGTACGAATGTGGTTTGTCGAAAGATATGGCATTGGAATTATTTACTCCTTTTGTCATCCGTCGTTTAATTGAAAGAGGGATAGCCACTACGATAAAGACAGCGAAGAATATTATCAAGGAGAAAAATCCTATCGTCTTCGAAATCTTGAAAAATATCATCGTCGGACATCCTGTGTTGCTTAACCGTGCCCCAACTTTGCATAAATTCAATATCCGTGCTTTCCAACCAAAATTGATTGAGTTTGAAAGTATACAGTTGCATCCTTTGGTTTGTTCTGGATTTAATGCTGACTTCGATGGAGATCAGATGGGTATTTACATTCCTTTGAGTTTAAATGCTATTACTGAAGCTTCTATTTTGATGCTTTCTGCTCACAATATCTTGTCTGATGCAAACGGTGAACCTACAATGTATCCTGCTCAAGATATTGTCTTTGGTTTGTATTATCTGACAAAAGAAAAAAATAGTACTCCAAATTATAAAGTTTTAGGAGAAGGTTTGTACTTCAGTAATGCCGATGAAGTTGTTGCTGCTGTTAATAATAAAAAGTTGGATCTTCAAGCAAAGATAAAATTACTCATATCTAACGAAAAAACACAATATAGAGAAATTATTGATACAACTGCTGGACGTGTAATTTTTAATCAGTACTTACCTAAATCTGTTGGATACGTTAATGAGATTTTAACAAACAAAAAAATTAGAAAACTTATCGTTGATCTCTGTAATCAAGTTGAGTTTAAGACTGTAGTGAAATTTTTGGATGATATTAAAGAGTTAGGTTTTTATTATTCTTACAAATCTGGAATGAGCTTTAACCTTGAAGATATTATCATTCCTAGTTCGAAGAATAAGTTAATTTCCGATGCTCGTACTGAGTCTACAGAAATTTTAGATAATTACATGATGGGATTCATCACTGAGCATGAAAAGTATAATCAGACTATCGACGTTTGGGTTAAAACTTCTTTAGATATTTCTAGAGATTTGATGAAAACCTTGGAGCAAGATAAAAATGGATTCAACCCAGTGTTTATGATGATTGATTCTGGGTCTCGTGGATCTAGAGATCAGGTACGACAGCTTTGTGGTTTAAAAGGTCTTATCTTCAAACCAAAAGGATCTGGAAATGATAATTCTGGTAATGATATTATTGAAACACCTGTCGTCTCCAACTTTAAAGAAGGATTGACTCCTATCGAATATTTCATTTCTGCACACGGTAGTCGTAAAGGATTGGCTGATACTGCTTTGAAAACTTCTAACGCTGGTTATTTGACTCGTCGTCTTGTTGATGTTTCTTGTGATATCATCATTTGTGAACATGATTGTCATACAACTTGCTGCATTCCTTTCAAAAAATCTGATTGTATCGACAAATATAATGTCTCCTTCCAAGAATTGATTTTGGGAAGAACATGTGCTGAAGATGTTGTCGATTATAGAACAGGTGCTGTTCTTATTCCTGTTGGAGCCGAATTTGATGAAAAAGCTCTTAAAATAATTGAAGAAGCAGGAATCAACGAGGTGAAAGTTCGTTCTGTTATAACTTGTAAATCTAGAAATGGTGTTTGCGCTAAATGTTATGGTCGAGATCTTTCTACAAGAAAATTAGCTGAAGTGGGTAAAGCTGTCGGTGTTATCGCTGCTCAGTCCATCGGAGAACCAGGATTGCAGTTAACATTGAATACGTTCCACGGAGGAGGAGTTGCTACTGGATCTTCTGTTGTATCAAAAATAACAGCTGGTTTCTTTGGTATTGTTAAGTTTGAAAATACTGACTTTATTGAAAAAGAAGATGCTTCAGGTAAAAAAATTAAAGTCAGCTTAAATAATTTTGGAACGATAAAAATCTTACACGAAAAGACAAATATCGAATACGTTACTTTCAACATTCCTTACGGGGCCAGTGTCTATGTTAACGATGGTGACCTTGTTAAAGAAGATTGTATCTTGTGCGATTGGGATCCTTATAATGCTGTTATCATGAGTCAGATCGACGGAGTGGTGAAGTTTAGTAAGATCGAAGATGGTATTACGTCAAAAGTTGAAGTTAACCCAATGACCGGAGTTAAAGAACGTGTCATGGTCGAACAAAGATTGAATTCTGTTGTGTGTAATATTATTGTTGCTGATGAAGCTTCTGATAAAAAAACTATTTACAACGCTCCAGAAAAATCACACCTCTACGTTGAAGATGGTGACTCTGTTAAAAGAGGACAGATATTGCTGAAAATCCCTAGAAGTATCGATGTGTCTGGAGATATCGTTGGAGGATTGCCACGTGTCGTCGACTTGTTCGAAGTACGTTCTTCTGTAAATCCTGCTGTTTTGAGTAAAATTGATGGTTTCGTAACTATCGGTGATGTGTTTAAAACTGCAAGAAAAATTACGATAACTTCTGCTGTCGATGAAAATTTGACCGTACAACATATGATTCCTTTGAATAAAAACATTTTCGTTCAAAATGGAGACTTTGTTAAACACGGTGTAGCTATCTGCTCTGGTGATATTGTTTTACCTAATATCCTCGAAGCTAAGGGACTTGTTGAGTTAAGTAAATATCTTGCTAATGAGTTACAAAAAGTTTATCGTCTTCAAGGTATCAGCGTCAATAACAAACATTTTGAGGTTATTATTAAACAGATGCTTAAGTATGTCGAAATCGAAAAAGTCGGTGATAGTAAGTTTACTTTAAAACAATACGCTTTCTTGGATGATTTTGTCGATACAAATAATTTCTTGAGAGATAAAGTTGTTATTACTAACTGTGGAGAATCTTCTCGATATAAAGTTGGTGATATTATTTCTAAAAATGATTTCAAAAACGCTAATATCGAACTCGATCTCTTTGGTAAAATTGGTATGGAATGCCGTGATACTGAATTGTGTGTCGGTAAATTAGTTATCCGTGGTATCACTAACGTTGCTATCAATACTAAGAGCTTCCTCTCTGCCGCTTCTTTCCAGGAAACTTCAAACGTCTTGACTGATGCTGCCTTGAATGGTTCTGTTGATAAACTTGTCGGTATTAAAGAAAATATTATCACTGGTAAACTTATTCCTGTTGGAACTGGATTTAGAAAATTCAGAAATATCGCTGTTTACAGTAAACGTGAATATGATGAACTTAAACAATCGTAGTTTATCTTTCTTTGAAATAAAAAAAATCTAATAATTAAGAAACTTTTACAAAATTTGGATCAACCTTAATATCTGTTTTATCTACAACATCTATAATCTTCTTCTGAACAATACGCTGTCTTAAATAATTTTTTGTCATAGAAGAAATTTTTTCGTAGTCATCATCAAGATTTAAAGGATGTGCTGGAATGATTTTCCTTAAATAAATAATTTTAACAGCCTTTTTATCATCGACAAAACACGATATAGGCTCCGAAATTTCTCCTTGATGTAAATTTTTAACGTCATTGGAAATATCATCTTTTATTCTTCCTAAACTAGATTTTACAGAGTCATCATGAGAAAATTTTTTTATAGCTTCATTCCAACTCATCTTACGACTTAAAATCTGATTTTTAATTTCGTTAGCTTTATCAACTAAGGATTCGTAATCATCTTTTTTTGCAGAAAAACGGAAAATATGACGTGAATTAAATTCTCCATTACGGACTTCAATAAGTTGAATGATATGATAACCAACATCAGTTTTTACGATTTTCGATATTTCTCCTGGTTTTAAAGATAAAGCAGCCCCTTCATATTCATCCTTCAATTCTCCAATTTTAAACCACCCTAATTCCCCATCATTTTCAACAGATTCCTCATCTTGAGAATATTCTTTAACAAGGTCGATAAAATTTTCTCCCTCATCAATCTTCTTCCTTATTTCTAACATTGTATTCAAAATTTGAGGATCTTCTTCTGGAAATAAAACAAGTTCATAAGCTTCAAAAGATTCTTCAACAGTAGGAATTTTATTTTCGTTTTTTAGTTTTTCATAAAACGTAACGATATCCTTATGTGTACATCTAAAATCTTCTAAAAATTGATTTTGTACTTTTTCAACAAGGTATTGTTCTTTTAAATTTTTTTCCAACTCCTTTTTCAAAGCCCAAGGTCTCTTGCCTAGATATTGTTCAATCAATTTTGGATTATTATAAAATTTTGACAAAATCGACTTCATTCTTTCATTGACCATATCTTTGATTATTTTTTTTTCAGCTATAAAAGAATTTTCCTTCCCTTTTGAAATTAAAGAAGCGTTATGCAAGAGTTGATCTATAACTTGTTTTTCAGATATATTTTCATTTTGATATTTCAACTGCAAAAGGATAGTGTTTAAATCAGAGAGAAATATAGATTCAGTTCCTACATTGGCAACAATTTCGTCCACAAGATATTTATCAGACGTAGCAAAAGAAAAATTTGGAATAAAACCTAAAGTCAATAAGTACAATTTTTTTATGTCCATAATGAATTTTAACCATAGGTCTGAAAATGTGTTTAAATAAAATGAAGAATTAAAAAAAAAGAGAGAGAATTTAGAGACGCATAGAGAGGTAATAATCATCAATAGAGTTTTCCTCAATAACGTCTACATTTCCGATATTGTAGTTTTTATTATCAACATAATCAATAGGTCCAATGATAAAGTCATTTTCAATTTCAAAATTATCAATACCTTTTAAAGTTTTAGAAGTTAGGATATCTTTTTCATTAACGACACGGATCATCTGTTTTGGTGAAGTGTAGAATATCGACCATTTATTTTTTGGTTTGATAATATTTGTTTCACGAATGAACTCAGAGATCTTGTCATTTTCATATTTCAAGGCGACGAAATTACTAATCCCTTCAACATAATTTTGACTATTGATGAAGTTGATTATATCAGAGGTATTAATTTCTTTACCGATCTCAATAGCTTTTCCATCTTTTTTGTTATTTCTATAAAGCCAAGGAGAAATATGGAACTTGATAGTATTATTCAAATATTGAATACATTGTTCTTTAGCAAAATTAGGTTTTATCTTGAGGTAAAAACAGAATTGTATTTTTTCATACACAGGATTAATAACTTTAACCTCAGCAAAAGGAGAAATTTTTCTTTCTATGAAAGTTTTTATTTGTTCCAATGTTGTTTGACTTACTTGAGGAAATACTTTTCCATTTTCCGCATATTCCCCAATTTTATTTAAAACAACGATAGTGACATTATTAGCATCTCCATTTTCAGAATTATTAAAACATTTTACTTTCGATATCTGAGAAAAATTAGATAAAATCAAATGTTCATAATCCCAAGCAGTAACTCCTCTATCTTTATGTCGTAATCTTTCACTTATTCTTGTATAAAGATCATTTTCATTTTCTGCATTTTTACCTCCATAAGATTCAAAAGGTTGAATTATAGATAAATTTTCATATCCAGAATCCATGATATTAGACAAGACATAAGGTTTTATATAATAAGAGGAATTTTTAGAAGCTCTTACGATTTTTACTGGGTTAAGGTAAATACCTAAAATTGTCGGTAAGAAGTTTTTAGTATTATCAAACAAGATAGAGAACCAAAACATGTTATTATCTAACAAGGTACCTTTTTCTATGTTTTTAGGTATTTCTATCAAAATTTTTCCTGATTTTCTCAAACCAAAAGTTTCATCCTCGATAATATTTTCTTTATCTAAAGGACAAATAAAGTTTCCGTTCAAGAAGCAGAAAGAAGGTGGAGAATAAGTATCCAAATTTACACTAGTATCGTCTATTCTCACGTACAAAGAAACATATTTTCCATCTACGATATCTTTAATTCCGACATGAACCAAACTATAAGCATTTTTAGCAAAGTCGAATAAAGTCATTCTATCATGTTTGAAAATCTCTTTATAGCCTCCAAAGAAATTTAACTTAGTTACAGAAAAGAAAGGATCTTCTTTACCAGCGAGTTTATCAAATTTATATTCTATAGAAGAAGAATAATCTATGCTTATGTTTCTTATCATTGGAGTGTATGGCTCGTTGTAGTCGTTAAAAATCATCTTTTTCAGATATTTATTTTTCACAACACCAACCCCAGAGATAAGTTTAGGATAAATAAAATGTCCAAAAGCATTGTCAGGTCCAGCTAATTCGAATTTTATAAAACCATCTTTAGTGTTAAAAGAATAATTTTCTTGTTCCTTATTCAAACTAGACATCTTATTCAAATCCAGAATCTGTAAATTTAAATCGCTTATTACTGTTTTATCAGAAATCTCTTCGTATGATCTATCGTTATTTATCGTTGTAGAAAATAAATGAGCGTGAACTTTTTCTCCAGAGACAGGGACCCATTTTTGATGTTTTAAAGAATAAACGTTGACAAC
>CAMEYY010000030.1 GCA_945947725.1 uncultured Cytophagales bacterium | reverse complement strand
TATACAATTTAGAACCAAAATCAAACAAACTAGAATTATCTTTAATAGCATTCCAAAACTTTATATTCTGCACAATTTGCGAATTAAAAACTTTTGCCCCCAAAGAAACCTTATTAGTTTCACCAATTATCATCGTTATATTCTGCCCTTCAAACAGATTTAAGGTTTTCAAACAAGTCAAAACAGATAAAATATTTTCAAAAACATCTACTTGATTACAAACAATGTCACTACCACAACAATTAACATTTTTTCCCCAAGTTAAAGAAAATTTTTTACCAGCTTCACACTCTACTTCTTTACCTTTCAAATCATTTAATTTCGTTTTTAAATCACCAAGAGTATCTTTTGAAATATCGATAATTTCCTCACCAATTTTAGCTTTACCATCTCCAAAAGAACACACAATTTTTTTTTCAGTGCTTACTGACTTTTCCTCCGAAACTTCTGACGTTGCAGATTTACCACTAGAAGATTTAGGAGTTGAAAAATCACTAGAAGAGTGAGTTTCTGTATGTTTAACAACAGGATTACTCACATCCTTAGGCGCATTTATATTATCAGGAATATCTTGCTGTTTTACAGGATGTTGTTTATTTGTAGTAGAGTGAGGTTGACTTAAAGGAACGTTTTTATAAAATAACTTATTAACATTTTCCCAATTAACCCCTTTCTCATTTTTAAAATGTTCAACTTTTAAATCTTTAATATTTTTCACCCCCTGTTTTAATAATTTTTTACCAAAAGCCTCCACTTCAGCTTTAGAATTAAAAATTTTTTTATTTTGTAAATCCAATACAATTTTTTCTAACTCTGCATTATTTTCATTTTCACTTTTATTTTTACCACAAGACAAAAAAGAAACACAACTAACAAGACCTAGACTTTGAAATAATCCAGTAACGAATTTACTATTATATTTTCGAGATCTCATTTTCATAATATTTGAAATTTTAAAATAAAATTATAGATAAAAATACAATTACAAAAATTTTATAACGAACTAACGATCTTAAATAAAGAAGAATTATTATAAAAAAGAAATTTTAAGAAATTAAAGACTCACACTTATCCACACCACTCAATCCAAATTAAAAGAAAAAACCACTCTCAATTTTATGCTTTTAACTTAAAAATTTTATTCCACTCACCATCAACCTTACCACTTTTAACAACCTCATCATATTTCAATTCACTTTCAAAATCATCAATTACAACATTATTATTATTATTATCAATTGAGAATTTATTTTTATCAGAGACACCAAAAACAGCAGTATACCCCTTCACTAAATTCCAAAAATTACCTTTTTTACAAAGAGCTTCTGGAACTTCTTTATCACCAAAATAAACTTTTTTATCTTTCTTAACTTCCAAACCAAAACTTTTAAATAAATTACTAAAAGACATCAAATCAACAAAAACTTTAACCAAATCTTCATTAAAAGCAATTTTATTACCACCACAAATACTTATTTCATTATTTTCAAAAACAAAAATTAAAGGACCATCCTCAACTTCTACATTATTATTCTTTAAACTAGAAACAAAGTTTTTCAAAGATTCTAAGTCATTAAAATTAACTTCATCACCCCCAACATTAACTTTATTAGCAAAAACTTTTACCTTAACATCCTTTTTTTTTGGTTGATCTGGGCAAATAACCTTAATTTCACTATCAGATAAACCACATTTTGTTAATTCTGTTTTAACTAAATTTTCAAATTTATTGCCGTCTTTACTATAATAATTAGCAATTTTATCAATTTGATCATCAGTAATTTTCCCATTACCTTTTTTTACTGCCTCTTTTATTGATTTTTTCAATTTTTCTTTCTCTTGATCTACCTTTTCTTTCTTTTCCTTATCATCGGATTCTCCACAAGAAGTGAAAGACACGCAAGCAACAAGACCTAAACCTTGTAAAAAACCAGCAACAAATTTACTAGTATGTTTTTGAGATATCATTTTCATCATATTTGAAGTTATAAAGTAGAAGTTATTATAAAACAAATTTTAATATCGTTTTTTTTTATATCTTGTACGACGGAAAAGGGTTCACGAAAAAGGGTTCACAAATTTGATTTTTACATGCTCTACAAAACCATTATTTGACCGATAGTTACAAAATTTCATTTTTTAAAAATAGAATCCCAATCATTTTTAACATTATTAAAATCATCACAAACATCTGTTAACACTAACTCAGTTTCAAAATTTTTAATTTTAACTTTAGCTTCATCAGTAGCTTTTGAAATTTCAAGTTTATCTGTTTCTAAAGAACCGAACAAGCCAACATGATTTTTTATAGACCTCCAGAAATCCTTACTTTTAGCAAAATTATCATCAACTTTCTTACCGCCTAATGTTACTTTAGAATCAACAGTTAAAGTGATTTGAGGATCAAAATTAATACATTTTTTCAAATTATCAAGATGAAATAAAAATGTTTCAAAGTTCTTTTTATCGACAGCAGAAAAAGAAAACTTATTATTTTCTCCTATTTTCACTTTACCACTATCTTTAAAAACAATTTTTAAATTGTCTATATTATCTACATTATCAACAGTTACATCTTTACAATCTAGATCATTGACAAGGTTTTTAATAGAATCAAGATCCTTAAAAAAACAGCCGTAGCTTCATTTATTTTATCAGGTGTTCCTATTTTATAAGAACCATCTTGAAAAAACTTGATAGAAACTTTTTCTTTGAGTTTAAATATCTTGTTCCACTCTTTACTATAAAAGAAATATAAATTTTTATTATCAAACAAAACCTTATTTGAATATAAAGCCTGCTAAAATGCTTCAGAAGAAGTAACCTTACGATTTAAAGCGACACCATCAAAACAAACAATATTATTAATAGGTACAGTTATACGGATTTTTTGCGAATAAAAACCAGTTTTAGATAAAACACTTAAATACTCCAAAAACAAATGTAGGTTTCCACTTTATTAAAGGAATTCCATTTTGGTAAATCACCAATAGAAACCCCCACACTCTTATTATTTTTCAAAAAACCTCAAATTTATCATTTTTCCTAAGCGTATTAGGATCATGACTTTTATTATCAAATAAAATTTTATTATTTTTATCATCAAAAGAAACTGTAATTTTTTTATTTTCAGAAGCTATAGAACTTTTCACACTGTTAATAACAAAGATACTACTCCATTCATTTTTAATAATATTATCAACAACAACATCATTCCATTTTAACGCAGTTTCGAAGTTATTACTCATAACATCTTCCCCATTTCCCTTAATTTGAAGCTTACTAAAATTAAGATCGAAGAGAGTAGTCTTTCACCATCAACCAGAAATCACTTTTTTTACAAAAATCAATCAACAACGCAACATCATCAAAAAGAACCTTATTATTTTCGATAAGTATTTTATTTTTTTTAGAATTCCTTACTTTCGTCAACTTCTAATCTCTTTTTTCTATTTCTATTACTAATTCCTTTTTTTCTTCTTCTAAGTCCTTTATTATTCCTTCAAAGTACTTTTTTACTTCATCAAAATCCTCTTTTTCTTTTTCTAAATTCTCTATTTTTTTTTTAAAGTACTCTCTTACTTCTTCTAATTTCTTTTTTCTTTTTTCTAAATCCTCTTTTTTCATTCTAAATTCTCTTTTTTCTGTCATTGAAATTCCAGATTCTTTTTCTTTCTTTTCTTCTTTTTTCTTACTTTCCTCACCGTTAGGATTAGAAATATCACCCCCAAGTCTTTGCTCAAAAGAGTTCACCTCATAATCATTACCTAAAATTTGTTTAAGAATATCTTCTGATAACGTAAAATTTGTTTGATGTGAATTAATCTCAAACCATTGAACGATTTTTTCCTTATAATCAGGATTTAGATTATTAAAAAAATCACCATTAGCCTCCTTCAATTTATCTTCTACCCCACCAAGTTCATTATCAGTTTCCATTCCCTTTGGATTTTTTTCTTTAATACCACACGATGAAACAGATAAACATGCAATGAAACCTAAACCATTCAACAAATTTAAAACAAACCTGTTCGTTTTTCTTGAAAATATGTTTTTCATAATTTTAAATCACTTCTGAGATCAAGATACAGAAAAGTAATAATAACATCACAATAATTTATTGATTCCTCATCAGAAAAGGGAATTTTGTAAAAAAATATAAATCTATTTACAAGCCACACGGGGTGAAATACGTATTAAGCCTAAGACAGAAGTTGTAGAACTAATTTTTTGTAAAAATTAAATCCCAACCATCGTTAAAGACAGCAGAAGTATTATTAATATCTTGACAAACAGTTTCTATAGATAACTCAGTTTCAAAATTTTTAATTTTAACATTTTGAGAATCATTGGTAATTTTAAGTTTATCTGTTCCTAAAGAACCGAACAAGCCAACATGATTTTTAATAGATTTCCAGAAATCCTTACTTTTAGCAAAATTATCATCAACTTTCTTACCGCCTAATGTTACTTTAGAATCAACAGTTAAAGTGATTTGAGGATCAAAATTAATACATTTTTTCAAATTATCAAGATGAAATAAAAATGTTTCAAAGTTCTTTTTATCGACAGCAGAAAAAGGAACAGTATTTTTTTTCCCTATTTTCACTTTACCATTATTTTCGAAAACAATTTTAAATTTGTCTACATTCTTAACAGTTATATCTTTACAATCCAGATTTTGTACAAGTTTTTCAAGAGCTTGCAAATCATTTAAACCAATTGCCGTAACATTATTTATTGTATCAGTTTTATCGGTGTCAACAATTTTATAGCTACCATCACCAAAAAAATCAACGGTAACTTTTTCTTTAAGTTTAAATATTTTGTTCCAATCTTCTTTGATTATTCGTCCGTCTTCATCAAAAACATCATTCCATTTCAAATTTGTAACAAGTTTACCTTTGATTTTGACAGTTGCATCGTCACTATTTTCATTTTTTTCGATAGGAAGTTTTTTATCAGAAAGACCGAAAAGAGCATTATGATTTTTTACAAAAGTCCAGAAATTATTTCCTTTATAAACATTATTAGAACATTTTACATTGTCTAATAATATTCCATCAGTCTCAATTTCTAAAAGAATACTTTTAATATTTAGTCCTTCAACTTCTACCAAAGAATTAAGGATATCTAAGAATTCAGTAAAATCTGACAATTCGATTTCATTTCCTTCACAAATTTTAATTTTTTTATCAGAAACAAAGTCATAAGAGAAATTACCTATTTTTTTAATTTTTTTACCTTTTACCTTTTCAGCAAAATTTTTCAAACCTTCAAAAGTATTCAAATCAAAATTTTCATTATTAATTTCAGCATTTCCACTTGTAAAATTAACCACGAGTGCATCTTGTTCATCTTTGTCAAACTTATCAATAAATTCTTTTAATTTCCTTTTAAGTCTATCATTGGGAAGATCGATATAAACGTTTTCTTTAATAAACAATTCGATAGCTTGATTTTGTTGTTTATCTTCGAGGTTTTGAAATTCTTGAAAATCTTTCAGTCTCAATTTCCACGCGGTTTTTCTTTCTTCATTCAAATTTGTTGGAATATTTTTTTGAGTAGATGATTGATTATTACTTTGTTCATTATTTTCACACGAAGAGAAAGGGATATAAGTTATCAGGCTTAGGTTTTGTAATAATTTAGTAATGTATTTACCACGTTTTGAGAATATTATTTTCATAAAAAAGTATTTGCTTATAAAGAAATATCTGTATTTTTGAAATTTTGAGAATTATAAAATTTGAGGTTTATCTATTTTCTTTGGATAATTCCCTTTTACCTCAAATAATCTGTTCAGATTTATAGGTATCATTTCCTTTATCTAAAAATTTGTGTTTTAATAAAAGGAATTTAAATATTTTTGTATAGATTTGATGAATTATTAATGGGGGGAAGAAATTTGAGAATCAGTCATTCTCTTCTAAAGTAAAGATCTTTTCAAAATCAGATTTTATTTTTTTATTAGGACTTTTTCTAGGGGTAAGAAAAGATCCTTTATTATCAACGACATCATCAAAAGTAAAATCACAAACACCAAAGTCTTTTATTAAAACTTTATTTTCAGAGCCTGATTTAGAATCAGAACAAGTTTTAATAAAAAATTTCTTTTCAATATTAAACAGTTCTACAAATTTGTTAATATTTTTCCAGAAATAATCATTTTTCCAAATAAAAACATTCTCGTTAATTTTGTTTGTTTCTCCAGATGACAATATAGCATCTAGTCCATTAATTTGAACTTTATATTGTTTTAGTTTTTTGAAAGATTCCAATAAAGTAGAAAAATCTTTTTTATTTGCAACACTAAAAGCTTTACCACCATTAAGTTGTATGTTACCTGAAGCAAACCATACAACATTGATTTCGTAATTACTATTTTTTTCTTTTTTAACGACCTTGATAAGCTCTTGTAAAGCATCGAGAGAATCTATAGGTTTACTAGTTTCCTTATTTTTATGAGATTTTTTATCGTGAGATTCTTCTTCAGGTGATTCTTTTTTAGGTGATTCTTTTTTAGGAGATTCTTCTTTAGGAGATTTTTCACTTTGAGGTTTTTCAATTTGAGGTTTTTCAATTTGAGATTCTTTTTTAGGAGATTTTTCACTTTGAGATTTTTTTTTAGTAGATTCTTCACTGTGAGATTTTTTTTTAGTAGATTTTTCTTCAGGAGATTCTTCTTTAGGAGATTTTTTACCGTGAGGTTTTTCACTGTGAGATTTTTTTTTGTTCTTCTTTTTATTATTTTTAGCTTTTTTATTAGTAGTGGTGGTCTTGTCATCTTTTGCAGAACGACTACAACTCATCAATGTTAACAATTTTTCAGAATTAATACCAGTATTTTCATTTTGTTTTGGCGCTGCTATACTTTTTTGCGGCTCTTTCTTTGGTACGTTTTTATTGAAAGAATTTGCCAGATCAACAGGTTGCTTTACGGAATTTCCACAAGAATAAAGAGAAACAAAAGAGGTTATCTTTATAATGTACAAAAACGTAGATACTATTTTATTTATTTTTTTCACGATATCTCACTTTCTTATTTAAATTTAATCAAATATTTGAAAAATCGCACTTTCTACTAATTATTTTTTTGTCTTTCAGATGAAAAAATTGTAAGTTGAGCTAAGCCCCTCTTGTAAAATGAATTTTTTATTATAAAAAGATAGATAAGACAAAAGATTGTTAATTTTGTTGTTATTCTATCTTTTACTTTATCCTCATTCTCGACAACATCTTTCCACTTAAAAAAATCGATAGTAAGATTTGAGAATATTAAGAGATAATTACGATTAAAAAGTAAAGAGAGAGTATTAAAAAATTTTATAATCCATCAACCCTAAGGAAAAATCTTGTTTAATATTGATCCATTTTTTGTATTTCATCATCCACTGATTTTTTTTAGACAAGATACCATTAGTGAAGTAGGAGTATAAAAAAGGATGGACGACCAAAGTAACGTTTTTACTATCATTTTCTTCCAAGACGCCAACGAGATGTTTTTCTATTCTATCAGCGATTTGTACGGTAGGTTCAACTTTACCACAACCGCAACACATAGGACAAGTTTGAGAGTTATCTACTTGTAAGACAGGTTTTACACGATGTCGAGTTATTAGCATAACATTAGATTTTGTCAGAGGTTGCACATCATGTTTAACGAGATCTTTGCTCATCAATTTATCCATTTTATTGTAAATGGTAAAGCGATGTTCAGCAGATTCCATATCGACGAAATCGATAGCGATAATTCCTCCCATGTCACGTAATTGTATTTGTCTATAAATTTCATCACAAGCACAAAGATTGACATTAAAAACAAGATCTTCGTGACATTCAAAATTAGCATCGATATTTCCAGTATTAACATCAATAACGTTCATAGCTTCAGTTTTTTCGATAACGAGATAACCACCACCTTTCAAGTAGACATTTTTATTTAAAGACAACTTAATTTGGCGTTCGATACCTTTAAATTCGAACAAAGAGACAACGTTATTATTGTAAAGTTTTAACGAGACATTACGTTTATCGGTACTAAAATATTGCAGTAAAGAATTATAAGTTTTTTTATCATCGACGACGATAGAATCGAAAGACATACCAAGCATCTCGACGATAGAGGATACGACTCTGTTATTATTAACAAAGACTTCACCAGGACAGTCACAACTTTCCAAGGTTTTCACACATTCGCTCCACTGTAAGAGGGTATTTTTAAAATCTTGAATTAAGATATCTTTATCTTTTCTTTCAGCGGACGTTCGAATCATCAGACCAAAATTATTAGGTCGGATAGAAGAGAAGATATCGACTAAACGACTTCTTTCATCTTTATCGACAATTTTTCTAGAAACATTTATATCGTTAGAGAAAGGAAAAATAATTACGAAATGACCAAGGAGATAAATATCTGTAGAAAGTTTTGGACCTTTTGAAGAAATAGGTTCTTTAACGATTTGCACGAGGATTTTGTCACCCGATTTCAGATAGTCGCTGATTTTTAAATTTTTTTCAGTTTCTACACAAGAGCTATCATATTTACTAACTTTAATATTTTTTTTCTCTCGTAGATCTTTTATAAAATTACACCAGACTTCTTGTTTAGGGCTTAGATCAGAAAATTGTAAGAATCCATCCCGTCCATTGTTAATATTAACAAAAGCAGCGTTAAGGTTATCGGACAAATTAGTAACTTCCCCCAGATAGAGGTCCCCGATGAAGAAAGAATCGCTTCTATTTTTTACATAAAATTTAACGAGCTCACCATTATCGAGGATAGCAATTCTAAAATTATCAATACCTACATTTACTGCTAGTTCAAGCACGATACCAACTATTTAGGTTTATGTCTATTAGCTCTTAATCTCTTTTTTCTTTTGTGAGTTGCTATCTTATGTTTTTTTCTT
>CAMEYY010000029.1 GCA_945947725.1 uncultured Cytophagales bacterium | reverse complement strand
TCATGTCCAAAAATGTCAAAACACTAAAGTTGCCGACGATGAAGAAGTTATTTGCATAGAGGAAATAAAATGCTTATGTCCAAAAATGTATCAGTGGTAAAGTTTTAGATGAAGCAGTTATTTTGCATAGAGAAAATAAAATGCTCCAAAATTTTAAAAATATTATAATCTTACGATGTGTAAAATTTTTGCAAGATGAGATACAGTGAGTTTCAGATCAATTTAAGTGATGAAGTTTTTCGTTGTGAATAAATTTTATAATTTTGAGCGATGAAAAGAAAATTATTTATCAGATAAACAATCTTCCAAAACTTTTTCATTAAACAACTTTTGTTTAGCTAAGTCTTCAAAATCTTTATTTTTAATAACCGTAGTATTATTGATTTTGATTTGTTCATCATCATCAGGTTCAATTGTTATCTCCTTTTGTTCAAAAGGATTATTTGTGCAATCTAACATATTTTGCAATTCTTTATTAATCTCCTTATAACTACGATAAAAAGTGCCCTTAATATTTTCTTTTTCCCACTCCACAACTTTTTTTAAAGTATTATTATTTACCCCAGCCCACAATTTTCCTATGGATGTATCTTTCTTATCTTTGTTGTCAGCGATATACTTCATCGCTTCCATGTAAATATTGTTCCCGTCAGTTTTGGTTAAAACATCCAAAGAATCAAGAGTTTCTTTAGTTTCGTCTAATAATGTTCCCACCTTGTCCAATTCATCTTTCAAATGATCTTTTAAAATTTTATCAATATCACTAATACATTGTTGTAACTTGTCAATTTTCATTGTCAGATCTGAACTAAATTTTTGAAAGTTAACCTTCAATTTTTCATAATCAGTTTGATCAACAAATAAATTCATATTTATAGAAGCTAGGTTATTTTCTAGATCTTTAAAACTTTGATCATCAGACTTAATTAAATTAGTTAAAATTTGCTTTAAATCATTTAAAGATTTTACACATGAACTATCAATAGTATTATAAAAAAATAAATTTTCCAAATCATCTTTTACTAGCTGATTAAAATCCTTAAACGCATTTTTGATAGAATCCTTATCATTATAATCTCCTAATAAAGTTTTTAGATCATCAAGAGTATATAGGGTACTTATATCTATCGCTTGCAAATATTTAATTTTATTATCAAGATTATCATAACATTTTTTTAATTCAGTAAAAAAATTGTTCATGTTCTTAGCTTTATCAAGCCAAGTTTTATATTTATCAATATCATCTTTATTTTGTATTAACTTCGTTTTTAGACTACTACATTCATTTTTTTTCTCTTCATTCAGGACAAAAATAGAATTTATAAAATTCTCATTTAATGTATCAATACAATTTTGTAGAGGAGTTAAAATATTATTCAGCGAGTTATTTAAATCATTTGGATCCAGTTGATCGTTTTGTGTAAATTCATTAGTATTGTTTTTATCGTATAAATCTTTTCTCTTTTTAAGAGCATCTTCAATATTATTAAGGCCATCTTTTAAACCTTTTAAAGAATTACCGTCGTAATTATTACTAAACCCAATATTATCGATGTTACTTTGTAGAGTCTTAACGTCGTCCAAAACTTCTTTATCTAGTTTTTCGTAGTTTTTCCCCAATGCCTTAAAAATATTATTAAGTGTTCTATCATTAGCAACAGCACTATTGTTATAATCCATGACTTTCTTGCACCATTCATCATGAACTTTTTCAAAGAACTCTTCGACTTTTTTCTTTAGTCGTGTATCAAATTCGCTATATTCATTACAATCCTTGTCTTGATTTTTATAAAAACACTTTCCACATTGAAGTTCTGATTTTGAATCATTAAATAGTTTAAAAACATCCTGGTATTGTTTTATTTTCTTCTTCGTCGTATCGTCTTCATCAGCTTTTCCATAGATCTCAGTAAAAAACTGTTTACTATTCGTCAAAGAAACAAAACCATCTATCTGCTTCTCACTACCATCCACTTTTATGATACGCTTATTTAAGTTTTGGATATTCGTAGATTTAATAAAACTATTCAATAAGTTTTTCTCGATATAAGAATCCGAAGAACCATATTTAACCTCTTTATGAATCAAGTAAAATTTCAATAAATCTATGGAGTTTGGATCATCGAAATCGACCTCTTGTAAAGATTTAGGAATCTTAATTTTACCGAAATTTTTATTAAATTTTTCAATATGCTTTTTTACCTCAACTAGAAGACTATTAAAATTATGGTTGTCTTTGTTGAAATCCTTTGGGATATAAGAATCAAACTTATCACCAAAAGTTTCAAGACTATAAGATTTTTCTTTATTATCTTTTGTGAGAGCTAGATATTTAGCAGATTTGCCGTCGTCATAATAAAACTCTAAAACCTTAGTAAAAGGAATATATCCATTTGTTTTAGCAATCTTTTCGTTAAAAACTAAACAATTATCCGGTTCAGAATCTCCATACTGCGTAATAAAGGATCCCTTCTCTTCATTCCATCCTTTTTTCTCCTCTTCTTTCCATCCTTCTGGTATTATCTTTTTTCTAGAGATTATGTCTTCTTCATTTGTTTTAACATTTTTATAAGGATATTCTTCGATAAGAGAACATTTTCGCTCTGTATTTTGCGCTTCCCCAGGATTATCAAGAGGGACTTCTGAAGAAATAAAATTATGAAAATCTGTTTTATTCCAACACAATTTTTGATACCCAAATAATAAAAATTTTTTATAAGGATTAAAAAATCCACATTCTTCCCCATTTAAAGTTTCTGGTATTGTTGTGCCGCCGACCTTTTTTTTAAAATCCAAGAAAGAGTACTCCCAAGAATTAGCGAAAGCATCACGCCATGATAAATCGGACCAAAAAGGAGACATTTCTTTATTAGATTGCTCTCCAATAGATTGCTCTCCAAAAGTACCACCGTCTTTGTTTACAGGAGCGAAAATATTAAAGTTGCCCCAACCTATTAGATTTCCATTATTTGCATCTGTGGTTGCGGTATGTAATGTACATTGATCATTCCACCCATACATTTCCCATCCACCATTATCTTTAGGCTTTGCACAAGCTATCAAAATATTTGTTAAAGCATTTTCGATAAGTAAAGATAAGTTCCGACAATTTCTATAAGCATCTAATAAGTTCTGATTAGGAATATTATCTTTATCATTTTTTAAAAATTTACGAGGGATACTTGCTCCTAAAGTTTTTATACAACAAAGCAGATAGTAAAGATTTCCTTCAATGTTATTAACAGTTGTATTGAATTTAGTATATTCTTTTACATTAAAACGATCTTCATCAGCAAACAAAGCAGGAAAAGAAGTTCCATTTTTTCCAAAATCTTGACCCTGACATTGTGCCACCATTGTTTTCGGTTCATTAAACTTAAAATTGTTTAATGAGATTTTATTATCTGTAGATTTATAATTTTCACCTTTAACATTAGTAAATTTACCTAATTCACCTAAATTACCCGAAAGATTGGTGACATTCTCATTAAGACAATAAAACTTGTCCCACCGATCAAAGTTTTGACTGTACCCTTGATAATTACAGATATTAATAACTTCGTTAGGATTATCGATAAGAATAAAGTTTGTCAGTTTACCTATCGCATTTTCAATTTTAGGACAATCTTTATCATTTTTACGATTTTTAACAAGTTCAGGAATTTTATCTATACTGTTAATTATATCATCTGCTTTTGTATTTTCTACTTTTGTACTTTCTGCATTTGTACTTTTCCATGTTTCAGCATCCTTAATATATTCATTTTCGTTAGGTAATCTTTTATAAAAACTATACTTACTCTCAGTATTGTCTGTCTTAGTATTGTCTGTAGGTAAACAAATTTTTAAAAGATCTAAACTTCGCAAAGAAGCATCATTCTGAAAATTAGGATCTTTATGTAATTTCCCAATGTTTTTAAAAAGACCTTCATTATCCGTTAAACATATATCATTAATTTTTTTGAACAGTCGCTGGCATTCTATAAATGTTTCTGGAAGAACGCAGTTAGCATATTTATCATAGAGAATTTTTTGAACATCATTAAACGCAAAGTCAAAAACAGAGATATCTCCTTGCTTTCCATTTTGCAAAATAAATGGATTATTATTTTTGTTGTATTCGAGAGTTTCAAAACCAGTATGCCATTTTGTACAATCTTTAACTTCAGTAGTCTTTGCGCTATTAATATTATTCGTATTATCCCAAGTAGAGAGGAAATTACAGACACCTTTTATAAAATTTCCATAATCATTATCGTTCTGATTTTTTAAGATATTAATGATTTTATCGTTAACATTTTTTATAAAATCGCCATTGTTACCAGTAAAAAGATCTGTTAAATAACGACGAGCGTTGTATGCAAGTTCGAAAAGTTCTCTATCGAGGAGGATTTTAGTATTAAACTCATTAATTTTTTTATAAAGTTCTGAAGTATCAATAGAAACCCCACCATCATTTTTATTAACATTAACATTCTTTTTTATTTCCTTAGCTTGTTCAAAAATTTGTCTTAAAATTTTCTTTAAACTATCTCCTTTGTACTCTAGAATCTCTTTTAGAGCATTTTCTAAATTAGCTAAATGAGATCCTGTAGTTCCTAGAATTTCCACTAAAGAATCTAAACGTTTTTTTTCAACCAAGAATTGATTGTATTTGATACCACGATAAATAAAAGCAGTCAAAAGACGTTCGATTTCCAAATCTATTTTTTCGAAACATTCTTTGAATTCGTCACTATCACGATTAATTTCTTTTTTTCTATCGTTATAAGTAGTTAAAAAAGCTTTTATATTTTCAATACCCTCGTTTATGCAGTTAATGTGATCTGAAGGGTTAATACTTCTTGGATTATAATGAAAAACATCATTTTTTTCATAAAAGTCTTTAAAATTAAACTGCGACTTACTAGAATCATTAAGATTTGTTAAAATTTTATTTTTTGTGTTATTCGTTGTTGTCAAATCGACTTTTTGAAAAGTTCCATCAGAAGTATCACCTTCATATTTTATACCTGTTTCATCAACCTCGGCATGTTTCCAATTCTCCATGTCTTCATTAACTTTTTTGATGATTTCAAATGTACGTAATCCAATTTGGTCGCAGTCAATAAAGAATTCAGCTTTGGCGGTATCACGTTCAACTTGCGATAAATAAAATTCAGAAGGTAAAGTAAAATCATAAACAACTTTTGATCCAATGAAAGCGAGACATATGTCATTGAATAAAGATTTTAAATTTCCATAAGGAATATTTTCTTTTAGAGAATCAAAGTGTATGAGATCTTCATTGATATTTTTTTTATTTTTGATTTCATTCAAAACTTTATTTAAAGCATCCAAAAGACCTTTGAAATTGATAATAGAATCATCTTTTAGGTAAAAATTTCCAAAAGAATGAACACAGGCATTATAAAAGATCAAAGTAGAATATATATCATTAAGACTTTTTTTAGAATCAAGTGTTTTATTAATCAGATCTAACCAAGTAATGATATCGTTAGGATTTAGTAAACGAAAGATAACATGGGTAGGTTTGTTAAGAACAAAAGAAGGTAAAATTTTATTATTGATACATTCTTTTAAAGTGTTGTTTAAAGTATTATTTGAGAGTTCAACCTTTTGCGGTAATGTTTTGACGGGTACAAAACTGTTTTCAAGTTTAAGGTGGTTATATTTTTCATCTGTATTATTTTCCTTCTGCTTGTCACAGTTTGAAACAATAAAACATGAAGATAGAGCTAAAAGCTTATCAAAACATGTCGTTTTAATTTTTTTCATAATGTTGTATAATAACAATTTAGGTAAAAAAATTAATTGTTTATGTTCTGAAAATCGACGAGTATAAGTTATTCTTTGTTAAAATTTTTTTCTGTTCCGTAGAAATAAAAATTTAAAATATTACCGCACATCATAGCAGCTTCGACGGCACCCCATCCCGCTTTTTCCAGATAGACAGCGACAGCGATTTTAGGATGATCCATAGGAGCAAAAGCGACAAAAGCCGAGTGATCTTTTAAAGAACTGTTTTGTGCTGTTCCAGATTTTCCACACACAGTAATACCTTTGACATCGGCATTTTTTCCATTACCCTCAGTGATACATTTCCTCATTCCTTCTCGTATGATCTCCATATTTTTTTTATTTATATCCAAATCACATCGTGTGACAATAGTCGTTTTATTCAAATGTGGAGTGATAAAAAAACCTTTATTCGCAAAAATAGCAGCAATATTAGCCATATGTAAAGGAGTTGCTAAAATTTCTCCTTGTCCTATACTTAACGAACGAATCATCGAAGCATTCCATTTTTTTTTACCGTACAAAGAGTCGTAATAATTTTTCGTTGGAACAAAACCAGATTTTTCATTCGGTAAATCGATACCTAGTTGACTACCAAGAAAAAATTTATGAACATACTCATTCCATAGATGAAATTTTCTGTGCGTACTTTTAAAATAATTTTTATCTGTAGTATCAGGTTTTAACATCTTTTGTATGGTATCAACAAAAAAATAGTTGCAGGAGTTAGCGATAGCATCGACGATATTAAGAGGGTTTTTATGATAATGACATTTTATGACGTTTTTATTACAAGAAATTTTTGTGTTGATATCAATGACATTTAAATCTAATCCCATCATTCCTTGAACGAGTTTGAAAGTTGATGCTGGAGGATAGGTACACATTATAGATCTGTTGAGGAGAGGGCGTGCTTCATCAAAACATATCTGTGCATAGTTTTTTGAAAAGTTGTTATCTAAAATCAAATCATTGGGATTATAAGTAGGGCTAGAGATCATAGCTAAAATTTCTCCAGTCTCTGGTTGGATAGCGACGATGCTACCTATTCTTTCTTTTATCAATTTTTCACCATATTTTTGCAACTTAGCGTCGATGGTTAAAACTATATCTTCACCATTTTCAACTTTAACATCATAATCTCCATTTTTATATTTTTCTATTTTTTTCCCGTGCACATCGACGATATCAAGTTTTACTCCTCCTTTTCCAGTCAACATATCATCATAATGTTTTTCAATTCCTGTCACACCAAAGACACATTTATCGTTTTTATCTTTTTTATTTACATAACCGATGACATTAGCTAAAATTTCATGTTTATATCTTCGTACAAATAGTTGTTCAACGATAATGTCTTTAAATTTGACGAGTTTGTTTTCTATTTTCGAGAATTGAGAAAAAGAGATGTTACGTACGAAAGTATGAGGAATTTTATAAGAGTATTTGTAGGCTTTTTCCAGTTCAGATTGAAAATCTTCTTCGGAGATATTGAAAGTTTTACAAAATTCTCTTACATCTAAATTTTTTACATCTTTAGGTGCGATGCTGACATTGAATATTGGTTCATTATAAACTAAGACTTCACCATGACGATCTTTGATTACACCTCGCATTGGGAAGATTTTTGTTGAGCACACGATATTTTTGTTAGCGAGGGATGTGTAGTTATTATTGAGGATTTGTAGATAAAAAAGTCGTGCAGTAAGGAGTAAGAATATTGTTAAGAAACAAATTTTTATGTGAGAGTTTCTATCTTGCATCCAAAATAAAATCAATAATCAACATAACAATTTGATATAAGCATAAGATCGAAGCACACAAGAAATAATTTTTAACAATTCCTGCAGTGAAAACGACATCTTTACAGAGAGCCAAGACAAAAAGAGATATATAAAAAACCAATGAACATACGAAGGAATACAAAACAATTTTAGATACTCCGAAGTTACGAATGGAGAGATCATATCTTTCACGGCTATATCCCGGGATTAAGAATATCAAGATGTAATATTTTATAAAAGCTATAAGAACTAAAGAAAAAGTATGAATACCTAAGGTGTGGTAAGCTACATCGAAAAAGATTCCAATGAAAAATGCGCACAACATATGCCACAAACAATTATCTCGGCTCCAATCCAAGAAGAGAATAGCGCCTATATAAACGAAACAATTTTGTCCTAAAATGTCTGACGCAAGTAGTTGTAATAAAACAAAACTAAAAATAGTGGCTATATTGGAAAAAAAGATTTTAAGATTACCCATATTGTTCAATAGTTTTTTTTTCTAAATTAATTTTCTCTTTCAAAAGTTTGTTAGAGATAATATACACCTCATGAAGGGTGTTGAAATCATTTTTTAGATTGACGACGATATTATGAAAGGAAGTATTATCATCATCTTCAACATGATCGACGGTACCTATTAAGATATTTGGGCAAATAGAAGAGTCAAAACCAGATGTAAATATTTCTTCTCCCACTTGTACTTCGATATATTTGGGAACGTAAAGCATTCTTGTTTGTTTGAGACTTACGCCATCCCATTTTATAGTTCCTGTTGCCTTTGAGTTATTCAGTTGTGCTGAGACATAAAAATTATCATGAATAAGAGGTATTATTGTAGAATAAAAATCACCTACATTAGCGACAATACCGACGAAACCATCTCCACAGACGACAGACATATCTTCTTTTATCCCATATTTTGCACCTTTATCGATGGTAAAATAATTTTTATTTGAAGTAGTCATTTTATTAATCACTCGAGCATTGACGATATCGAAGATTTTTTTATTGTTTTGTGATATCTCATTATCTTTTATAAACTCTTTCAAACGACAATTTTCTTGAAGAACATTTTCATAGTCTTCTCGTAGATGAGGATAATTTTTTAAATAATTTACAGCAGAAAAAATATCATAACAGAGTGGTTTATTATAAACCCAATTAGCGACCTTTTGATTTGTTAAAAAGATGACAGAGCAAATTTCCAAGATAAAAAAAAAGGAAGCATTGATAAAATTATTTGACATAAAAAATCATAACACGAGAACCGCTTTATAACGTTCCATATCATTTAAAATAATATTTGTTCCTCTAGCTACAGCATTTAAAGGATTCTCTGCGATATGGACATTCAATTTTATTTTGTTTGCCAATCTTTTATTTAATCCTCTCAACAAAGCACCACCACCTGTTAAAATAACTCCTCTTTCACACAAATCATAAGAAACTTCAGGAGGAGCAACCTCAAGAACTTGCAAAACAGCTTCTTCTATTACACACAACGATCTTTCCAAAGCAGGAACTATATCTTTATGACTAAGAGTGATCATCCGAGG
>CAMEYY010000028.1 GCA_945947725.1 uncultured Cytophagales bacterium | reverse complement strand
TTTCTCGATACTACATCATGTCTTTAATTTTTTAGTGATGGGGTTTAATATAGACCTAATAATTGTATTTTTATTTCTTGTTATAAATTTCCTAGTTGGATTTAGTTTTTATAAAAAATCAGATACGAATGATTTTAAAACGTACTCTATAGGAAATTTTAAAAATCCTTCTATAGCGTTTTTAACCGCTTCTCTTATAAGTAGTTTTATTTCTGGTGCTGAGTTTTTCACCCATATGCAACAGGCATATTATAAAGGGTTCCCTTATATTTTTAGAGGAGATATCATCTTTCCTTTATCTTTTGTTATTACAGCTTTCTTCGTTTTTTCCATGCATAAAAACAAAAATAGAAAGTGTTTGACGTTGGATCAGTGGGCGGAGGAAAGATATAATTCAAGTTTTTTACGTGCTCTGATGGGGATATCTGAATTTTTGTTATCCTTCGGTATCTTTATTATCCAGTTTAAAACTTTTGGTATTATCGCAAAATCGTTATTTAACTTACCTCCAGAATATGAAAAACTTTGTGTTATAGGCTTTGCTATATTTTTAAGTTTATACACCTTCAGAAGAGGTTTTATCGCTGTTGCTTTAACGGATGTTTTGCAATTCTGGGTTTTCATTATCGCCTTATTTAGCGTTATTGGTTTTATTGCTTTTAAATCTAATTTTTTTGCTGGGGTTTGGGATAAAGGTGTAATGGAAAATCCTAAGATGTCTCTAGCGCCTTGTTTCGAAGATTATAATGCGACATTATTTACTCTTGGTCTTTGGTTTTGTAGTATTTTCCCAAAAGTCAATGGACCAAGATATCAGAGGATTATGGCGTGTGATGATGCTAAAAAAGTAAAAAAGAGTTTCTTGATTGCATCTGTTATTCTTATGGTGTGCACAGGCTGCTACACTTGCATCTCTTTATTGATTTATTCTCAAAATCCTAATTTGAAGATGTCAGAGATAGTCCCTTTCTTTGTTAGAAACTATTGTCCTACTGGATTGAAGGGTTTATTGGGAGCAGGATTATTTGCGATGAGCATTTCTACCGTCGAATCTATATTAAACTGTAACTCTGTCATTTTTACAAATGATATTCTGCCTTACTTTAGTAAGATGTTTAGTAAAAAAACTTATACTCCTTCTGTTTTTGTTGCTCGTTGTGCTACAGTATTTTTCTGTTTCTTAGGCGTCCTTATATCTTTAAAATTTTCTGACCCTTTTTCTATACTGTTAGTATTTTCAAATTTTTACTACCCAGTAGCTATGCTCCCTTATGTTATCTTAGTACTGAACTTGAACGTTAACAGAGCTTCTATTTTTGTAGGAATTTTCTGTGGTATCTTAGGTACTATTATCAACTATGTTTTGACAAAGGATGTTAATAGTTATACGATAGGAATTTTTGCTCATTTGGTAGCTTTACTTTTGACTGAGTTAATCGTCAGAATGAAAAATAAAAATAACAATAGTGTTACAAGTATTGATTAAGATTTTTAAGATTGGTAAAATTTAAATTTTTTTTTATAAAAAAGACTACACATCCAATTGAGCGAGTGTAGCATTTTCTTCGATAAACTTTTTACGAGGTTCAACATCATCTCCCATCAACATAGAAAAAACTTGATCAGCTTCGATAGCAGACTCTATAGTTACTTGTTCCAAAGTTCTTCTTTCAGGATCCATAGTTGTCGACCATAACTGTTCAGCGTTCATTTCTCCCAAACCTTTATATCTTTGGACGACGATATTTTCTTTTTTCCCTTGAGAAGACATTTCTTGAACTAACTGATTTCTCTCTTCTTCACTCCAAGCATAACGATGATCATTACCTTTTTTGATGAGATATAAAGGAGACAAAGCAATGTAAACGTATCCATTTTCGATCAAACTCTTCATGTATCTATAGAAAAGCGTCAGTATCAAAGTTCGAATATGACTACCATCGACATCAGCATCTGCCATGATAATAATTTTGTGGTATCTAAGTTTTTCCAAATTTAGTTCTTTAGAATCAGAATTAGTACCAAACATGACTCCGAGAGCTGTGATGATATTTCGAATTTGTTCACTATCGTAAATACGGTGTTCTTGAGCTTTTTCTACATTCAAAATCTTTCCACGGAGAGGCAATATAGCTTGGAATTTTCTATTTCTTCCTTGTTTAGCAGTACCACCAGCGGAATTTCCCTCGACTAAGAACAATTCACAGTTTGCAGGATCATTATCAGAACAGTCAGCAAGTTTTCCAGGAAGTCCAGCTCCTCCCATAACATTTTTTCTTTGAACTAACTCTCTAGCTTTTCTTGCAGCCTGACGCGCTTGAGCAGCGAGAATGACTTTAGAAACGATAGTTCGAGCTTCATTAGGATTTTCTTCAAGGAAAATAGCCAATTGTTCAGAGACACAGTTATCAACAACCCCCATAACATCAGCATTACCTAATTTAGTTTTTGTTTGTCCTTCGAACTGAGGTTCAGCGACTTTTACAGAGATAACAGCAGTAAGTCCTTCACGGAAATCGTCACCGATAATTTCAACTTTAGCTTTTGTTGAAAGGCCAGATTTTTCAGCGTAATTTTTTAAAGTCCTTGTTATAGCACGTCTAAAACCAGATACATGAGTTCCTCCTTCGATAGTGTTAATATTGTTCACATAAGAGATTACATTTTCAGAGTATCCGTTATTGTAAGACATAGCGACGACAGTAGGGACTTCACCTTTTTCGCAAGAGAAGCAGATAGGTTTAGGAATTATTGGAGTTCGTGTTTGATCTAAGAAGTTAACAAATTCCACAAGCCCTCCTTCAGACAAGAAAGATTCCTTTTTATAATTACCATTTTCATCTACAATTCGTTTATCGATTAAATCAATAGCTAAACCTTTGTTCAAGTAAGCTAATTCTCTCAAACGTAGAGCGATGATATCATAAGAATATTCAACATGAGTGAAGATGGTGTCATCAGGTAAAAATTCTATTTTCGTTCCTTGTTTATCAGTTGTACCTATTTCAGTAACACTATCCAAAGGAACTCCTTTAGAATAGTGTTGTTGATAAATTTTACCATTTCTCGAAATCGTCGCCGTCAAAGAAGTAGATAGAGCATTAACACAAGAAATACCGACCCCGTGTAAACCACCTGATACTTTATAACTTCCTTTATCGAATTTACCTCCAGCGTGCAAGATAGTCATAACGACTTCCAATGCGGATTTATGTTCTTTAGGGTGCATATCAACAGGGATACCACGTCCATTATCTTCGACGATAATAGAGTTATTTTCATTTACAGTGACACTTATTTTTGAGCAGAAACCTGCTAAAGCTTCATCGATAGAGTTATCAACTGCTTCCCAAATTAAGTGATGTAAACCTTTTATACCGATATCACCGATATACATTGCAGGTCTTTTTCTAACGGCTTCCAGTCCTTCTAAAACTTGTATATTTTTTGCTGAATAATCTTGAGCCATGTCTATTTTTCTCTTTAATGTAAATTACAAAAGTGTTCTAGTGTAATACAATTTGTTCTGAAGTTAGTTGAAAGTAAAAAAAAGAATTAGTTTTTGTAAGAATTTTATTCGTCCCACCACAAGTTAGTGACATAATATTTTACGCTATAGCCTTCACCATAGTCACGACAAGTTTTTGCTTCCAGACAATAATTAAAATCGGAACCAGCCCATCTAAATTTTATTCTATCTCTTCGACCTCCGTAATAAGCATAGGTACTATTAATTTCCTTACCTTCACCGTTGAAAGTGTTAAGAGCAATAGCGTGAGTCATGGCGTGTAAACCTTTCCCTGGTTTATTGATTTTTGCAATAATCTCAAAAGCTTGACATTTGTTCAATGTTGGAACGATAACATGCCAGTTTCCATCTCCAGGAACTTCACCTTGTTTAAAAGATCCACGTCGTCCATAACAACTAATATTTCCAGCAACATCTAATTTTGTAGAAGGATTTTCAGTACCAATTCCAACATTACCTTCGATATTTGCATAAAGGACACTGTTCCCTGCATTGTTGACAAAATTTAAATCATATAAAGTTTGACTTCGAGCGATACATTCCACAGACCATACCGGCGAATTTAAGTTGATATTATTAAAAAAAGAAATTAATTTTTTAGAACTTCCCGTCGGTAAAATACGTAGACCATGATCGTCAGAAAATAAACCATCTTCTTTTTTATGGACGACAGAATCTATAAAATCAAAAAAATCACTTTGCGTCGGTGTCGAACCACTCGAAAAAGCTTTTTTTAAATCATTACGACCTATTACAGACATATTCTAAATATAAAATAGTATTATTATACTTAGAATCTAAAAACCTACTCTTATTTTCCCAGAAGCACGTTTAGAGATAAAATTTTGAATTTATAAAAGAGGTATTATTTTTTTTTAAAACTATTAATAAGTAAGATAATAACCAAAATAAAACTTCCAACACAGAGATGTCCTAAATAAACACTATTCAGGTAGTCATTCAAAAAATTTATTGCTCCTAAAGAAAAAATTATAAGAACAAAAAACAACATCAGAACAGTTATCAAAGCAAGAGAACAAATTTTAACAATCTTCCTCACTTGATCGTCGATTTCTGCTTTTAAATTATTGAAATGATTAAAACTATCTTTATAAAAATTATAAACTTTCCGTGTACCAAGAACGCCAATAAGGAATTCTGTACTTTTAAGAAAAGCACGAACAAAGACTTTTAACAAACTCATACATTCTTCCTTTACTAAAATTTACTCCATGTGAACCTTTCACTAAAAATACATCCCCATCATTAATCTCGAAATCATCTAAAATCTTAACATCCACATCATCACAATGACCCCCTTGAATTTTTTTAGGTAATTTATCAAATAAACTTTTCATCAAAGGGCCACATGTAAAAACAATATCGATTTTATTTTCTATCAGACTTTTTAAAATTTCATTCAACCCCTGCTGCAAAAAATCTCCAAGCTCATACATCTCCCCCAAAATAGCAATTTTCCTTTTCCCTTTCATCAACGCCAATTTTTTTATAGCACAAACGACAGCGTCAGGATTTGCATTATATGTTTCATCGATAATTTTTATTTTCCCAACCTCGATAACCTGCCCAGCTCCAGAATAAAGTCCCAATGTCTTCATTTTTTTTGCAACATCAAAAAGAGGAAATTGTAAATATTTTGTCACCCCCAATATCCCAACAGCATTACAAATAAAATGCTCACCAATATTTTGCATCGTAAACTCAACATTCTCTCCAAATATCGAAGAATCTACAGAAAACTCTTCATTGGAAAAAGAATATGTATTCAAACGACAATCACAATTTTCATCTGAACCAAAGGAGAAAATTTTTATATTTTTACTTTTCGCTTTTATATATCTAACGATTTCATCAAAAGGAGTCTCTTCTTTATTAATGAAAATTGCAGAATCAGATTTCATTCCATCGACGATATCAGCTTTTTCATGAGCGATTTCTAAAATAGAATGTAAATTCTCGATGTGAACAGGTTTGACATTTGTAATGATAGCGATATCAGGTTTAACGATTTTTGACGACGTAGAAATTTCACCACGAGAGCTCATTCCCAGTTCAAGTACACAGAAATCATTATTTTGATCGCAGTTTGTTAAAGTTAAAGCAGAGCCGATATCGGTATTTTGGTTTTTATAAGTAGAAAAAGCACTTTTAAAATTTTTTAATATCTCATATAACCAGTTTTTTGTCGTCGACTTGCCCGCACTTCCTGTTACAGCGATAACTTTACCTTTGAAATTTTTTCTACAATATTTTGCTAAAGAGATAAGACTTTGTAAAACGTTTTCAACCAAGATGTAAGGAAATTTATTTTCAACGATGACGGGGGTCAAATGGTCGATGATACAAAGTTTAGCACCATGATCAAAAGCACTTTTTAAAAAATCATGTCCATCAACTTTATTTCCTTTTATTGCGAAAAAGATATTACCAGGTTTTATTTGTTCACTGTTGATATTTGTTCCTTCGAAAGAAGAATCATCGGAGCAATTGTAGTCTATAACATTTAAGTTTGTTAATAACTCCTCTAAGGAAAATTTTCTACTCATCGAGATATTTTTTTATCAAAGAACTAACGATGGCAGGATTTGCATTGACAATTTTTTTCACAACTTCACCGACGAAAAATCCTAAAAGACCTTTTTTCCCCGATTTATATTTTTCCACTTTATCAGGATAAGCAGCGATAACTTCTTTAACGAGAGGTTCGATAGAATTTACATCATCATTCTGGAGTAAGTTAAGACGTTGTGCTAAAGTGAGAGGATCTTGTTCATCGTTTTCAAAAATGATAGGAAGCAGAGTTTGTGTTGCGGCGCTGTAACTAACTTTTTTATCTTCCACCAAGGCTATCAATTTTTTTATAATATCAACTTTAGAGAAGACATTATCGATAGACAATTTGAATTCATTAAAGTAACCTTTGATTGGTCCCAAAATCCAGTTAGCGATATTATTAAAATTCTTAGTGTTTTCAGACAGTTTTTCAAAAAGATCAAGGAGTTGCTTATTTTCGATAAGGACATTAGTATTGTATTCGTTGACATGCAATTCGTTCAATAATTTTTCTCTATATTCACTAGGGAGAAGCGGCATGGATTTTTTTACTTTTTCGATCCAAGCATCAGAGACAAAAAAAGGAGGAAGGTCTGGTTCAACAAAATAACGATAATCCAAACAACTTTCTTTAGAACGCATAGATAATGTAGTTCCGCTTTCAGCATCGAAGGTACGCGTTTCTCTTTCAACTTTACCACCATTGCAAATTAAGTTTATCTGTCTTTGTATTTCGTATTCAAGAGCGAGCTGTACATTTTTAATGGAGTTTATATTTTTTATTTCCACACGTTCACCGAAGACATTACTATCTTTAGGCATAACGGAGATATTAGCGTCGCATCTTAAAGAACCTTTTTCCATATCTCCATCGCATATGTTGAGGTATCGAACGAGACGTCGTAGTTCATACAAAAAAGCATAAGCTTCTTCAGGGGATTTTATTTCCGGCGCGGTAACAAGTTCAAGCAATCCAATTCCAGCACGATTAAAGTCGATGCAAGTATAATCAGGGTAGAGGTCATGAATTAATTTTGCGGTATCTTCTTCGAGGTGTATTCGGTTTAAGTTTATTGTTTTAGGGTTTCCATTTACCGAAAAAGAAATTTGCCCTCCTTGACATATAGGGGTTTGATCTTGTGTTATCTGGAAACCTTTAGGTAGGTCAGGATAAAAATAATTTTTCCTTGCGAAATAATTTTTTCTACATATTGTAGATTTGCATGCTAAACCAAGACATATTGCGTAATTAATAGCTTCCTTATTGACAGTTGGTAAAGTGCCGGGATGAGCTAAAGATATAGGACTGATGAAAGTATTAGGAAATTCACCAAAGGTATTTTTATCAGGAGAGAACATTTTGCTTTTTGTAGAGAGCTGCATATGTATCTCAAGTCCTATGATTGGCTGGAAGTTTTTGTCTGAATCCATTATAATTTTTCAAAATTTACCTAGATATATTTCAATTATATAATCTTGTTTGAGAAAATGTATTATTTTGATGAGAAAACGGGGAAGTACAAAAGGAATTACAAGGTATCATTAACTACATTTTTTTCGACGATAGCTTTTTGTTGTGGTTCTTCTTTTTTTGTTTATAAAAATCAGGATGTCAAAGATGAAGAAATAGAAAATTTAAGGAGTGAAAATGAAAAATTGCTTAAAGCTTTTGAGACTATAAATTGTGAGTTGACGAAAAATAGGGAGATTTTGGAAAAGTTACAAGATCGTGACGAAATTATTTATCGATCTATCCTTTTGCCAGACAATGCTCAGATGTCAGGAGTTAAGATCAATAAAGTTTCTAGTGAGCAGTACGAGATAAATTTGCAAACCAATAATGAGATCATCAATAAAGTAAAGTCTTCTTTAGAAAAGTTGAATTATGAAATGTTAAAACAGGAACAGGTATTTGAGAACTTGCAGAAGATGGCGTTTGTCAAAAGAAAGGTTTGGTCTTCTATTCCTGCAATTTTACCAGTTAAAAAGGGGCGTGCGACTTCTGGTTTTGGAATGCGAATGCATCCTATTTACAAGGTGATAAGAAAACATAATGGAATGGATATTGCAAATTCTATAGGAACTCCTATTATTGCGACTGGGGATGGAGTTGTTAGTCTGGTGGATTTTAATAGAAGCAATGGAAATTTTATTAAGATAAATCATGGTTTTGGTTATGAGACCACGTATGCGCACTTGCATGAGGTTAATGTAAAGAAGGGAATGAGGGTTAAAAGAGGACAAGTTATAGGTTTTATGGGGAATTCAGGTGTGTCGACGGGATCGCATGTACATTATGAAGTTAAAAAAAATGGGAAACCTGTTAATCCTATTTCGTATATAGCTATAGATATTACCCCAAGTGAGTTTGATGAAATAATGAAAGTTAATAATCGAAAAGTAATGTCTATGGATTAAAAGTTGATGCTAAAAAAATAGTATTTTTTAGTATGGATTTTCTTAATACAGTAAACTTTCCCAATATTTTCAGATTTTGCAAAGATATATCCAAAGCTAAAAAGTGCGATTTTATTGAACGACCAAAATTAAAGAATACGATCGTATCTATACTTAATAAAAAATTTAAAAATAGTGCATTGTTAATAGGGGATCCAGGTGTTGGAAAAAGTTTATTTGTTCAAGATTTAGCTAAAGACATTTCCAATGGAGTGTTCAATTTTGCTTCTTTAGAAAAAATAATTTTTAAACTAGATATTTTAGCTTTATCCGCAGGAATTCGACAAAAAATTGAATTAGAAAATAGATTTAAAGATTTATTGGATGAAATCGTTCAATGTAAACAAGTTATTTTGTTTATTGACGATATTCATTCTTTATTTCAATTTGACGAAATTCATCTTACTAATATTTTAAATAAATTCCTTGCAGAATATGATTTGCAGTGCATCGTTTCAACGACTTTTGATGAGTATCATAAGTATTTTGAAAATTCTAACAAGTATCTAGCTGATAAATTTGAAATTATTAAAATTGAACAATCTTCATTAGAAGAGACAGAAAATATCCTGCATTCTATAAAAAAAACTTATGAGGATTATTACTCCATAGTTTTTAGTGATGAGATAATAAAAAAATGTATTCAATTAGCAGATAAATATTTGATTGATAAAAATTTTCCTCGTAAAGCTATAGATCTTTTTGATAAAATTGGAGCTTATATTTTTTCTTGCAATAATGATTTAACTCCGAAAATGCAGACTTGTTCTGATCAAATTTCTGATGCTAAAAGTAAACAAATTGAAAATGCGATGGCCTTAGATTTTAAAAAAGCTATCGTATATAGAGATTCTGTTCAATATTATATCAATCAGTTGAATACTTTAAAAGAACGACAACGTAAACAGAAAAAAAATTGTAAGATTAAAGTTACTGAAGAAGATGTTGTTCATATTATTTCCAATGAAACAGGAATCCCTGAGGCTAGAATTTTACAAAAAGGAAATAAGGATCTGAATAACATTACAAGTAATTTAAAAAAACAAATTTTAGGTCAAAATGAGGCAATAACTATCGTTGCTAATTCTATTTTTAAATGTTTTTGTGGGTTTTCAAATGAAAATCATCCTATCGGAGTTTTTTTATTTTTAGGTCCTACAGGAGTTGGGAAAACTGAATTAGCAAGATTGTTGTCTGAATATCTCTTCCAAAATAAGGAAGCCTTTATCCAGGTTAACATGAACGAGTATTTGGAAAGGCATGATATTTATAAGTTGATAGGATCTCCTCCAGGTTATGTTGGTTATCAAGATGGAGGATTCCTTTTGAAAAAAGTCAAAAAACATTGTCATTGTTTGATTTTATTTGACGAGATCGAAAAAGCAAATCGCGAGATTCATAAGATTTTGTTACAAATAATGGACTCTGGAAAAACTATGGATGTAAATGGTAATATCGTTGATTTCCGTAATACTATTATCATCATGACCTCAAATATTGGTTTTAATTTGGAGGACATGCGTAAAGTTGGTTTTGCAAATTATGACAACAATCTTCAGGATGAACAAAAATTGAATAATGAACTTTTAAAATATTTTAGCTTAGAATTTGTTAATAGAATTGACGAGACAATAGTTTTTAATCCTCTAAGTAAAAAAATTATTCAACAGATCGTTGATCTTAAACTTAATAATTTGCAGAAGAATTTAAAAAAGATGTCTTACTCTGTTACTTTTACTAGTAAGTTAAAAAATTTTCTATATGAAAAAAGTTATAACCCTCTATATGGAGCTAGGTTTGTTCAGAGAATTTTTAGTAAACATTTAGAAGTTTTTTTGTTTAACAAACTCTCAGAAGGACATGTTCCAAAAAATAGTAAAGTAGAGGTTGATATACTTGATGGAATTCCTTTTTTATCAAAAGTTGAAAAAATTAAAAATTAATTTAAACCTGTACTTCCAAAACCGTTTTCAGCTCTCTGACTTTTATCAAGATCATCA
>CAMEYY010000027.1 GCA_945947725.1 uncultured Cytophagales bacterium | reverse complement strand
TATTCTACTTTCTCCTTTGAAGCAGTCAATGAAAAAAATCTTTTTATCATCATGAGAGAAGATAGGACTTTTATATTCATGAAACTTTTCTAGTTCATATTTTTTTAAAACATTAAAATCGTTGCTATCTAAAACGATAAGAGTAGGAGTTCCGTCTTTTTTAAAAGAAAAGAAAATTATTTTCGAGGCATCATGAGAAAAAATAGGATTTTGACAGTGCGGAAAGTTATCGATAACTTTTACAATTCCTTGTTTACCATCAAGGATATAGATTGCATTATCAGCTTCCTTCAAATGGAGTGGTAACTTTTTATTTTTTTGTTTACTTTTACTTCCACGGAAAACGATTTTTCCTTGAGCATAAGAGAAATCAACATTAGAACCAAAATCAAATTCTTTTAGCCACTGTTCTTGTCCATCTTTTAAAAATACATAATGATTTAACTCCGCTTTTCCTTCACTTTCAACATGAGGAACTTTCAACGCTATAATTCCATCTTCAAATTTCTGTGGATTAAGATAGTTGTTAGTTTCTTTATTAACTTTTTCAAATTTTGAAATTTTTACATTCTCTAACTGTTTATTCCAATGCTCTTTTGTATCCTGTTTTATCTCAGAAAAAAATTGTGCAACGTTCTTCCCTGTTATTTCTTTTAACCTGTGATTTATCGATAAAGGATAGAAGCGGTCGATAGCATTATCGACAAAGATACGGAAATTTTTATAACCTTTTTTCCAGCTCAACCCATCATATAAGTTTCTTCTTTCAAAAAGTTTTCTAAAATTAGCAACACCATATTTTTTACGGAAATGAGCACAAAAAAGGTATCCTATTTTATAATGGTCGTGGTACAGAAGTGAAGCATAAGAAACTTTGTCGTCGTTTAAAATTTTCGTTTTCTCTTGTAATAAAAAAAGAGGATCTCTTCCTCGTCCTTCGTTTGTCAATAAAGTCTCTGTTAAAACTGCATCACCTTCCATGAGCATCGCCGTATCATAAGTTGCAAAAGACAGATGTTTAAAAGGTTCTTTAAAAGGTTTGACGAAATAAGAAAACTGAGCAAGATGCCTCAATTCGTGAACAAATATTGTCGAATATCCAGAGAAAAGAAAGTTGTAATTAATAAAAAAAATGCTTCCTTGACTTCTGTAAAAAGTAGGTAATACAAAACCATTTTCGATACTGGTATTAGTTATTAAGATCTTGTATTTAGCGTTTTTTTTTATTTTGAAATCTTTAAAGACAGCATCGTACATATAGTCGATATCCGAACAAAATCTTGGTATTTCTTGTTTGATTTGTACAGGGAAGATGATATTGAAAGTTTTTAAATTTATTTTTCTAAATTGATCAGCAAAAGAAGAAGTAGGAATTAATAAAAAGGATAGAAAAAAAAGTTTTTTCATTTATCTCGGAACGACCTTATACAAAATACAAGTTATCAAGAGAAAAACTATATTTGGAACCCATATCAATAAAGTTGTATTTGTCTGTGTAAACGTCGCCACAGATTTTACAAAAAGTAATAATCCGATATAAACGAAAGCAAAAACACAACCGATAATGATTTGAATAGTATTACCCATTCGACTTTTCCTTGAAGCAAAAAGGACACCGATGATAGTCAAAATTATTATCGCAAAAGGTGACATGTATTTTATATCTCTTTCCACCTGAAATAAATTGACATTCTGAGATCCTTGCTCTTTCAATGTCGCAATATGTTCATGCAGTTCTGTTAAAGTCAACATCTCTTGCAAGCGAGGATCCATAGATATGTCATCAGGTTTGAGGATAATATTTGAAGCAAGAGTCTTTCCTGAAGTTATATTCTCTCCATCTTTTTGTAACTCTCGTTGTGTCCAATTATGTAAAATCCATTCATCTTTTTCTTCGTCATAAACCATCTTTTCGGCGCTGATACGAGTCTGTAATTCATTATTTTGAAAAGTATCTAATAAAATCCTTCGCCCTACTTTCTGTAAACTTTTATACTGACCTATCGTTATATATCTATCGTCGTTAATTTTAAAATGTAAATTATTTTTTTTCTCGTCACTCTGGTAATCGTCAATATATCGTTCTTCAAAAGCTATCCATTTTTCATTATTTCTAGCAATAGTCCAACCGTTAACGTAAAAACTTAAAGCTGTAAGTAAAATTGCAGGTTTTAAAAAAGAAAATAATAATCTTCCGTATGTCGTCCCCGTTCCCAAAATTGCTAAAATCTCAGATCTTTTAGCTAGCTGTGAAGTTGTAAATATCGTTGTGACAAAAATTATTACCGGGATGATAAAGTTGAACATGTACGGAACGTACGCTTTGTAATAATCAAAAATTTCTTTTTTCGACAGGTGATTGATAAAAAAATAATCACTCTTTTGCATGTAGTCGAAGATGAAAAACAAAAACATCGCCAAGATGCTGATGAAGAAGAACAACGTTAAAAATCTTTTACATATGTACTTGTCGATAATCTTCATAAATAATTTCTAATCATACCGACGCATTTATTATAAAAATTTGAGGTGTCGTTTGTTGATTCTCATGATGATGAGTAAAAATAATTTCCTTAGCTTTTACTTTTTCAGCAATATTCATAAAACTATTGTTCAACAAGTAATCGAATTCAAAATCTAAGTCTGGTAAAAAAATTTTATTCCTGTTAAGTATGCATATCTTCATCTTTTCCAATTCCAACATTTTTATTTTTTCATCGTAAAATTTCATCTCCGTCCGCGTCACCACATAATGATTCAAACTAGGAATAATTTGTTTCTCTATCATCGACGGAAAATCTTGCAACCTCTTATCCAAACACACGACAGCATCTCCACCTTTTATAAACGACAACGCCCAATAAGGTTTTACATTATAAAAAATCAAAATCCTCTGTGAATATTTTTTATATCCTATAAAAATTTCTTTACATATGAACGCAAAACATATGACACACAACAACGGTAAAAATTTTTCCTTTTGACAAAACAAGAGAACACACAAGATAAGTCCGTACAACAAAAACACATCACACAAATCTATTTTTATTCCTTTAATCGAGCTATAAGGTAACGATGAGATAAATTGCATAACTTTGTTTGTCATGACGAGGAAGAAGTTGAGGAGATAAGAAATTTTCACGTACAAAAAATTTATTGGAGAGAAGAAGATGACAAGAAGACCTAAGATAACGAAGACAGAACTCATTGGGATGATGAACAAGTTGCTGAAGATGAAATATGTAGGAAATTTTTGGAAATAAAATAAGATGAGGGGGAGTGTGAAAGTTTGCGCGGAGAGCGTGACGGAGATAATGCCCCAGAAATATTTTAAAAACCTATTTTGCAATTCGAACAACTTGAAGATCTTTTTTTGAAATAAAACTATCCCAATAACAGCTCCATATGACAACTGAAAACCTACGTTGAAAATCAGTTTGGGATCGTAAAGAAGAAGTAAAAGCGCAGAAATAGAGATCGAACTTTGTATTTCTGGTTTTGTTGAAAAAAAAAATACATATCAAAGTGATAGAACACATCAGCGTTGAACGGAGGACAGAAGGAGAAAATCCTGTTATCCCAGCGTAAAACCAGAGAGGAAGTAAAGTAAAAATTATTTTGGCAACATGTTGTGGTCTTTTCCGAAATAAAAATCCTAAGATGAAATTTATAACTAAGAAAATTATTCCAACATGCAACCCAGAGACCGCTAAAATATGCACTACACCTGTCGTCGAATAAACATTTTGTATTTCTTTTAAACCTTCTTTCAACCCTAACACCATAGCTAAAATCACCCCACGCGCTTGCTCATCATGAATATGTTTTTGTAATACTACCTTTAATTTTTCACGGAGGATCTTAAACTGCGCTTTCAGATAACTTTCTGGTTTATTGCCTATAATCTGGTAAAAATTTACTTTGTGATAATAATCTATATTTTGCTCTTGTAAAAATTTTTTATAATCGAAACAATATGGATTTAAATTGCTTTTTAATTTTTTCGGCGTCCCCTGAACTAAAACCAAATCTCCATATCGAAATTTTTCAGCTGTCTTCAACTTCACTCTCCTCTGACTCTTGACGATCTTCCACACTTCATCTTTATAACTCATTATCTTTGCAATATTTTTTTCTTCATCGACGATCTGAGCAAGGTAGGCGACATATGCCATTTTTTCTGCTTCATGAAAATTATTTTTTTCAAAAACAATCGACATTTGTCCAAGGAATATAAAAGTGATGAACAACGAAAGTGAAGTTAGGATTTCATTTTTAAGGAAAAAACATAAACATAACGACGAGATGAAGATTATGGAGAGGGCAAGAGGAGAGAATAAAAAAATTTTTGTCGTTAATATCCCGATACCGAAGGCGATTGTGAGGATTGATATTTTATAAATTCTGTCAAACACTCAGAAGTGTAGAATTCTTTTTTTATAAAACGATAGAGATAATAAAAAATTTTATTTTACACTGTTGATAAATCTAGCTAAAACTTTAATTCCTTTGGAGAAATTTTCTACACGCATGTTCTCGTTTGGAGAGTGGATGAGAGAATCATTTTCAGAGAAACCACAAAGTAAAATATTTTTATTCAAACATTCTTTCATATACGAGACCACACCAATACTTCCTCCGTCAAAAGCACACAAAGGAGTTTTTTTATATTCTTCAGCAAAAGCTCTGCAATAATTTTTTAGATCTTCACTTTCAACGTCCACTTTAAAAGATTTACCTCCTCCATCGATAATGTTCAGTTCAAAAGAAAATCCTTGTGGTAAATTTTTTTCGATATGTTTTTTTACACAATAAAAAGTCGACATAGGCTCTTGTTCAGAGACGAGACGGCAAGAAATTTTCGCTTTTGCAAAACTCGGTATTATAGTTTTAAAACCTTCTCCGCAATATCCACCTTCTATACCATTAACCTCTATCGTCGGCCTCAATCCTGTGCATTCAACAGCCAAAAAATCTTTTTCTTTAACAAAATCAGATACTCCTAATTTTTTTTTCATTCCATCATCAAAATTAACTTGCTCACAGATTTCATGCTCACGTTGTGATATCGTCGCAACTTTTTCATAAAAACCTTCTACAGCAACCTTATTATTTTCATCATGGAAAGATTTTATTATCGAACTTATCGCGTGAATAGGATTTCCAACGACACCGCCAAATAAACCAGAATGCACATCTCTATTTGCTCCCACAACTTTCAATTCCATACAGACAATACCTCGTGTTCCAATGCAAATCAAAGGTTTATTTTTATCAGAGATAGAGCAATCGCAAACCAAGGTAAGATCATTTTTCAGTATATCTAAATTTTCTTTTCGTTGTAAAAAATCTATAAAATCGGTAGACCCCGTTTCTTCACCTCCTTCGAAGATAAACTTGACGTTACATTTGAGGTTTTGTGTTTTTATTAAAGATTCAATAGCTTTTATCAACATTATCACTGATCCTTTATCATCACTGACACCCCGTCCATACATTTTTTCATCTTTAAAAGTTAATGTAAAAGGATCAGAATTCCACAGTTCAAGAGGGTCTGCAGGTTGAACATCGTAATGAGCGTAGAGGAGAACAGTTTTGTAGTGAGGATTTAAAATTTTTTCAGCGAACAAGAGTGGTTTTTCATATTGATCAAAAATCTTTATGTCGTCGATACCAGCTTGTTGTAATAATTTAGTTAAAAAATTAACACAAGATTTTGCGTCGTTATCATGTTCTTTTTGTGCACCGATAGTAGGGATATGAATTATTTTTTTCAGGTCGTCTAAAAATTCTTGTTCATGTACGTCGATGTAGTCGATTATTTTTGTGTCGATATCCATAGTGTCGAAAGTTATACAATAAACTTACTGCGTACCCATCTCGTGGATCTTATAAAAAATTTATTTTTTGTAAAACATATCCACCTAGTGGGTTTTATCTTTTATAGGCGCGAAAATCTATATAGAGATGATATAAATATGGTTCGTTAAAATAAAAAATACTATCAGATCAGTTAATCCCCCCTTGACGGGGATGGACCATTTTGCAATAATTCTAAGGTAAGTGTGGAAAAAAGCAAGGACTAAAACTTCGATTAAGTCTTATAAAGATATCCTCCACTTTGTGGGTTTAAAAAAAATTAAAACGTTTTTATGATAATGAGATAAATAAGAAAGTTTTAAGTTTAAGAACGAAAATGTTTTTCAGGAGACAAATCTATTACCACATTTTCATCATTTCCAAGACCTTTGTTTTTCCAAAACCACAAACTATTATCACTCTCTATTTTTACACAACTATCATCCAAAAACCTCAAGCAATCTGCCAAAAATCGAACCACATCTTGAAACTCTTGACTATTCTGAATCAAAGCATTTACACCACTAACATCTAGACCAAAGAATTTATTATCTTTTAAACATTCTTCAAAGCCAAATTTTTCATCTTTCAAATTAAAGCATTTCAAAATTCTACAGATTTTAAGAAAATCATCACTGTTGACCTCTACCTTGTTGAAAAACAAAGAGGCAGAATTTTTCAAATTTTTTGAAAGGGCTTCTTGCAATTTTTTTGTATCGACATTCCAAGTGAATTTCATTTTATCTTTATCAAACCCAGTAAGCTTCCCTCCTAAAGCAACAAAAGCTTCCACATTTTTTACAGCAGATTCGTTTATTTCAACCACATCAGTATTTTCTATATCAAAATCGTTATATTTTAAAGAAGTATTTAATTTGAGTTTGTTAGCACCTATGAAAGACAATTCACATTGAGCATTTTTTTCAAAGTCTACGGAATTCAATATATTCTTACCATCGTATAATGAGAAAATTTCTTTAAACAATACAGGCTCCATTAAAGCCAAACGAATCGATATTTCCCCTAATTTTTTTTTATCATTTTCTAGACCATTTTTTAGATTTTCAAGATCAAGATAAGCTTTGCTCATCTTCATGCGATTCTCAAATTCTATTCCTCCTCTAGATTCATTCGAATCCCCCATCCTGCAGGCTGAAACGGTCAAGAATAAAGATATCAACCCTAGACTTTTAACGTATTTATTCATAATGCTGAC
This sequence comes from uncultured Cytophagales bacterium, assembly GCA_945947725.1. Classification (GTDB taxonomy): domain Bacteria; phylum Bacteroidota; class Bacteroidia; order Cytophagales; family Amoebophilaceae; genus CAMEYY01. The sequence goes on along the minus strand of CAMEYY010000027.1, from coordinate 3,975 downwards.
ATGAATATGTATAATGATACCTCTAAAATAGTGAAGTTTTGTTTAAAAATTAAATTTTTTGATGATTAAAATAGACTTGCTGCGCCCACCTTATGGGGTTATCCTTTATAGACATGAAATTATTAAAGATGATAAAATAGATTTGTCTTACTGAACTGAGAAATGCTAGTGAAGAAGATTTATAAAGGTTTTATTTAGAAGTTAATAGACGATACACACCGACAGAGGTGTATATCATTTTTATAAAAAAATTTTATTTTTATAAGCCCCACTTTGTGGGCTCGCAATAACTCTAATAAAATGTAGAAACTTAAGTGCACCTGGAAGGAGTCGAACCCTCATCGGCGGATCCGAAGTCCGATATTCTATCCATTGAACTACAAGTGCAATATTACTGCAAAACAAAATTCAACATCATTAAGTTAAAACATCGATTAACGTCTAACCTTGACGTGCTAGATCGTGTTTGCAAAAATTATAATTTTATAAAAAAAAGACTAGATAAAAGTGAAAGCGGATTTTTTGTTAGCGTGAACGCCATTTTTCCACTCTTCATATTTTTTATCAGCCTCTTCTTGAGTGAAAAGGTTTTTCTTAACACCGTTTTGCAGATAAAATTTTTCTAAGACTCCAGCGCTAGACAAAATTGATCTAACAGTATTACTTGGTTGAGCCCCAACACTTAACCAATACAAAACACGATCAAAATTTAAAGAGACCTGTGAAGGAGTTGTTGTTGTGTTATAAGTTCCTAATTTTTCTAAAAACTTACCATCACGAGGAGCTCTTTTATTTGTGGCGACGATGCTAAAAATAGCAATACCTTTACGTCCTCTTCTTGCCAATCTTAAAACAACCATAAATACTTATTTTTTATTCATTATCTATACCAGTAGACATAGATACAACATTAACGAAGGATTTACCTCCAAGTCTTTTTTTAAATTCAACGAAACCCTCAGTTAAAGCGAAAAGAGTGTGATCACGTCCAACACCGACATTTTTACCAGCATTGTGATGTGTACCTCTTTGTCTGACGATGATGTTACCCGCTAAAACGTGTTCACCACCAAACTTTTTAACACCTAACCTCTGACCAGCTGAATCACGGCCATTCCGAGTGCTTCCTCCTCCTTTTTTGTGTGCCATTTTCTAAAATTATTTTAACGTAATACTTTCGACAACCAATTCTGTGTATTTTTGACGATGTCCTCTTCTCCTTGCATATCCTTTTCTCCTCTTCTTCTTGAAGACTAAAACTTTTACATCTTTAACTTGATCTTCCACTTTACAAAGAACAGCAGCTTTAGAAATAAAAGGAGTTCCAACAGTAACCTTACCATCCTCGTCAACTAACAAAACTTTATCAAAAACAACGGTATCTCCAATCTCGTTATCTAATTTAGGAACAACAAATTTTTGTCCAGTAGTAACTTTAAATTGCTTACCCGCTATAGATACAACAGAATACATACAAGAAATTCTAAAATATTTACGATATATAAACAATAATAACAAAGAAATAATGTTGCGCATCTTTAATGCCTCAGCTGGTTCTGGAAAAACCTATGTCCTCGTTAAAAATTATATCCTTTTGATTATAAAAAATTATAACGATATAAAAACAATCCTAACGATAACTTTCACTAATCAAGCAACTCAACAAATTAAAGATCGTATTATTATCGCTCTCCACAGTTTAACAACAAACCCTACTTCTCCTCTCTTCAAAGACATTCAAGCTACGTTATTCTGGAAAACAAAAAAAATTCAGAAGCACGCAAAAAATGCTTTACACTTCATCCTCAATAACTACGACTTTTTTAACGTCAGCACCATAGATAGTTTTTTACAGTCTATAATTCGTTCTTTCAACTATGAACTTGGAATTCAATATGGATACAAAATAGATATAGACAACGGTAACGCTATAAACTTCATCATCGATGATATCCTAAAAAAGATGACTGACAATCAAAATCTCTCACAGTGGCTTTCAGATTTTATAAAAAATAATTTTCAAAACGAAAAAACTATCAATATCAAAACTGCTATCAAACAGACTATAGATAATATCTTCACTGAACAATTTTTTAAATACGAACAAGAGATGCCTTCTAACTTTTCACAGCTAGAAAAAAATATAAAGACATTGCAAAACGAGATAACGTCCTTCGAGCAGACAATGCACAATCTTGCTGAAGAAATTTTAAAAATATTAAAACAAAATAACCTATCTATCGACGACTTTAGTTACAAAGAAAAAGGTATTATGAGTTTTCCGATGAAGATTGTCTCTCAAAAAAATTTTATCCCTTCAGAAAGAATTTTGAATTGTTATTCCACCCCGGAAAAATGGTTTAGCAAAAAAGGAAATACCAATGCAGACCCTACTTTGGTGAAAAGCTATGCAGAGCTCATGAATTTTTATTTTGACAATATAAAAAGGTATAACACTAATAAAACCATCATCAAAACTTTCTACTTCTACGGAATTATCAATGAACTTCTCAACAGTCTAGCAAAATACCGATTAGAAAAAAACACTATGCTCATATCCGACGTTTCCAATTTTTTAAAACAGATAACCGAAGATAACGAAGTGGAATTTATTTTTGAAAAAGCTGGAACTTATTACAATCATTTTTTTATCGACGAATTCCAGGATATTTCTGAATACCAATGGATCAACATAAAAACTTTAGTTGAAAATTCTTTAGCTGAAGGTTATGACAATATGATCGTCGGAGATGTCAAACAGTCCATTTATAGATGGCGAGGAGGGGATAGTACTTTATTAGGTTATAAACTTAAAGAAGCTTTTGGCAGTAATGTGGTCGTTGAAGAGCTAAGAAAAAATTTTCGTAGTTGTAAAAATATTGTTGAATATAATAATACTTTTTTTTTGCAGGAGAAGGATAAGTTGTTTGAAAAGTTATCTACGTTGATAGTTGATATCGAAGATGATAAAGTAAAAGATTCTTTATTAAAATTTTTACGCAAGACGCACAAGATGTATGATCACATCGCGCAAGATTGTCAAAATAGAGCATTGGGAGAGGTCGTGAGCGTGGAAGTTGATGAAGATGAAATTTTAGATAAGGTATTCGAGGTCGTGACGAATTTGCAACAAGAAAATAATTTAAGAGATATAACGATACTCGTTCGAACTAATTTAGAAGGAGAGAAGATAATGAATTTTTTAGCTGAGCATGATATTGCAGCTCTATCAAATTCTGTTTTTAAACTGTCGAAGAATATCGCTATCAAGTTGATAGTAAATTGTATTTTTTATTTTTTCAATTTTGATCGTCGAGATTTGACTTTGTTTGAGATAGCGAGTTTTTATAAATCATACCACAATAAGGAGAAGAGTATTTTGTCTCTTTTAGATGAGGTTAAGATGAAAATTTTTTCCATAGACAAGTTTGATCTGTATCAGGTGACGATGGAGATTATTGAAAAATTTGAGATAGAGAAAGAAGAAGCTGTTTATACTTTTTTGGATGTCATCAATGAATATTCACAAGATGACGACATACAATTTGACAAGTGGTGGGAACTTAACGGGGAACGTTTTAAAGTTGTTTTGAGTGATAATATAGATGCGGTGAAGATTATGACGATACATCAGTCTAAAGGTCTTGAGTTTAAAAATGTTATTCTTCCTTATGAACTTTCTTTAGAGGATAATATTTCTAAAAATGACCTTCAGTGGTTGGAGTCAGAGTTTGGATTTTTACCTATATATTTCAGCAAACATTTAAAAGATTCTGATTTTTTTTATCAATATTATCAAGAAGTTATCACTCGTTATTACGATAATTTCAACGTTCTGTATGTTGCTTTGACACGTGCTAAAGAGAGGATGATTTTATTTTTTGACAAAACAAAAAAATAGGTGACGATTCTGCTTTCACGATTGACAAAATAGTATTTTTACCGGTAATATAAAATGACTAAGAATTTGATTTT
>CAMEYY010000026.1 GCA_945947725.1 uncultured Cytophagales bacterium | reverse complement strand
GGTATTGATTTATTGGAAGGAGAAGAAGTCCCAACAATGTTGTTGATGCCTGATAGTTTGTTACTTGATGAAGAAGATAGTTCTTATTATTCTGTTCAAACTTACGCTTTGCAGCATTGTGCCGATTCAATGAATAAAGTTGCTTTATTTGATATTTGGGGTGCTAATAAGGAACAACCTTTAGGTGTTGATAAAAATAAATATGTAACTCGTTTTAGAGAAAATATTGGTTTAGATAACCTTAGCTATGGTGCTGCTTATTATCCTTGGTTAAAAACCAATGTTATTTCTTTAAATGATATTGATTATACTTACTTTGATTTGAACTCTTTGGTTGATTTAATTAATGAAGATCATAGATCTATTTTACAAAATATCATCAACGCTGAGTCTGAAAAAGAAAAGAGATACTGGGATGCTGGTTTGAAAAATGCTAGTCCAGAATATAAACTTTTGAGAAAAACTGTTGCTGATAGATTATGTGTATTACCTGCCGCTCCTGCTATGGCTGGTTTATATACTAGAACAGATAAAAGTAAAGGGGTTTGGATTGCTCCTGCTAACCAAAACCTTAACTCTGTTATCGCTCCAACCGTCAGAATTACTCACAAAGAACAAGAGAATTTGAATGTCGATGGTATTAGTGGTAAATCTATTAATGCTATTCGTGCTTTCAAAGGTAGAGGATCTGCTATTGTTTGGGGAGCCAGAACTTTAGCTGGTAACAGTGTTGAATGGAGATACATCAACGTTCGTAGGTTGTTTATTGTTATTGAACAATCTATTAAAAATGCTGCATTCTCTGTTGTATTTAAACCAAATGTTCCATTAACTTGGTCAGTTGTTAAGGCTAGTATTAATAATTTCTTGACAAGTTTATGGAGACAAGGAGCTTTAGTTGGTGCTACTCCAAGTGAAGCTTTTGAGGTTGGATGTGGTCTTGGAGAAACCATGTCGCAAAATGATGTTAATGAAGGTATAATGAGAATTCAAGTTAAAGCCGCTCCATCGAGACCTGCTGAATTTATCGTTATTAGTTTCGAACAGAAAATGGGTACTGAAGGTTAATTATTAAAATAATTGTTATTTATGGCTATAGAACAAACCCTAGTACCGGCTTTTGTTAATTTTTTGTATGATGGTACAGAATTAACGATTGTTGATGCTAATATCTCATTGTGCTTTACGAATGGATGTAGCTTTGAGGAGAGCATGACAGAAAAAGGTCCTAAAGGATATATGCTACGAAAAGGAACTTTTGTTGATCAAAAAGGTGATATTTTTGTTAAAATATCCAAATCTGGAGATGCTGAAGCTGATAAAACTATTACTAATCTGACAAATATTGCTAAGAATATTACTAAAAGTGAAGATCCTAGTGATTATGCAAAGAGTATTGTTGTTAATTTTAGCGATCCAGGAGAAGAGAAATTTTTTGATGTTTCTTTTAGTGGATATTTGAAAAATTTTAATATCGCTCCAAATAATAGTGGTAATGACTTTACAGCTTATATCGCTGAGTTTAAAGTTTTTGATCCTCTAACAATTAAACTTAGTTAATATTTATGCTTAATACTTCGAATATAAATACTTTTAGACAAGAGAATTCGTCTGGTTCCGGACAAAGATCTAGAACTATAGATTATAAGCCTTTGGCTGATTTCAATTCTGGATCTTGTATGGTATATACTATTGATATCCCAGATGTTCAAAATAGTGATATTGTTCCTGTTTTTAATACAAAAAGTAAAACAATGCAATATTTCCATACAACAGAAAAAAGAGAAGTTGTTACATTTAAAGTCTGTTACACTCCTTTTAAAAATTCTAATGGAAAAAAATTGTTGACAAGTGTAAAAAAAATAGTCGATTCTGTTTTAACGAAAAACTTTAAACCTGAACCTGCTACTATTAATATTCTTCGTAATGGAAAGATTGAAAGAACTATTAGAGTGGATGATACTGTTGTCGTCGAGGGAAAAATAATAGTAGATCTTCATGATTTTGTTAGAATAGAATTTACTTTAAGTGGTATTTTGGCTGATTCTTAGTTTTTTGTAAATGAGTCAAAATCCAATACTAGCAAATAAGCATTCTTTTCATGTTACTATTGATGGAGTAACAGATGAGGATGAGTATTTTTACGCTGTAGAGGGTTTATCTATTCATTATTCTTTGGAGACTTTCTTTCCTGGAGGGAATTTATCTTCTGTCTATATGCCTCGTAAAATTGAGTCTAAACCTCTGATTTTAAAAAGACCTGTCATTGATCAAAAATCTGGATTAATTAAATGGTGTACTGATTCTTTAGAAAAAGGAATTTTTCAACCTGTTGATGTCAATATTTTTATCATGAATCTTGAAGGGGATATTAATAATCAGTGGTTGGCAGAAAAAGCTATACCTATCGGTTTCGAAATCTCTCCTATGGATATGAACGATAAATCCGATGTCAATCTTATGGAAATTATTACTCTTGTTTATCAATCTCTACAACGGGTTAAATAAGAAAATATGGCAGTTATTATTCAAGAATTAGTTATCCAAAATAAAATTATAGATGACTCTGCGGGTGTCAACGGTATAGTCATTGAAGATCTAATAAATCAGATTCAGTCTTTAAAAATACAGGTCAAAAAGTTAAAAGATAAAGTTGAATCTAAACAAAACGAAAATGAAAGGTAAAATCAATATTCTAAATTTTTATGGGTGGAATTTGTAAACTAATTATCAAAGCTTATGCTGATGATACTTTTAGCAGTGAAAAAGGTGAATTTCAATCTTCTATCAATCCGTCAAATTTGCGTATTACCAATAACGTAAATTATTCTGCTTCACAGATGATGGGTGGAAAAATTGCTGGCTTAAGATATAAAACTTCAGATCCTCAAGAACTTTCTTTTAGTCTCATTTTTGATAATACTGGAGTTTTTGTTGACAATACGTCCTCTGTTAAAGATCAAATTGATAGCTTACAAAAAGTCGTTTTAGACTATCAAGATGATATTTATGAACCTTTTTTTATTCGTGTTATTTGGGGAACGATAGCCTTTAAAGGGAAACTGAAAAAGTTTAATATTTCGTATACTCAATTTCAAATGGATGGTAATCCTGTTAGGGCTGAAGTTGATATGGCTATCTTAGAATGTGCAACATCAACTAGAGACCAAAGTAATAGTGATAAATTATCTAATGAAAATTCTTCACAAAATAGTTCTACAACTTCTGATAAAAGTGGTAGTAGTCAAGATGGAGAAAATTCTGGAAATAGGGACGAAAGTGGTAGTGATGGAAATGGTAGTAACGAAAATTCCAATGAAAGTAATTCTGGGGCAAATTCTGAAAATAATTCTGATGGCAGCAACGGAAATGATGGAAGCAATAGTGATGGAGAAAATGGAAATAATGATAGTAATGATAGTGGTGATGATTCAAATTCTTCTGGGGAAAATAATGGAGAGGGTAACTCTGCCAATAATTCAGGTGATTCTAATTCCGACGGTAGTGGTAACTCTGATAAAAAATCTCAAAAACAAGATAATAATAAATCTCTATCTAAAGATGTTGGACCCGTTAAACAAGTTCAACCTGGAGCTGGTATAACGCTCCCTCAATTAAATGGAGGTGTTAAAAACTTGGATTTATTAGGAAAATTTAATGCCCTAAGCGCTATTCGTGGAATGGTTGGTGGATTGATTGCTGGTTTAGCTTTAGGAGCTCTGGGGTTGGCTATCCCTACTCTACTCGCTGGATTATTAGCGTGGTTGTTAGCAAAATTAGTTGCACTCTTAAAAAGAGGTATTTCTTTTATTAAGAAACTTGCTAATAAAGCTAAAGAAAAAGCTAAGGATGGAGGTAAGAAATTAGCTGACAAAACAAAAAATGGAGCTAAAAAATTAGCTAATAAAACGAAGAATGGAGCTAAGAAATTAGCTAATAAAACAAAAAATGGGGCTAAAACTGGTTTTTCTAAAATGAAAACAGGAGCTAATGTTGCTGCTTCTAAAACTAAAAGTGCTGCAACTTCAACAGCGGATCTGTTTAAAAAAGCTAGAAAATAAGTATCACTTATTTTTAAATTATCATCTTACTTTCTTTGAAAGAATAAGAAAAACCTCTTCTAAAATTCTGTTTGTAATAATTATTTTAAATCGATACGTTTTTTTCAACTACGCAAAATTATTTTTTTCACGTAAAAAAATCAGTCTTTGATAATGAAATCCATTTTCAGAAAAAAAATCCTCACTACTGATCAATTTCCACACATTATTCCAATAAATATTGGGTAAAAATGCATTTCCACCACAGTAATCATCGAATAAAGTCAAATAAATTTTATCAGCTATTTTCATAGCACTTTTATATACCTGAGCTCCACCAACAATAAAAACTTCATCAGATTCTTTTTTAGAAACTTCAACGGCTTGAGTAAAATTTTTTACAACGGTGATATCATCTCGTAAATTACAATGATAATTTTCATTCGAAGTTATAAGAATCACACGTCGTCCTTTCAATCTATTAGGAATACTTTCATACGTTTTTCTTCCAACGATAACAGTATGTCCCATTGTTGTTTTTTTAAAAAATTGTAAATCTTCTTTTATTCTATGAATTAATTCCCCATTACGACCTATTGCTCCAGATCTACAAGAAGCAACAATGATAGACAACATTATTATTCTATTTCGAAATTGATATTATGAAAGACATGTTGAACATCCTCTAAATCCTCTAAAAGATCAATAAAATTCAACATTTTTTCGGCATTATCTCCAGATAAAGAGACTTGATTTTGTGGAACATATCGTAATTCAGCTTGTTTAATTTCAATTTTCCTTTTTTCTAATTCATCTTGGATATCTTTAAAATTTGTCACAGAACCAACGATATAAAAACAACCTTCCTCCTCATCTTTTTCAACATCAGTAACACCAAAATCAACCATATCTAAAAGAAATTCATCAGCATCAGAAATAAAATGTTGTTCAACAACGAAACAACTTTGTCTTTCAAATAAATAAGCAACAGACCCACTCTTACCAATAGTTCCATTATACTTATTAAAAATTGCACGAACATCCCCAATAGTACGATTTTGATTATCAGTCATACATTCGATAATAAAAGCGGTACCGTGAGGTCCATTTCCTTCGTAGGTTATATTAAAAAAATCAGCAGTATCATTAGAAGTTCCCTTATTTATAGCACGTTCAATATTATCTTTAGGCATGTTATACCCTTTAGCATTTTGAACAGCCAAACGCAAACGAGGATTCATGTCTATATTATTTCCTCCTTGTTTAACTGCCGCTGTGATTTCTCGAATTAATTTGCTGAAATATCGTGATCTTTGAGCATCGATAGCTCCTTTCTTTCTTTTGATAGTCGACCACTTACTATGACCGGACATATGTGGGCTTACTTGGACTCGAACCAAGGACCTTTACATTATCAGTGTAACGCTCTAACCAGCTGAGCTATAAGCCCATAAAGAATTATATAACAACGTATTAAAGTAACAACAAAATCAAATAGTACAATTTTTTTATCAACACGCATTTCTCAATATATTTTTTTACACTATTAACCTTTCATAAAAAAAAACTCTAAACTTACATCGTCAAACAATATTTCAATTCAATAATGTGTAATTCATTTTAAAATTGATTAAGAGAAATTTTTGAGTTTTGAGAGTGCCCAAAGTCGGGATCGAACCGACACAGTATTGCTACCATTGGTGTTTGAGACCAACGCGTCTACCAGTTCCGCCATCTGGGCTTTTTTTTAGAGGTAGCTGAGGGATTCGAACCCACGTAAAAAGGTTTTGCAGACCTTTGCCTAGCCTCTAGACTAAGCTACCAAAAGTTATATAAACTTACAATTATTCTTCCTTACTTTTCAACTTTTTAGACAAATCAATTAATTCATCTATATCTCCAAATCGAGCAGAAGTTTTCGTAATGAAGTTTCCTTTCCTCATAAAGCCTTCATTAAATACATTATTTTTCTGAGTTTTGATATCAACATGAACATCTTTATGACATCCAGACAACTTACAATTAACAGCAGAAAATTCAATAACTCTAATTGCTATTTTATCTCCAACTTTAACAGCTAAATCTTTTGGCATGTGCAATTTGGAAACAAAACATTCAAGTTCATGTTCAACTCTAACAAAGTACCCTTTTTGAGTCTTTTTAACAATAACTCCTTCATGAATACTACCAACTTTAAATTCCTCACCAAAAGCATCCCAAGGATTTTGTGATAATTGTTTTAAACCAACAGACAAGTTACATAATTCAGCATTAAAGTCAAGAACAGCCACATCAATCTTATCTCCTACATTTACAACATCGGAAGGATGATTAACACTGTGAGTCCAAGACATATTAGAAATGTGTAAGAAACCTTCAATGTCATTTTCAAATTTAACATAACAACCAAAAGGAACTATATTGATAACCTCAACATTGTGTTTAGAGCCGATGCTAAATTTTTCATCCAAACCTTCTTGCATCCAAGGATTTTCAGAAAGTTGTTTCAAACCAAGAGCCATTCTGTGATTTTCAGGACTTAATTCCAAAACTTTTACATCGATAACTTGATCAACTTTAACAAAATCGTTAATATTGACATTCTGTTGTGTCCAAGAAATTTCAGAAACGTGAATTAAACCTTCCACACCAGGAACAATTTCAACAAAAACTCCGTAATCGGTAATATTAACAACCTTTCCTTTAATAATACTACCAACTTGAATACTTGGATCAAGAACTTCCCAAGGATTAGGAGTTAATTGTTTAATTCCTAAAGATAATTTTTTAGAATCTTTATCAAGATCAATAACAACAACTCTAACTTTTTGTCCAACTTCTAAAACGTCGCTAGGATGATTAACACGTCCCCAAGATATATCTGTCAAATGTAATAAACCATCAATTCCGCCGAGATCAATGAAAGCTCCGTAACTAGTTAAATTTTTAACTGTTCCCTCAAGAATTTGTCCAACTGCCAAGTTATCCATAAAGGACATATTCATACTTTCAACTTGACGTTCTATAAGAACTTTATGAGAAACAATAACATTATTATTAGTTTCATTAATTTTCAAAACAACAACGTCGATGTGTTTGTTAATAAAAGCATCAAAATCAAAAACAGGTTTTAAATCAATTTGAGAACCAGGTAAAAATGCATCGATAGTTCCAATTTTAACAATCAAACCTCCTTTCGTTCTATTAACAACAAAGGAATCTAAAGCTGTTCCATTTTGCAAAGAATCTTCAAGAACTTTCCAAGCTTTTAATAATTTTGCCTTTCTTCTAGACAAAACCATCGTTCCTGTTTTATCATCAACATTTTCAACAAAAACCTCAACAATGGTATCAATTTTTAAATCAGGAATATCATTAAACTCAGAACGTTCAATAACTCCATTTGATTTTGCTCCAATATCGATGATAACATTCTTATCCTCTATACCAATAACTCTTGCATCAACAATGTCATAATTGCTTAAAGGTTGAATAAAAAATTTACTGTAATCATTTATCATTTTTTCGTTCTCCTCAGCACTGTAATCCAAACTACTTTTTTTTAACAAAACATCATTACTACAAGAGTTCTTTGTAGAATTTTCTTCAACAATCATTACTAAGCTTTAATATTAGAAGTTATAACATATTTTACATAAAAAAGTAACATATACAGCAATAAAGAATTACTTAATTTAAATTTTGATTTTTCTCCTAATCCTTCAACACCTCGTTACTTTTATCAAACTTGCTTTTTCTCTATCACTCTTTATTTATTTTCTATGATATCTAAAGACAAATTCATCATCACTAACTTTACATTGGAATTCCTTACTATATACCTCAAACTCCTATTAACAGACTCATAAATCTTTTGGATAGACTCCGTAGAAAAAATACTCGCCATCTTATTTATCGTCTCCAAATCTTTATCAACAACTTGCATCAACGAATACATCTTCAAAGAAGACAACCACAACTGCTCAAGAACAAAACCTAAAAACACAAAAAAATTTTTTTGAAACTCCTTATCCCTCTTAGAAAAATCTTCTATAAAAGGAACTAACTTAACATACTTCTTCACATAACACATCCTCATCCATTCAACAAACATCTGCATATTCTCAACAAAGTTTTCATTTTTATCTTCTTCCCCACTAATAAAAAATTGCATCGTCCTTGAAAGCAACGTCGGTAGTAAAATATCTTTGTTCTCAGTAAAAAATAAAAAATTCGTATTCTTTGGAGGCTCCTCAATAGTCTTAAGTAAAAGATTCATCGACACACTGTTCATATATTCTGGTAACCAAAAAATTACCGTCTTGCTCTTCCCAATGCTCGGTAAGGAACTATTAATAAAATTTTGCATTTCGATGATCTGATCTTTACTAATAACCAATTTGTTTTCACTGATATTTCCCTCCGACACTTTACCTTCTAAAAAAAAATCCATGAAAAATTTAGGTATCTCACCACTATTAGCTACAGGAGTTATGATTTTTATATCTGGATGATTCAAATTTGTTATCAACTTACAGTTTTTACAATCACAATCGAGTATAAAATTACCTTTCTCACAATAAGACTGTTTTAAAAAAGAAAACATTATCTCTCTAAAAGTCTTGATGTTGTTCATCAAGTAAGAACTCTGAGAATAAAATAATATCGCTTGTGATTTAGTTTGTTTTGTGAAATTTGAAACTACCTGAGATACTTCATACTTTTTCATACCAGAAAATAAAAAATTAAAATTACAATTAACTTTTTCTTTCCACCACTTAGTGTTCAGATTAGACTTTTAATTTTTTTGTTAATTTTTTTATTGTTTTTTTTTTTTTTGTTAATAACAAGAGAATAAATCTAAAAAAACAGTGTAATTATTGTTTTAATGCTCTAAAATTTATATACTCAACTTAAAAGTTAAAATGTTATGAAAACGATATTACAAAAACATACTAGCAAGTTCGTTGCTGGTTTATTTAATAGTTTAGGTATTATTGCTTGCGTTTCTGTAACTGCCTGTGGTGATAAAGATAAGCAAACTGGTGCACAAGTTGAAAAGTTAAAAAACGACTTAAAAGATAAATATAAATTATCAAATGAAGACGCTGAAAAGATTTCTAAAAGTCTCAAAAGTGAAGACGCTGAAAAGATTGCTGATTTTTTAAGTAAAAACAAAAAAGGTATTAATAAACTTACAGAAGATGATCTTAAAACAATCTTCAAGGATACTAATAAGGTCAACGATGTCGCTAGTAAACTTAATATAAAACAGAGTACTTCTAATCCTGATGATGAAGAAGAAAAGAAAAAAATAAATGAATGGTTGGTTAAGTTGAAAGGTTTTAAAAATACTAATTTTGATAATCTTGATAATGATTTGAAGGGAAAGGTTGCTCAAAAATTTATTGATAGTAAGGTTAATATTAATAATGATTCTGAAATTAGCGCAAAATTAGGTGACTTTGTTAATAAGGTTTTAAAAGAAAAAGAGGAAAGTAAGGTTGTTTTAAAAGCTGAGGGGAAAGGTGAAGTTTCTATTACTAGTGTTGTTAGTAAGGAAGTAAAGAAGTTTGTTTTTGATAAAGTTGAGGATTTTCAAAGTTTTGTTGAGGCTTTAAAAGATAAAGAGGTTGTTGAGGGGAATGAAGAGTGGAGTTTAAAATTTGATAGTGAGAATGTTAAAATTTGTGGGCATAAAGATGGTTTTGATTTTACTTCTGATTTTGAAAATTTTGTAAAATATTTTGTCCTTTTGAGTGAAGTTGATGGTTTTAAATTACCGAAATTGAGTTTGAAGGTTGATTCTGGTAGTTTTTATCTAAATGAGGTGGATTGTACTGGTGTTGATTTTTGTAAAAAAGAGGAATTTTGGAAGTTAGTGAAAGATAATACTACTATTTTTAAAATTGAAAATAATAAATTTAAAATTGAAAAGAATGGTACGGGTGATACTGAAACTGTTAAAATTGATAATTTTGAAACTTTTTTGAATTGGAGTGAAGTTGTGAAGGGTGGTGATAAGAAATTTGTTGATGATTCTGGGTGGGGTGAGATTTTTGAATTGGAGGAAGTTAGTACTGACAATGATCAGCATGGTGATAGTAATTCTAAGAAAGAGAAGACGTTTAAGTGGATAAGTAGCGGTAAGTATAGTTTAGATGGGAATGAAAAAAATATAACGTTAGAAAGTCTTAAAGAATTGGTTGAAGCGTTGAATAAAGAGAGTTATAAGATTGTTTGTAGTGGTGATGATAAAAAAATTTTTAAATTGGAATTTAAAGGTAAAAATGTTATGATTTGTGATGTTCAAAGTGGATTTGAAGTTTTGAATAATGTAAGTAATTTTAAAGATTTTCTTGGGTATATTAAGGTTTTAAAAGATAAAGAGATTATTGATAAAGATTTTGTTTTTAATATTAAAAGTGATTGTGATAGTAGTGGAAAGGTTTCTATTAATACTAATGACGTTGCTACTGATTTAGCGGGGAAAAAGGAATTTTGGGACGCTGTTAAGACATATAAAGGCCTTTTTGGAGAGGGAGATTTGAATGTTGAGGTTGGAGTAGATGCTATTACGGTTGAGAATAAAAAATATAAAGGTAAAATAGGAAATATAGAGTTGAATTTTGTAATTTTTGAGGGTGAAGGTGGTAGTGAAGAGGTTACTACTGATTGGAAAGGTATTTTTAAAAAGAAAGATTAATAATTTTATATTGTTTTTATCAAAACAATGTTAATAACTTTTTAATCTTCTTACAAGTCTTAAAATTTCTTTATTTTTACAATTCAAAATTTCTGATTTTCTATAGTTAGTGGATCACTTCTGAATATATTTTTAATTCTCGTTTTTTTATAGTGGGGAATAAGAGAGTTGTGTTTATCAAAAAGAAAACAAATTTTTTTAGTCAACATCATAATTAATTTTAACATTGTTCATCAAGTAAGAAGCTTGAGATTAAAATAAAATCGCTTGTGATTTCATTTGCTTTGTAAATTTGGATACTACTTGAGACACCTCCGATTGGACTTTTAATTTTCTGTTAATAACAAGAGAAGATGTTATTATTATTTATATCTCTGTTTTTAAAAGTTGAAATGTTATGAAAACGATATTACAAAAACGTACAAGCAAGTTCGTTGCTAATTTACTAAATGGTCTTGGTGTTGTCGCTTGTGTTTCTTTAACCGCTTGTGGGAATGAGAAAGGTAAGGACAAACAAGTTGAAAACGAGAAAGGTAAAGACAAACAAACTGAAGATCTAGTCAAAAAATTGAAAGAGAATGATTTTTATAGTGTATTGGCTGAAGATGAAGCGAGCTTGGAAAAGATCGCTGAGTGGTTGAACAAACATGGTAAAGCTGAGGATCATGAATTTTCACAAAGTGAACTTGATGAAATATTTTCTTATTCTGATGTTAAGTTCA
>CAMEYY010000025.1 GCA_945947725.1 uncultured Cytophagales bacterium | reverse complement strand
AGGTAGTCTATTCAGAAACAATCCCCTCTTCTTCACTTCCCTCAGACTCAGGTAAAGTATTAGCAGCACATGTCCCTATATTATTTCGAATTTTTTGTTCTATTTCATCCATAATATCAGGATTATTAAGTAAAAAATCCCTCGCAGCATCACGTCCTTGCGCCATCTTGGTATCATTATATGCAAACCAAGAACCGGATTTTTGAATAAATCCTAAGCTAACACCTAAATCCAAAATTTCTCCAACTTTCGACACCCCTTTACCATACAAAATATCAAATTCAACAACACTAAATGGAGGCGCCATCTTATTTTTAACAACTTTAACTCTCGTTCTATTACCTAAAATCTTATCTCCATCTTTAATACTGGACACACGTCTAATGTCAAGACGAACCGACGAATAAAATTTTAAAGCATTACCTCCTGTCGTCGTCTCTGGATTTCCAAAAAGAACTCCTATTTTATCACGCAACTGATTGATAAAAATACAAACACAATTCGTCTTACTAATAATACCTGTCAACTTTCTCAATGCTTGAGACATCAACCTTGCTTGAACACCAACTCTACTATCCCCCATCTCTCCTTCTAACTCTGCTCTTGGTACCAATGCAGCAACAGAGTCAACAACTAAAACATCGATAGCACGAGTACGGATAAGATTTTCAGCGATCTCCAAAGCTTGTTCCCCACAATCAGGTTGAGCCATATAAAGTCGACTTAAATCAATACCAATTTTCTCAGCATAAGATTTATCAAAAGCATATTCCGCATCGATAAAAGCAGCATACCCTCCAAGTTTTTGAGCTTCGACGATACAGTGCATACTTAATGTCGTTTTTCCTGAAGATTCTGGACCATAAATCTCAATAATTCGACCTCGTGGCAATCCTCCAATTCCCAATGCAAGATCCAAACTCAATGATCCTGTAGAAATAGCAGGAACCCTATCAATTTCATTTTCGCTCAACTTCATCACCACTCCCTTCCCATATTCTTTTTCAAGCTTCGAAATCGTCGCTTTTATCGCCTGCAAACGATCTTTATTCTCTAATTCTTCCATATTTTACAAAGTCATTAAATCTTTTTCTTTTTTACTCGTCCCATCGTCGATAATCTTGATATATTTGTCGGTATGTCTTTGTAAACATTCATCAGCTTTTTTTATTTCATCCTCGGAGACTCCATTCTTCTTCAAATCTTTAAAACGATCTTTTATTTCCTTTCTAACATTCCTCACACGAACACGATTTTTTTCTGCTATATTACGAACATCCTTCGTCAATTCCTTCCTACGTTCTTCGGTAAGTTGAGGTAAAATAACTTTTAAAGTATGTCCATCACCTTGAATTGCAAACTCTCCATTCTCTTTCCTTATCGCAGCCTCGATATTTTTCAACATACTTTCTTCAAAAGGTCTTATACTCAACGTTCGTGCATCTAAAACATTAACAACAGCAACCTGATTTATAGAACACATATTGTCGTAATACAAAACCTTTACATTACTCAAAATATCAGGGCTAACTTTACCCGCATGGATCTTACCAAACTCTGTTAACATGGACGAACACACTTCCTGCATCAATATCTCCGCCTCTTTTAATAAATCACTTATTTCACTCATAAAATAAATCTGCTTATTAAAGTTTAAAGATTTGTTTATTTGAATAAACTTGTTCCGACAAAATTTTTTAATACTCTCCTTATTATGGTGTTTCTTCTTTTGTATAAAAAATAACCAATTGCACCCAAACCACAACCTATTACAGCACCAGAACACACGTCGTTAATTGTATGAATTCTTAAAACACATTGGGATAAATTAAACAAAATAGGCCAAATGAACAGCAAAGGAATTTTTTTACACTTACGACTCAACACACAATTTAAAAACGTTGAAACAGAAAAGAATTTTACAGCATGTGATGAAACAAAACCTATTTTTTTCACGTAAGACCCAACATTTTGCATTATATCGTTAAGATCTACCACACTATAGAGATTTAATTTAACAAGAAAATGTTTTAAATATCCTGACGTTATTTGATCTGAAACAAATAAAAGTACACCGATAAAAATTACTATATGAACTAGATTCTTCTTCTCGTATTTAAAAATCAAAAACAAAATGATAAGATATAAAGGAAACCAATTTTCATCCTGACCAACAATATGAAAAAAATCTCCTAATATTCCGTGATTTAGAGAATGTAAAAAAACAAGGTATTTTTTATCTAGTTTACAAAAAATGGTAAACACAACTTATCGAAAAAAAATTAATAATCTTTCATCTTTCCACCTTCAAAGTATTGACAAAAAGCTTCATTATCCCCAAAACCATGTACATCCAAAATATAATTCCCTCCTTCTGCAGTCTTATATGAAATTTTTTCAACTTTTTGTTCACTTTTAAATAAACGCGTGATGTGTAAAGACTGTTCTTTAAAACAAAGTGTCTTCTGTAAACTTTTTTTTATCTCTTGAAGTTCATATTTTTTTTCACGTAAATTAAAAGAAGATTGTTGCAATACAGATCTTTGAGACTCTATATCCCCATTTTTAGGCATTGTGTCTAGCTTTTTCTTAGCTTCACTACATTCTATTTCTAATTTTTTAATCTCACCCAAAATTACATTTTCTTTTTTTTGTAAATCTCTTCTATTTTCATTTTCTTGACTAAATCGATTAAATATAACATTAACAATGTCATCATCTGCACTTAAACGATTTTTATCTTTATAACCAAAACCTTCATCTGTATTTTTAACACAAGAGTCCAGCACTCGATTACATTGAACCCTACCACTTGAATTAAGTCCTCCATTAAAGGGAAAAGGATTTGAAGAAAAAACAATTTTTTCATTTCCAAAACTTTCATAATTGAGATTTTTCTCCATAAAGGAGCTTTTTATTTGATTCCAAACGATATCGTAATTTTCTATTCCTGAAGATTGTAAAAACGATGAACGCATTTTCATCAAACTATCATCAGAATAAAGATATTCTCTACATTTTAGAATTTGATTTGTAGCCTTATTAGACTTACCTCGATTATTTTCCTTTTTTTCCTCTTTCCTAGTTTTTTCATTTTTTAGATCGTATGCAAAAGCTCCAACCAAACTAAACAACATAGGTAAAGAGTATTGACTATTTCCAGAAAAACCTCCAAGATGAACAAAACAAGATTCTTTCTTTAATAACAAACGAAGGATTGGAAAAACAATACACTTAACATTATTACCTAAATTTTTTATCTGTTCATAACACCCATTTTTATCTAAAACATTACCGTCTTTATCAATGAAAATATTATTTGCAACATTATAGTCAGAAAAGAAAAATTTAGCTTCGACATTATTAAATGCAATTATAGCATATTCGATACCATAAGAATTAAAAGCTTTACCTAATTTTGAAAAATGAATACTATCATTAGAATTTCCCATAACAACAAAAGGTGCTGCAGACGCCTTATTGATTTCGTCTGAGATTTTTTTCAAATCATTAATGAGATTAAAATTAAATTCATCTTGTGTTTTTACTGGAAATAATTTAGACAAACAAACATTTACGCTGTTAATACTTTGTTCAGATTCATTTCGTGCAGTAATCACATCAAGAAACAATTTTGCAAACTTCAAACTACAAAGATTTTCACATGTACGATTATCTTCTAAATTTTGTTTAACAAAGGTATACATGTTATTTACTGCGGGATAAAGTTTATCATCCAAACTGATAATTTTGGGATTTTGATCTTTTTTAGCAGAACAGTTTTCAACTGTAGAAAATAAAACAAAAGAAGATACGAGTTGAAATGTCAAAGTTTTACGCATAAACCGTTGTATATACTATATATCTTACCGAAACATTTAACCATAATGATGGTCTTATACTTAGAAGATTTTATTTTTTTTTTCTATTTACTTTCAAACTTCTTGCTATCTCTTTAAGATTTTCGTCTTTAGAATGTTGTATTATAGATTCCAAAGTTTGATTGGCTTGAGAGATTTTATTTTGAGCAATATAATTTTTAGCCATAACGATATAACTTTCTTCACCCCATTTCGAATTTTGATAATTTTTCGTCAAATCATACAAGGTATTCAAAGAATCATTAAATCTTTTTACTTCATATAAACATTTTGCTTTCAAAAATAAAATTTCATCTTGCACACCTTTAAACTTCTCATTTTTAGCAAAACTCTGACATTTATTCAAAACAGAAGTAAACATCTTTAATTCATATTCACAGCGCAAAATCGTTAAATTAGAATCAATAAAGACATTAGAATTTTCAACTTTCAGACCAAGACATTCATTTGCAAACTTGATAGCTTGTTCAAAATTTTTCAGTTGATAATTTGCGTTCATCAGACCATTCAAAGCAAAAATTTTATCTCTGTTCGTTTTACTTTTTAATCTCAACTTTTCAAAATACTTTATCGACTTTTCATATTCTCCCCGCATTTTGTAGATGGTTCCAAGTTTTATCAAAGCTTTAGTGAAGAAATTAGATTTTTCTCTATTTGTTAAAACTTCATATAGACTTAAACTTTTATCGATATTTTTTGTTGAACGATAAGCTTCAGCTAAAAGGAAGCAAGCCTCATCATAATTTTTATCTTTTTTATTTTCAGCGATAAACTTTTCAAAGATCTCTATAGCTTTAGGAAAATCTTGGTCATAAAAATAATTTTTACCGTCGTTGAAAGACATTGCACTCAAATTGAATTTAGTTTTATATTTTCCAATTATCTCTTTACGTTGACTTTCGTCTTTAGTGATTTCTAAAAGATTCATCAGAGCGTTTGAAAAGTTTGGATCTCCAGGGAAAGAGTTTAGGAAAGTTTTATAATCTTCTTGTGCTTTATCAAAATGTTTCAAACTAACATAAGCTGTTGCTCTTTTTAATAAAGCAGTACCAAGATAAGGACTATTTTTATAATCAGAAATTAAAGTTGAAAAAGTATCTTTAGCTTTTGTAAATTGACAACAAGACAATTGAATTGTTCCTATTTCAAGAAGGGCTTTTTCATGATATTTAGAAGCTTTACCTATTTTTTGGAAACAATTCAAAGCCAGAGAAGAGCTATTCAAAATATCGTAGATTATACCTTGATAAAAACAACTATGGTCATTGGAATTAAGTTGATAAATTTTTAGAGCTTCTCTGTATTTCTTTTTTATAAAAAGACAGTCAGCAATACGATTTTGAATATCAACGACAGTATTGGTATCGTATTTATTTTTATAGTTTCTGTAAATAACGGAAAACTTTTTATAAGCTGCATCGTAATTTTGTGAATTAAATAAGATATAAGCAATACCTAAAATAGCACGTGGATATTTATTACTCGTTCTGTCGATATTTTTATATTCTTCCAAAGCATGGTTGTAATCTTTTAAATACGTATAACATTCACCGAGTCCAAAGTAAGCATCATTGTTTAGTTTAAAAGAAATACCCATCTCGAGAGATTTTTCAAAAAGTTCTTTTGCTTCATGATATTTGTTATGATTAAATAATTCATTCCCTTTGAAAAGAAGAGCTCTTTGTAGAAATTCCCTTTGTTGATCATCTTTATTGTCTAAACTTTCTAATTCGGAAATTATTGAATCGTAATTTTTTTCATTGGCAGCGATTTTAAAATTCAAAATATCAATTTGTTTTGAAAGTTTATGTTGAGGAAATGCTGTTTTAAATTTTTTTATAAACTCTTTAGCGGCATTAAAATTCTGCATGTTATAGTTGATTCCAACACAATAAGTAAGAAGTTCTGGTTGAATATCAGAATCACATATAATTTCTAGGGCTTTGTTAAAAATATTTAAAGCTTCTTCATTGTTTTTCTCATGTAAAGAAAGAATCCCAGTATAATAACTTGCTAATTGATATAATTTTGGATTACAATTTGAAATATTTTGCCACGTAGTCTTAGCCTCTTCGTATTTTTTATTTTTATAATAAGCAAAACCTAATCGCATCCCTATCTCGTCGTAAATATTGAAAATAGGCTCTGGCATTTCAACTTTTTCAACTTCTTCTTCCTCTACAACTTCTTCCTCAACTTCTTCTTTTTTTTCTTTTTTAACTTCCTCGACAACAACTTCTGGTTCTGATTTTATAACTTCTTTTTTTTTAACTGGAATTTGTGGTTCTTCTTCGATTTCGTCACTATCTTCGGATTCGATATCCGCAATTTCATCAAGATCATCTAAAGAGATAACATCTAACTGTTGTCTAGAAGGTGCAGGAGCGAAGGATACTAATTGAGCAGTTTGAATTTTTGTAGTTCCTGATCTTAAAGCTTGATTGTAAAAATCGATGGCTTCTACATATTTTTTCAATAACAAGGCTGCGTCACCTGCAATTCTATAAACATCTATCTTATTTTCGAAATCGATATTATTTTTTTCCAATTTATTTATGTAATTGATAACAGTTCGATATTTTTTTTGTTCGATATAACATTGTGCAATAAGACAAGGAACTTTCTTTTCGAATTTAGGGTTGTCTTTTATTAAATCGATAGTTTTTAAAGCTTGTTCATATTCTTTTTGATTAAAGAGGATAAGACCTTTATAAAAATTTTTATCATCCTCATATTTATTGCTTACTAATTTCAAAATATCGAGAGCGGCATCAAAATTTTCAGCGATAATATTAAGGCAAACTTTTTTCAAATTGATATCATCGTTAGTAGGAGAAATTTGATTATATAATTCCAATGATTTGGTATAATTTTCTCTTTGTTCATAGTTTTTTGCCAAAGCATAACATAACTTTGCGTTTTTAATTTTACTTTCCGCAATCAACTTTTCGAGACGAGCGAATTCATATTGATCATCAGTATCATCGATAAGATTTAAGAGGTAAAGAGATTCAAAATATTCTTTATATGTTAAGTCTTTTGTTGTTTTTAAGTCTTTGATTAGGTGATTTGCAAAATATTTATATCCTTGTTTATTTAGAAATTCTGCAAAATTAATGTCGTCGTTAGAATGTGCTAATGAATAATTTGCCACGCACAAAGTCAAAAGTAAAGATGTGTTAATTTTTAGCATAATAAAAGATAATAGAGATTCCTTTTAAAAAGGACAAAAGGCGAGATCGAGATGTTGATTATTTTACGGCGTCGCCTATGTACATAGACGAGAGAAGAGTGAAGACGTAAGCCTGAATAAAGCAGACTAATAATTTTAACAATATCATAAAAATTCCCAAAACAACAGTTCCTACTCCAACAGAACCTTTTTGAAACATAAAAATAAAACCTATCAAACTCGCAATAATGATATGTCCAGAAGAAATATTAGCGACAAGACGAATCATCAAGGTTATAGGTTTTGTAAAAATTCCAACCACTTCAATAGGTACCATTATTGGCCATAAAACTTTTGGAACATGAGGTGTAAATATATGCCCCCAATAATTTTTTGTTCCGTTGAAGGAAGTCAAGCAAAAAGTAAAAAAAGCTAAACAGAAAGCAATAGAAGCACATCCTGTTACATTTGCAGATCCAGGCAAAAGCCCCAACATATTGTTTAACCAAATGAAAAAGAAGACTGTCAAAAGATAAGGCATGAATTTTTCACTTTTTTCTTTACCTATATTAGGAACAGCAATTTCATCTCGTATAAATAAAATCAACATTTCCAAAGCTCCGACAAAACCACGTGGAGTATCTTGATAACTATGTGTTCGATACCATTTCCCTGCCGAAAGAGTTAATGCAAACAAAATCACCAAACTGACCAGCATTGCAGCTAAATTTTTTGTAAATGAAAAGTCTATAATTTTTCTTTCTTTATCGAGAGGAACAATTTTATCATGTTCTAAAACATAACCTTGATAAGGAACCAGATTATGATGTTCATCATAAAAATTACTCGACAAAAAACATTCGATATGTCTATCTTTTGATAACAAGATTACTGGCAAAGGAATTGTCACATGATGTTTATTGATAGTTGTAATATGCCATTCATGAGAATCTTTTACATGATCCATGATATTTTCCGAGGCAAAAGAAAAATTATTTTGAACAATTAAAAAAAGACAAAATAATAACTTTTTCAGATATCTCCACATAAATAATACGCCTATCTTCAATATAACTATTTTCATCTTCCCTACAAGATCATCTAATTTGGAACAGAAAAATTCTTAAATTGAAACATGTTGAAATTGATGAATTTTATTTTTTATTTTATTCTTTTATTTCAATCAAATCAAATGTTTTCAGCTCCTTCTCAAAAACAGAGAATTTCTCAAACACCAAAACGACAAGTAAATACAAAGATTCAAAAAAAACAACATACCAAAGTTCAACAACAAAAGAAATACAATTCTCCTCCCAGAGTTATCAAACCAAATCGACAAGGTTTTGGAGTTTATTTAGGTGTTTTTAATTATGGAAAACCACTTCCTAAAGATCCTTGCAGAATGTTTTTCTGTTTTTATTGTAACGGAGAAGTAAAAAAATATAGAATCATCAAAGCCCAAAATCAACATAACGCTTACGTCTTACACAATAGATTGCAGGAAGGATATATTTACAAAATTCAATTTTTTAACGACAGAATTGTAAACTTAACTCTAGTCGACAAATTTAGTTATTTTACTGAAGGTACAATAACACGTATCACAAATAATAAAATTTTCATTGACAATAAACCATATCTTTACCATGCCAATTTAGTAAGAAGAATCCTCTGTGAACCCGGAGGAGCGAAAATCATAATTCAAAAACTTAATGTTGGAGATTATGTTAATGTTTTAGAGAAAGATAGTGTTGTTAAAATGTTATTCGTCACACACAAAAGGAAAATATATAAACCTTTTGTTCAAGGAACTCCCGGTGTTAAAACTTTAAAAAATTATATCAAAACAGCACTATCAGCGGCGGGAACAATTTTATACGTATATGGAGGAGGGTGGAATTATGCTTTTTCTGCTGGAGGAAGCCCTCAATCTACAACAATAGGAATACCACAATCTTGTGTAGATTTTTTTCAACATAGAGATAGTAGATATTCTTACAAAAAAACGATACTCAAAAATGGTAATTTTATCAGAAACCCGCAAAAAAGTTATTTCCCTTTCAATGGTTATAATGAATACTATTACGGAGGTTTCGATTGCTCGGCGTATGTAAGCTGGGTTTTATATAACATTTTAAATACAGAAAGTGGAAAAAGAAGTCTAAATATAAGCTCAACACATGTCGCAAAAACATATGCTCGATGGCATTACGGATCGTTTACACGAAATATTACACAACCAAAAAATCATAAAAATAGTAAGTTTAAAGCAGGAAATATTTTCAGTGTATGTGGACATGTTTGGATCTGCTTAGGAACATGTCGCGATGGTAGTATTTTATTTGTACACAGTGTACCAAGTTGTAGTGTGTTGGGGAATTATGCTGGAGGTGGTGTGCAGATGAGTGCAATAGGAAAAAATAAAAAATGTGACGCCTATCGTCTCGCTAATTTTTATATGAGAAAATTTTATCCTGAATGGTATAAAAGATATCGTCCTATTTTATGCACTTTTAACAAATATTGTAACTTAAAACACCAAGATGCTGGTATGTTTCAATGGAATCTATCTGGTTCCGGTTTGCTAAAAGATCCTGATAATTATGCAAACAAATATCCACACGAAATACTACGCGATATCTTCAGACACAAATAAATTATTTCTTTTTAGATTTTTTCTTTTTCTTCTTATCCTTAACTTTCTTACTTTTCTTTCCCTCACTTCCCTTAACAAAAAAAAGATCTTTTGTACTGTATCGATTAAGAATATTTTTATCTCCTCGAAAACCTCCTATCTCTTTATTAACTAATTTCATCACTGGTAAACTAAAAAGAGGTATCGACACAAAATCTTTCAAAAGGATTTTTGATAATTCAATTTGCGCAGAAAGAAGATCATCTCCTGTTTTTGTTAAGGCAGAATAAAAAATTTCATCAAAATCAGAATTATGATATCGTGAAAAATTAGTCGTTTTATCGCTCACATAAAAAGAAGCAAAATTCATTGGAGAAGGATAAAATGCATTCACATTATAAAGACATATTTCAAAATCTCCTTTATATAAATTTTCCAAAAGATCCTTCTCTAATTTAGCTTCAACGTTAACTTGTACTGCATTTTTAAAAACTTGTCTCCAAGAATTCTGGACAAACTCGGCGATGTTTTTATAAAAAGTTCCTATTGGATAAGTTATCGTTACTTTCAAAGGTTTCTCTTCTGTAAAAAAATCATCTAATAATCTGTCAGCTTCGATAGCACATTTATCAAATTTATATTTCGTCCAAACATACTCTGACATCTCTTGATAAACAGTTTTAAACTCTTCTCCCAAACTCTCAAGAATAGGATTATATGAAATATTGCCTAGTTTAATAATTTTCTCAATATAGAGTTTTTTATTTATAGCCATCGTTAAAGCTTTTCTAACGGCTACTTCTCGAAATTTATCATTATCAAGATTAAAAAGGAGAAGATCTTGAGAAAGGATAGGGTACTCTTGCAATAACTCTTTATATTTCTCCTTATAAAAATTTTCTCCTCGTATAGGTAAACTTTTATTCGTAACATCGATACTCTTCGAATCAAAAGCTTGCATATCAGTAAAAGCATCTTGCAACATAACAAACTTGACTTTCTTTATGTTAACATTCTTTTCGTCCCAATAATTAGGATTTTTTTTCAATAAGATATGACCATTATGAATAAACTCTTTTAACATATAAGCTCCATTTCCCACAGTTGTTTCAGGAGTAAAACAATATGTAAAGCCAAAATTTTCTACACTGGGTTTATGTATAGGGAAAAATATTCCTAAGCAAAGAAAATTCAAAAACATCGCATTGGGAGTGAGAAGTTCAACTTCGAAAATATGATCATCGATAGCTCTTATCCCTAACTCTTCCAATGTTTTTTTCCCCTCCCGAATTTCTTTTGCATTGACGATATTATCAAAGAGATAAGAAAAAGGTTTTATTGGATTTTTAGGATCTACCGCTGCACGCCAAGAAAAAACAAAATCGTCAGCTGTTAAAACATCACCATTAGACCACTTTGCTTCAGGACGTAAATGAAAAGTATAAATTTTTTGATCTTCTGATATCTCCCAATTACTTGCACATCCAGGAACGACCTTACCTTGCTGATTATACCTCACAAGTCCTTCAAAAAGATCATCAAAAACTCTCATTTTAGAGAAATCATTTACACTATGAGGATTCAAATTTGAAAGATCATAACTTATATTTTCAATTAAACATTTTTTTCGAGATGAAGCTTCTACTTGATAGAAACACGAAAGAGATGTTATGACACTAAAAAAGAATTTAAGTTTGTTCATAAAAAAATTTTAATCAACTAAATTAGCCTCGGGTTGTATCTGATAATGACAAGCCACGCTACGATTTGATTCTGGGTAATTTTCCAATATAGGTTTACAGTCTATACATTTTGTTTTCAAATATTTACATCGTGTTCGGAAAGGACATCCACTAGGAGGATTAATAGGTGAAGGCATATCTCCAAATAAGGTTTCTTTTTCAAAGAAGTCTTCTTGTGAAGAGATAGAAGGTATGGATTCAAAAAGAGCTTTCGTATATGGATGATATTGATGAGTAAAAATTCTAGAGCACAGAGATTGTTCAACGATATTACCGAGATACATCACCGTCACACGATCCGCTATATATTTGATAATGCTGAGGTTGTGAGTTATAAATATCATCGACAAATTCATCTCCTTTTGTAATTTTTTTAAAAGGTTTAAAATCTGAGCTTGAACAGAGAGATCCAAAGCGCTTATAGACTCATCGCAGATCAAAAATTTTGGA
>CAMEYY010000024.1 GCA_945947725.1 uncultured Cytophagales bacterium | reverse complement strand
TCGGATGTTCCTTGTTTTCTGTTCAAGTCCCATCCTCGGTACTTAACTTCTTCTTGGTCTTGGTCGATAAAGAAATAACCAAATACACCTGTGCATTAATTACGGAACATATATGTCAGAACAAAGCCAAAATTACCACTAAAACAGTCAAAATATCTTAATAGACCATAAACTCTTTGTTTTCTGTGTTAAATATATTTGTTATATATTTGGCTCTATGAAAAAAATAATTTTATGCTCAACTTTAGCTACACTTATTACTTCTTGTGGAATCACTAATTTTATTGCTCAAAATCCCAAATTGGTAAAAGCAATTGGTTTTACAGCTTTAGGAACAGTGGCTGTTGTTGGAGCTGCTGAATGGTATAAACATTCTGATAATTTTTTTCAAAGAGCTGTTATTGGAGGTCCCAATATTAGAGACACCAAACATGTAACTTTAAAAAATGCCAGAGAAATAACAATCAATAACGTTTTGAAAGGATATAAATATGAGCCTCAAAGCAGCAGCGGTATTTTTAATGGGAAATACGTGATATTTTATTCTGGTAGCGGAAGTTCTAATACTTACCAAGTTTCCAATATGATAGATAAATATACAAAAGAAGGAGCTACTATTATCGGCGTGGATTATGAAGGATTTGGTAATAGCGGGAAAATAGTTTCTTCTGGAAAAATACGACAAAAAAATATATATTCAAACGCTCAAACAATATATGATTATGTTCGTAAAAAATTAGGTGTTAAGAGTGAAGATATAATTATACACGGGTTTTCATTGGGAGGGCCTGTTGCTGCTTATGTCGCTGCCAATGTTTCAAAAAAAGGAGATAAAATTAATCAACTGATTTTGCAAAGCTCTATGAAAAACACAACAAATGCTGCTTATGACTCTCTTTCTAATACAAATAAATTTGTGCAGATTATGGGGACTTCTGGAGCATATTTGTTCGCAGATAATTTTGATTGTGAAAAAGAATTAAAACGTTTATACAAGTTTTATCCTGATATTCATCTCGTTATTTGTGGAGGAGGTAAAAACGACGGATTGAATTTACAAAAAACTAAATTAGACAATTTTGCAAGAAAACAAGGCTTTAAAAATTTAGTTGTATTTAATGGAACCGAAGGTCATTTAAAATGTGACGGAGCACCTATCGAAAATTTTAAATCTTACGATGATAAAAAAAATACAAGATTGTGTTCTTAATTAAATTTATTACGCCCACGAGGTGGATATTTTGTTGTAACTCTAGTGCCTTTTCAATATAATAGCGCTGAGCACATGTAGAAATTAGTTTTATAAAATTTTTTTTATCCTTGTAAAGAAATCACTATTTATCGTCATAACTCATCCCTCCAAAATATTCTACATATAATTTATAATCCATATAAGGAAGGAAGATTTCATCGCAAGACCAAGGAAGTTTTTCTATTTCTTCATCATATTCTCTCGTTGAAATTCGCATTGAGTAGTATAAAATATTTTTTTCACCATTAACTTCAGTACCATAAACATTGATGACAGCATCTCTTGAGAATATATAATCACGTATTATCTGATCGTCGGAGATATTTTTAAACTCATCATACTCGTCATAATTTTTCAAAACATTCAAAAGATTTGTCCATCTAGTAGAAATCTCCATAAATATCTTTTCAGCCACACTTTTTACCAAAGTCTCTTCTTCTTGCTTTTTATTTTCCTCTTTGCTAAAAATAAATTCTGAAGCTATAGCGTCGTTTATATCTATTCCACACAACAACTTATTCAACCCCATTCTCATGGTGTTATTTTCAAAATTTCCTGTATGTAAAAATTCTATAAATTGGGCAGCATTACTTTTACTTGTCTCATCTTTAAGACGGTTATTTTTATCCGTGAGATTCAACCTAAAGAAGGCGTATTGTAAAAATGGAAAAGCAACAACGAGTCCTCCATTTTTGACATAATACTGATCCAAAATTTTAGTCTCTTGTTTGTCTTTTAGATATTTCTTCTCCAAATATCTTTTCGATTCCTCATTGACAAATTTATCTGTCAAAGAATTATATAAAACCTCTTCTAAAAGATCGAGATCATCTCCTTTACTAAAGTCATTGTTTCTACGTTCTTTCTCAGAAAGAGAATTAAGATAAGATAAAGATAAGATCATGTTTTCTAGAGAAGTTAAAGGGAGGAAAGTATCAGAAGTTTTAACTTGTTTTTCTTTATAGATGTCGATAATGTTTTCTGTTAAAGAACTTTCAAAATTCCAGTTGATATCATCAGTCTCAAAAATCTTTTGTAATACGCCGACGAGTTTTGGTTGAAGGACATATTTTTTCTTCAAGATGCTCTTCTTCTCTTTTTTCTTTTCAGGGAACAAAAGTAATAAATCTTTGTTTATCATTTTAGCCATCGCCACGATGTCATCACGTTTACAATTATTTTTCCTCGCGATCTTATTTATCGTCAAGCTAAGAGTCTTATTGATGTCTTTTGTTTCTAAAAAGTCAAAGAGAATGTCAAAATTCAACTGTTTTGCGGTATAGTTCTTTTCGAAATTTTTAACGAGATTGAAAAAAGAAGAATATAATTGTTCATCCAAATTGGCAATATAACAAAGGAATTTCTGTCCTGTTGTCACGGAGACTTTTTTAACGATATCTTTAGAGTTTTTCATTTTCTTCAGGAGCGACATGATAAATTGCACGTCTCCTTTTTTCTCAATGATATTTTCAAAACTATCATTGATAAAGTCATTGGAAAATTTATTAGAGTAGAACAAATTCTGGAAATCTATAGTAGCATTTTTTCGTCTCATCTGCTCTTCTGCTTCCTCTTGTAACCTCCTTTCTTCATCCTCCTCTGCTAATTTTTTATTTATCAATTCAATTTCATTATCATGTAAATTTAATTCGTTTCTTAAGATATAATCGAGATTTTTCTGTTCTAAAGTCCTTTTAATTAAGTCAATCTGATCTTCGTCTAATTCTAGATCTTTTTTCAAAACTGTATCTAAACTTTTAACATGAACACTAGCTTTGACTCTCTCGATCTCTTCTTCATTCAACTTCAAATCATTCCTTAAAATAAAGTCAAAAGTCTTGACGTTTAAACTATTTTTTATCAACTCGATCTGATCATCTGTCAACTCTAATTCGTCTTTCAAAACAAAATCCAAACTTTTAGGATAAGCGACATCCTTAACTAATCTTATTTGATCGTCATCCAAGTTTAATTTGTCTTTTAAAATCAAATCCAAATTCTGTTTATCGATGGTATCTTTTATAAACTTGACATCAGCATCTTTAAATTTTAATTTTTCTTTCAAGACATAATCCAAAGTAGATTTCACAGTCTGAATCTGCTCAAAGTTAAGTTTGAGATCATTCTTTAAAACAAAGTCGAAATCTTTATTATTGAAGTTTTGCTTTATCAACTTAATCTTGTCGTCGTCGAGTTTTAATTTTTCTTTCAAGACATAATCAAGATTTAAGTCGTTTATATTCTGTTGGATTTTATTTAGTTGTTCATTTTTCTCTTTTAACTCCTCTTCCAATGCAGAATTTAATTTTCTCTTTTCTAAAACATCCAAGATAGTTTCCACTTGAAGATCTCTAAGATGGAAAATATTTTTTAAGACAAAACCATAATTTTTACTATCCAAACTTCTCCTGACCGCTTCGATATCATCATCATTCAACTTTAATCGGAATTTGAGAATAAACTCAGCATCTTTCTCATCAATAACGTTTTCTATATTTTGAACAGACTTATCATCGAGACCTAATTTTTTCTTTAAAACATAATTAAGGTTATTGTCCTTTAAATTTTCTTGAATCAGCGCAATCTGTTCTTTCATTAAATTCAAATCGTGAGTTAAAAAAGAAAGGAGATATTTATTATCTTCGGTATCTTTAATATTTTTGATTTGTTCATCATCAAGATGCATTTCATCTTTAAGTATTGTCTCCAGACTTTTAACTCGAAAACTTTTTTTCAAAGCATAGATTTGATCTTCAGAAACATTAAAATCTTCTCTTAACAGAGACTCCAAATCTTTTACCTGAGCTCCTTTTTTTATCAAATTTAATTCATCACTATCAAGATCAAATTTTTCATTAAGTACAGAAACAAGATCTTTTCTTTCAAGACATTCTTTTATCAAAAAAATCTGCTCTTTACTCAGTTTAAATTCATTTTGTAAGATATAATCTAAATTTTTCCTCGATAAAACTTTTTTAATCTCACCAGCTTGTTCTTTATCGCAATTAAAATCTTCAGCTAAAATCGTATCAACATCTCTTTGGGATAATAGGTCTTTTATAAATTTGATTTTTTCTTCGTCCAATTTTAATTCATGTACTAAAACAAAATCGAGATCTTTGTTGTGCATGTTGGACTTTATGATTTTTATTTTATCATCATCTAACTTTAGTTCATGTAATAAGACGACATCTAAAGTATTTTTTACCCGATTTATTTGATCATCACTCAAACGTAAAATCTTTGTTAAAACAAAATCGAGGTCTTTATTATTTAAGTTTTCTTTGATGATCTTAACTTTCTCTTCGTCAAGTTCTAATTTGTTTTTAAGAACGAAGTCAAGATTGTAATTATTTAATTCATCCTTGATTTTATTAGCTTGTATTTTACTTTCTTTGAGTTCATCTTCAAGAACGTAATTTAATTTTTTTCGTTCTAAAGTCTTTAAAACAATATCAATTTGCTCGTCGTTAAGTTTAAAGATATTGTTTAAGATAAAACCAAACTCTCTATTCTCGATATTTTTTTTAACTTCGATAATATCCTCTTCGTTTAAGTTTAATTTATGTCTGAGGGTATAGTCGATGTCGTAATTTTCTAAGATGTTTTTTATAGCAGAGGTTTTATCTTTGTCGAGTTTTAAAGTTTCTAATAAAACAACTTCGATATCATTTTCTCTAATACTTTGTGCGATGAAGGATATTTTCTTCTCGATGATTTTTAATTTATCCTCTAAAATTTTTTCCAATGACTTATTATTGAGGGCATTTTTTATCAAATCTATTTGATCTTCACTTAGTTTTAGTTCCTCACTTAAGACAGTATCAAAATTTTTAACAGTGATGCTCTCTTTAAACATTCTGATTTGTTCTTTGTTTAATTTCAAGTCATCAGTTAAGAAAGAATCCAAGTTTTTATTTTGGGCAGCTTTCAAGATAAAATTTATTTTCTCTTCTTCAAATTTTAATTCATCTCGTAAAATTGTCTCTAAGCTTTTTACGTCTTTACTATCGTTTATAAGGTCCAAATCTTTATCCTTCAACTTTAGATTTTTTCGTAGAATATCATTTACATTTTTAACTTCTATATCGTTTTTAAGAGCCTTAATTTGTTCATCTTCGAATTTGAAATCGTTTTTAAGGATGAAGTCTAGGTTTTTATTTTCTAAAGTTCGTTTTATTAAGTTGATATGTTCGTCACTAAGTTTTAAATCTTGTTCGAGGATTTGATCTAAAGTTTTTGCTTTTAAACTTTTTTTCAACGTAAAGACTTGTTCATCATCTAAACCTAATTCATTTCTCAAGACAAAATCTAGGTCTTTTGCTCCTATACTAAGCTTAACAAGGTCTGCTTGTTTTTGATTCAACTTGATATCATTTTGTAGAACAGAATCAAGGTTTCTCTCTTTTATATTTTTTTCGATGAGTTCAATTTCAGAAGGATCGAGTTTTAAAATTTTTGTTAGGATATGTTTAAAATCTTTAGATACGATATTTTCTTTGATAGTATCGGCTTGTTCTTTAGAGAAAGAAAAGTCATTTTGTAAAATTTTATCAATGTTTTTATTATTCATCACTTCTCTCTTGATAAAATCAATCTGCCTTTCGTTTAGATTAAGGTGCTGTAATGAATGGTTGACAGGAGTTATTGGTTTTTCGGATTTATGGAAGATTTTATCGTTGAACAGAGCGAATATACGAGAGAAATGTTTACTTTTTGTTTGTTGTAAAAAATGGATAATCAGAGAAAAAGTTTGTCTTGGTATGTTTTTAAAAAAGTTTTGACAGAATTCCTTATTTTCTAGAACTATCTCAAAAGATTCTTGGATAATTTCTGGTTGTTTATCGAGAAAGAAAGTGAAGTTATCAAAAAAGATTTTGTTTTCTCTTTCGTTTAAAGGTTGTTTGCATAAATTTTCGAAGCAAGAGATAACTTGTTCGTATTTTTTACCAAAATTAAAATCTTCATGATCAGCATTGTAATTATCTTCTATGGCAAGATTTAATTTTTCTGTAAAAGAATCTAGAAATTTTTCTTCAGAGAAGGCTCCATTTTCATCAATATCATCCAGGTCAAAAGTAAATTTGTCGATAACTAAATCTTTGAAATGGTGTTTAAATTTAGATTGCATAGATTGCAGACTAAATTCAAATTTTGTTTTTAAGAAAGTATTTAGTTCTTGGGAAATATTTTTCCTACGAATGTTTTTATCTTGTATAATTTTAAAAACAAGTTTTTTAATGATTATATCGTTATTTTTGTTCACATTTAAGTTTTAAAAGGACCTCCAACAAAGCTTCAGCTGCAGAATCAACTTTTTCCTTATCGTAAGAAGAGGATTTTTTCACCGACAACCAATGTTTATAATTGTATTCGACAGTTTTCATATCCTCCATATTGAGCCACAAAATATTAGCTTTTATATGAACAGGTAATTCTTTTTCAATCCATTCTTCAACGTTCAATCTAAAAACTTTATCTTGGAATCTTGATGGCCAATCTGGTAAGAGAATAGTTATTTGGTTTGAGAAAACATCATCTCCATGTAAGGTATTACTCGTTCTCAGCAAGATATGTTCAATACAATGTATACCTTCAGTGTTAACATTATAATTTTTTATTTTTGTAGAAATCTGTTCGATTAATGCTTGAATTTTTTGGACATTGTAAGTTTCGTCTTTCCCTTTAAACGAAAGAGAAATGTATTTTGTTTTATTATTATCGATAAAAAGTTTTATTTCGAAAGTTTTAATGTCATTGATATTTGAGATTAAGTAGTTATCGATATTTTCACCAAATTTTAAAACAAGGTAGAATATATTAGTAAATTTTCCGTTAAAGATAACGCTGTCGCCCCCAACTTTTCCCTGTTGCTGTTGTTGTTTTTTAAAACCATTCCAAAGAGAGAAATTATCAAGGAAAGAAGAATGTAATAATCTTCTATTAGAATCTTTTATATTGAAATAACAGCAAAATTTATACTCGAAGCTAGAGATATTTTTACTTTCAAAAATTTCATCATTACGAGTAAAGAAAGCAGCTTTAGCTCGATTTTGACTTATATTAGGATATTTAACTAAAAGTTCACTTGGGTCAACGTAATTATTATTAACAATATCTCCCCCAGCGCCGTATCGAGAGAGTAAATGGTAGACAATATTAGTACGTTTTCCTTTGTTAGCGAAACGATCTAAGATTTTGTTGATATAGTTAGTACAAGAGTCGATTAAATTTTTATTTTCGTCAGGATTGATTTCGATATCATCTTTAACGATGAAGAATTTTTGAATACTAAAAGCTCTATCTGGGAAATTTATATTTCTATCGATATTATTAGGTCGTTTTAAAATTTTATTTAAGTCAGCAATATTGTCAGGGAATTGAAAATCTTTTGAACAATCATGGCTACTATTTATCGACAAAGTGTGTTTAAGAGCATCGATCCATTGAAGGTATTGAGCGAGGTAGATATCGAAGAAAAGTAAAAAACCTTTTAACTGGAAGATATTATCTGGGTTATCATTTTCTTTTCTCACTCCTTCTTCAGAGGTTCCATAAATAGAAGGAAGACCATTTTGGATAGAGTAGAATTGAGATAAGTCTTTATAGGTACCTTTATAAAAGTCAAATTCTTCATCATTTTTTTTACGAGAAATAGTATGAAACATGTTAACTCTTTTAGCAAGAGTTGTTACGATGCTTTCATTGGTATTTATTTTTCTATTTCTATCGATAAAAGCGACATTAGATTTTTTGAAAATTATTCTAACGACCTGATCTTGACGTAAATTGATTTGATTTTTAAAGACTTCATTGGTATGTATATCTTTTATTTCTAAAAATTTAATTTTTCTGACACCTTTTTTCTTCGATAAGATATTAATGATATTAAAGATTAAATATTCAGTTTTTAGAGCATATTTATCAACGCTTCCATTTTCTAAGAAACCACAATTTAAAGTTGGTCCATTAAAGATATTTTCTAGATTTTTTGTTTTTGTATAAATTTCCGATAAAGTTAGGAAAGGGTTATAAGGAATAAAAATATCTTGAATATCAGATAAAAGTTCCGCAGCATAATTGTCGTACGAAAAGGATTTATCTTTTTCACAATTTTCATCGATTTCAACAACTAAGTCAACCCCGACATCAACAACATTAAAAATTTTTACTTCATTAAAATCTTCGCCGATATTTCTATTTTGATTTAACAAAACGGAGACACGCTCCATGATTTGTTCTTTTTCTTTTTCATCATCGAATTCGATATAGAGATAGACATCATAAAGACCTTTAACTTTACCTTGTTCTTTGATAGGGACGATACGACAATTACGAACACCAGGGACATCTAAAATTAAGCGTTTATAATCGGTTATCGTTATTGGAGAACAAGGGAAAATAGATTCAGGTTTATGGAAATAAGTTATATCATTTTGTTCTTTAGGATTATCAGCGATAAGATCCTCCATTTCGAAGTCCAGTCTATAATCGATATCAGTGATAGCATAGCAAAGTTCTTCCAGCATTGTTATTCCAGGATCATGAGGAGCATAATCACTCCATTTTTTACCTCCGATACTTTTTACATAATCAAGAGCATAATTTTTTAAACTTTTACAATTAATGTCAGAACTAAATAAATTAAGTAAGGCATTAACATCATTGACGTCAATATCGTTTATATTAATATCTTTTCTTTTTTTCATTTTTAATCAGCAGAATAATCAAATACGAATTCTCCTTTGTTATTATTGTCTAAAATCGTATAAGAAATTTTTATATGAATTTTTCCAACTTCTCCATTGTCTTGAGAAAGTATAACACTGTCAACGCTAATTCTCTTTTCCCACCTTGCAATAGCATCTTTAATGTTGTTTGTCATAAAAGTTTTAGTATTTTGATCCAAAACACTAAATGCTAAAGAATTAATATCACAACCATAATCCAACTCCATATTCCTTTCGCCCGGAACAGTTGTCAATAAAGTAAAAAGACTCTCTTTGATAGAAGGAGCACCTTTTACAACATCAACATTTCCTCCAAACAAGTTGAAACTAGGTGGAAATTTCCATCCAACAAGAACATCATCTTCCATATTTTTTTATTTTTTTAACCGCCAATAATTACAGTTGGAACTCCCATAACGATACTTCCTCCACAACTTGTAGTACTGCCTAAATACGCAGCAGGTAAATTTTTTATTAATACTGTTGAAGAGCCTGAAATTATGGTGTCGGGATGAGGAGGGACACCTGCACATTGAATAGGATCTGTTACTCTTGCTGCAGGCATATTACATATCAAAACAGTAGGTTCACCGTTAGTTATAATCCCACCTGCATGAGGCGTATGGTAAGTCCCTGGAACCAGCAGAGGACAAACAAATGTATTCCCAATAACAGCTGCATTTGGCATATATAATTCTACTATTTATAGTAAAAATATCCTAGTAAAAAATCTATTTTAAGCTCTTGGGAAGTATTTTGATTTATTAAAAAATGAAGATTTAGTACGTAACGTACTAAGTAGAGAAATTATATAGTTTTATTAACGATATGAGTATCATCTTTTTTTTTAATAATTCTAAGATACAACTCAGTTAAAACTAAACCAGCAAGATTTGCTATTAAACCTAAGAAGAAACTACCAATATTACCTGTTAAAGCATAGTTAATAATAGTTGCGATAGCACCACAGAAAACACCACTCAGAATAGAAGCCCTTCTAACATTAAAACCAAGGACCAACACGATGGAAGGTACTGTAGCAATTGGATGATAGAAATTTCCAAAGCCCATGAGAAGATCAAACATGTCCGTAGCCTTCAAAGCAATACTAATACCTATTACTCCAACAACAATCGTTGCAATTCTAGCAGTAAAAACAGATGGAGTATAAGTTTTCTTACTAAACATTTTGTAAAACAAAGGGACAACATCATTGGTGAAAACAACAGAGTTACTGTTCAAGATAGATTCTGCAGTTGAAATACTCATAGCAAATAAACCGGCTCCTAATAAACCTCTTAAACCGACAGGACAGTAATTGTTAATAAAGAATGGTACTATTTCTGGTACTTTCAAATTTGGATTTTTAGAAAAAACCAACAATGCAAAGCACACACATGAAGTTGTGAAAAAAGCAACAATACCGGCAGAACAGAACAAACTCTTTTTAACTTTGTTAGAATCTTTACACATCATGATTCTTTGATATCTTGGTCCATTTAATTTTGGGAAAAGAGTCTTGATCCAAATACCAAGAGTAAAAATTGCTGCATTATAATCCTTAAAACATGGAGCTAGGCTCATCTTAGGATTTTCAATAACACCTTTTTCCCACACACCAGCAAAAAAATCTGTTTTAAAAATAACAAAAATTACAAGACTGACAAAAGCAACAATAAACATCCAGAATTGTAAAATATCTGTTAATACAATAGAAACAAACCCTCCTCTAAATGTGTAAAGTATCAAAAAGACAGCAAAACCTATAATACAAAGTTTTTCATACTGTGGAGATAAATTAAATAAAACCTTTGCAATAGTTCCAAAAGCTTTAAACTGAATAGATAACATTGCAAATCGTCCTACTAACTCTGCTAAACCCATCAATGCTCGTAAAAAAGAAGAATGATACTTTTCATCCATCCATTCATTCAACGATAAACCTCCTCTTTTCGTATTTTTATGCAATGAAAAAACAAAAAATGCAGTTACAACATATGATAAAGGATCTATTAAAATATTCTTTATGATGTACGACATCCCTGTTTTGTACGATTGCTGTAAAAGAATAAGAAAAAATCCTCCTGTAATGATACTACTTGTAAAGGAAGCGGTTAAAAAGAATAAAGATGGCTCTTTGAAATTCCCTATGGAATAATTCTTAAAATCGTTAATATCACTACTCTTCGATACCTTCCAACGAATTCCAAAACCAACTATGAAATTCGCGACAAGGAATAAAAATAAAATTATTAAGTCTATATTAAACCCCATCACTAAAAAATTAAAGACATGATGTAGTATCGAGAAAGATTCTTATGAATGGAATTTTTATTTGTAAAATTTTAATAAAGATTAAGATGATTTGATCTTGTCAAAAAAAATTATCCTCAGGAAGCAAAAGAAGAGTTAAGAATTGGTCTCAATAGCTTTGATACCAAAAGCGATACATCCTAATTTATTAATGAGATACGCACCAGCAAGGTTTTCAAAAAATTTAACTATTTTATCAACATCATTTTCTCCAAACTCATCATTCAAAAAAGGAAAAATATTTTTAACACCTTCAGTTTTTATCAAATTTTCAAAAGAATCGTACTTATGTTTAAAAACAACTTTTCCTAGAGCAAAATCGTTACTGTTAACATCCTCCAAAACGATTCTATCGCCAACATTTATTTCTTTACATTTTTCGAAATTAACGTAAATATAAACAGAAGGTGTAGGTCTATCAGCCCATAATCTTAGAGACTGTCTTGTTAGCACTGCAAATATATGAGTATTTGTTAAGTGAGATTTTTTATATAACCAAACAACTAAGTCATCGTTTATTTTAGCCTCAGGACCCCCAGAAAGATTTTGATTGTTATCCAATATATCAGATGAATGAGATAAATATCCCTTTTCCAAAAATTTATTAATTGTTTCACCTTGCGTCGTAGGAATCTTAAGGAATGTAGTA
>CAMEYY010000023.1 GCA_945947725.1 uncultured Cytophagales bacterium | reverse complement strand
CGATGACAAAATTTTCTCAGAGTCGAACAAAACAACAGAGCATTTCTGAGATGTCGTTTCTAAACCTAAAATCAAACTCATAACAATACTAAAAGATTTATCTTTTCTCTTTTAATGCATACTTTAATTGTATTAACTGTCTAAAAAATCAAATGGAAACAAATATCGAAAACAATAACGAAGAAAAGTTTACACGTGTAAAGAAAAAGACATTATTTAAAGATTTGTTGGTTACTAATAATGAGGAGAATAAAAATGTTAATACTGAACAGACACCAGAAGAAAAAGAAGCTTTAGCAAAATATAAGGCTACACGTGAACGTAATTCCGGTTTGTTTGGGATGTTAGCTTTGTTTTTTGGTTTTAAAGACGAAAAAGATTTAAAGAAAGTTCAACCTTATCTCAAAAAGATAAATCAGCTCACAGAAGATTATAGAGAATTGTCCAGTGATCAACTGAGACAAAAAACACAAGATTTAAAAGATTACATTCAGGAAAAATTAAAAGGACAGAGGGAAATTTTAAAAGGAGCAGAGAAAAATCTTGAAGAGAATACATCTGTAAACCCTATCACTATCGATCGTTTGTACAATGACATTAAAGTCGCAAAGGAAAATATAAATAAAACTTTAGAAGGGGTTCTCGATGAAATTTTACCTCAAGCTTTTGCAATAATGAAGGAAACGACGAGACGTTTTTCTGAATTTGATGAGATCGTCGTTACTGCCTCAGATTTCGATAGGAAAGTTGCTGCAAAACATGAATATGTGTCCATAGATGGAGAGGATGCTGTGTGGAAAAGTCATTGGGATGTGTTAGGACATGATATTGTCTGGGATATGGTGTACTATGATGTGCAGTTGATTGGAGGAATAATATTACATCAGGGGAAAATTGCTGAGATGGCTACGGGAGAAGGAAAAACTTTTGTCGTGACTTTACCTGTTTTCTTGAATGCTTTAGCTGGGGAAGGAGTACACGTCGTAACTGTTAATGATTACCTAGCTAAACGTGACTGCCACTGGATGCAACCTATCTTTGAATTCCATGGTTTATCTACTGCATGTATCGACGAGACAAGACCAAATAGTAAAAAACGTCGTGAAGCTTATCTCGCTGACATAACTTACGGTACAAATAATGAATTTGGTTTTGATTACCTCAGAGATAACATGGCGACAAGTATCGATGAAGTTGCTCAACGTGGACATCATTTTGCAATCGTTGATGAGGTCGACTCCATTTTGATCGATGATGCAAGGACTCCACTTATTATCTCGGGACCAACAGAAAACGATAACTCGCAAAGTTTTATCGATTATCAACCTTATGTAAAAAATATTTACGAAGCTCAATGTAAAATCGTCAATAAGTTTTTGTTAAAAGCAAAAGAGATTTTACCTAAAGATCCTAAAAATGAAGAAGGACGTAAAGCTTTGTTTAGAGCTTATCGAGGATTACCAAAATATAGACCTCTCATTAAATTCTTAAGTGAACCTGGAATCAAAATGATTTTGGAAGAAATCGAAGATTATTACATGGAGGACAACTGTCGTTTGATGCCTGAAGCCGACGAAGAGTTGTACTTTGCTATAGAAGAAATTACTCACTCCGTTGAATTAACAGACAAAGGTTTTGAATACATTGCCAACTTGAAAGAGGATAAGGATTTCTTCGTTATGCCTGATATCGCTATCGAAATTGCTAATATTGAAAACGATGAATCTTTAAATGATATAGAAAAAGGTATAAAGAAAAATTCTTTAATTAGTAACTTCTCTCTGAAAGCTGAACGTCTTCATGTCGTTAAACAATTATTGAAAGCGTTCGCTTTATTCAATAAAGACATCGACTACGTGGTGATGAACGGTAAAGTTTTGATTGTCGACGAACAGACAGGAAGAATTTTGGATGGACGACGTTATTCTGATGGTTTACATCAAGCTTTGGAAGCAAAAGAAAATGTTAAAATTGAAAAACCTACTCAAACTTCTGCGACGATAACTTTACAAAATTATTTTAGACTTTATCATAAATTGTCCGGAATGACAGGTACTGCTTCTACTGAAGCTAATGAATTTTATGATACCTATAAATTAGATGTTGTTGTTATTCCTACAAACAAGACTATTTTACGTGATGATAAAGAGGATATGGTTTTCAAAACCGCTCGTGCTAAGTTTGAAGCCGTTACTGAACAGATCGTTGAATTGTCAAAAAGTGGAAGACCTGTCTTAGTCGGAACGACTTCTGTTGATATTTCTGAATTGTTGAGCCGAATGCTTACGTTGAAAAAAATTAAACATCAAGTTTTAAATGCTAAATATCATCAACAAGAAGCAGAGATTGTCGCTCATGCAGGAGAAGTTGGTACTGTAACTATCGCT
The DNA here is from genome assembly GCA_945947725.1 of uncultured Cytophagales bacterium. GTDB lineage: Bacteria > Bacteroidota > Bacteroidia > Cytophagales > Amoebophilaceae > CAMEYY01. The sequence continues at coordinate 9,867 of CAMEYY010000023.1, read as the reverse complement.
ACAAATATGGCTGGACGAGGTACCGATATTAAGTTGACTCCAGAATCTCGACAAGCTGGTGGTTTGGCTATCATTGGAACAGAAAGACATGAATCTCGAAGAGTGGATAGGCAGTTGCGAGGAAGAGCAGGACGTCAAGGGGATGTTGGTTCTTCTCAATTTTTCGTTTCTTTCGAAGATAATTTGATGAGAATGGGAATGAACGATACTGTTCAACGCTTCGTTGATAAGTTGGATGAAAATGAAGTTATACAGAGTAGCATGGTTTCTAAAGCTATAGAGAGAGCTCAGAAAAAAGTTGAACAAAATAATTATGGTTTTAGAAAACGTTTGCTTGAATATGATGATGTTTTGAATAAACAAAGAGATATCATCTATAAAAGACGAAAGGTCGCTTTGGAGAAGAAAAATGTTTACACTAGCTCATTGAATTTATTGTACTTCGTCGCCAAAAATAGTATCGTCAAGATGAATGAGGAATCTATTAGTGAGTATGATGATGCTGCTAAAATTTTCCATCAGATTTCCGATTCTGAATTCCCTATTGAAAAAAGAAAATTCACTGTCCATAATGCAGGAAAATCTACGACGCAGATTTATGAAAAATTTGTTGAATTGTATCAGCAGCAATGTGAAAAAGTGGACTCTATCTTGAAAGAAAAATTTGATTTCCTTTTTGATGTTGAAGGTAACTATGAGGACGAGGATGAATACACTTTCAAATTTATCAAAGATGGGGAAAACATTTACGTCGATGCCAATGTTGGTGAATTAAGAAAAAATGGAGGTAAGGAGTTGATGAGGGTATTAGAATCTACAGTGACAATTTTCTTCATTGATAAAGAGTGGCAAAGTCATTTACAGATCATGGATGATTTAAAACATTCTGTTCAACATGCTCACTATGAACAAAAAGATCCTCTTCTCATTTATAAATTGGATGCTTTTGATGTTTTTATGGAGATGATCGTTAGACTCAATTGTGAAATCGTCGAATTTTTATTGAAAGCAAATTTATTTGTTGAAGAGAAAATTGAAGTTGAGGACGATAACGATAGGTTGGTTTTGAATGATGAAGAATTTTCTATGGATATGATAGAAAAAATTCGTCAAAAACTTGGAACTCATATAGGGTAAACGATGCGTTTAGCAAAAAAATCTTTAGTTTTACTTTTTGCAGCTTCTTTGCTGTTCAATAGTTCGAATCCTTACGAATATTTTTTCACTTTCACTACATACTTACAACCATTAGCTAATGGAGATAATCCAGAGAAAGAAATGGCGGATTTGATTACAGAGGGCAAGGAGGATAAGAGTAGTTTTAAAAAGTCTGTTAAATATTCTGCTGATGGAAGTATTACCGTAGGTTTTGATGGAACATCCACTGTGATGCGTGATAATGCTAAAATCGAATATGATAATTTCGCTATTAATGCACATCGTGTAGACGTCAACTTCAAAACTCAATATATATCTGCTGCGGGGTTTAAAACTAAATATGGTTTTTATGATCCTCGTATTTTTACAACTATAGATAAAATTTCCTTATTCGCTGACCAGTTAAAATTAAATTTCCATTCACAGAGGGCAAAGTTCCTTAATGTTTTGTTGAAGAGTGAAGATAATGTCTTGCGTGCTGATGTCGCTAAAAAAGATGTTGAAGATACTTTTTATGCAAAAGGAACTTTTTTTACAACATGTAATTTGCCTCATCCTCATTATGGTTTTTATGTCGAAAGGTTAAAATTTAAAAATCAAAAAAAATTTGTCGCTGATAAAGTTTATCCTGTCTTCAATGGAGTTAAAATTCCTGTCAACTTATATAATTTTGTTTTTTTATTTCCAAAAGCTAAACATTCTGGTTTTATCTTCCCTCGTTTCGGTGAAAATCATAATGGTTTTTATGCTCAAGATTTAGGTTACTATTTTTATTTCAACGACTATGTAGATTTAGCTTTAAAAACTTCTTTGTATACGAGGGGATCGTTCAGTGTTAAAGCGGAAAGTAATTATATATATCGATATCATTACAAAGGAAACATTTTTTATGAGATAAGTAAAAACAATAAATACGTCGACTCTTTTAATGCTAAAAACGTAAAAGCGGAAAATGATTATATCTTTAAATGGCAACATGAATCTTTGGATAGTAAATTAAGAAAGTTCTCAATTAATATCGATTTTCACGGAACTCCTCCTCAGGAAAGCGCATTGGCACAAGATAATGAAGCACGTGAACAACAAAATACTCATTCTACAATACGTTATTCTCGACAAGAAGTTTTCAATAGACTTTATAATTTGGATACTACTTTACAGCATGAAAAAAATTTTAAAAACAACGTAACATCGCTCACTCTTCCGCTTTTAACACTTTCCTCTGTACCTTTGCATATTTTTAGATTTGGTAGGAAGAACTCAAAATATTTTTGGGACAATATAGAAACGAAACATAATTTTGAGTTTACATGGAAGACGACGACGGAGAGAAAAAACGAAGAGACAGGTGCCGTTGAGGATCCTTACGCTGCAAGGAGAAAAAAAGAAAAGAAAAATAAAGATAAGGGGTTTGATTTTTCTTGGGCAAATCGAGAAATGATCTTGAAAAATGCTCAGTGTGGTGGAAAACATACTTTGCCTATTGAAACAAACTTTAAAATTTTCAAATTTTTTAACTTAAGACCTTTTACTAATCTCACATTAAGACATTATTTCACACGAAGAGATTATAAAGAAAATGGGAGTTTTGAAAAAAAACACGGCTTCTATAATGTGTGGGATTATAATGGAGGGGCGGAAGTTAAGACTACGATATATGGACTTCTTCGTTTTAATCCCAATGGGGAAATTTCTGCATTAAGACATAAAATAGATCCTTCTTTGTCTTTTACATACACTCCAGATTTATCGAAAGACATCTTTGGATTTTATCAAAATTTCCAAGGTAAAAAATATAATCGTTTTGTTGGAGCTATTTATGGTAATGCTCCTGATCATCGTTCTGCTGTGATTTCAACGAAGTGGGATAATAAGATAGAGATGAAAGTTAATGACAAAGGAGAAAAAAAGACTGTCCCTGTCCTAAAATATTCTTTTGGATCTGGATACGATCTCCTCGCTCCACGTTTCGGTTTACAAGATATCAATTTCAACGCCTCTACACAAATATTAGGTATTGTTAATGTTAAATACGATGCGACGATAGATCCTTATTTTCATGATTTTGTCGAAGATAAAGCAAAAGGAAAAATAAGAAAAGAGAGGATCAACGACTTCGCGTGGAATCATGGTCAATATCTAGGCACTATCACAAAATCTTCTTTCTCTATATCGACAACTTTAAAATCTGATAGCGTTATCAAACAAGAAAAAAAAGTTGAAAAGTATAATGATCTGAGAAGAAAACAAGAGAAAGGTGAAAATATAGAGTTAGAACATGATGATGAACAAGGAGGAAATGATTTAGAAGAGAATTTGACGAGTGCGGATTATGCTCCTCTATATTTTTTACAAAATTGGCAAGTAAATGTAGAATTTAGAAGGAATTATAGTTTTGATATCGATAAAGAAAAAAGAAAGGAAAAACATATCTTTAATGTCTCTACAGATTTTCAGTTGACTAAAATTTGGAAGGTAAATACAAAATTTGTTTTCGATTTTGATAAGGAGAAATTAAAATATAAAGATACTCAATTCGGTGTCGTTGGAGATTTACACTGTTGGATTTTACAATTTTCTATGGTTCCTTTTGGTAAAGAAATAAGTTTCGATTTTTCATTGGGAATAAAGAGTTCTATGTTGCAAAGTATAAGAATTCCACGTCGAGTGAGATATAAATCTTTATAATTTTTTAACAGATAATACCTCCTCCAATAACATCTTCTCCTTCGTAAAAAACAGCAGACTGTCCAGGAGTTATAGATTTAACTTTTTCATTCAAAACGACGAATTTTTCTTCACCACGTAAAAATAATTTTCCACGATAACCAGCATTTCTATATCTAATTTTCACATCACATTCAAAACCATCTTCAGGATAATTATCGAATTTCATTATGTTTACATCTCTCACAGTAAAGCGGTTTTCAAAAAGATCTTCTTCTCGTCCAAGGTAGACGATATTTTCTTTAGCATCTATACTTTTAACAAAGACAGGATATCCCATCGCCACACCGAGGCCACTACGTTGCCCTATCGTATAAAAATAAAAACCTTTATGTTCTCCGACGATTTTACCATCTAAAACAAATTTTCCCTGGCCGACTTGCGGATTGTAATTAGAAAGAAGATTTCTGTAGTTATTGTCAGGGATAAAACATATTTCAAAAGATTCCTTAGCGACGTCTAGATCTTTATGTTCTTCTATAATATCTTTTTTACAAAATGTTCCAAGAGGAAAAATAATTTTCGACAAGTACTCATTAGGTAATCGCCATAAAAAATAAGATTGATCTTTTGATGTGTCTAAAGCTTTTTTTACGAAGAAACGGTTGTTTTCACATCCTATCCTTGCATAATGTCCAGTTGCAACAAAGTCACAGTTGAGTTCTTTAGCTTTTTCTATCAGAGTTTTAAATTTTATTTTTTTATTACAAACGACACAAGGATTTGGAGTGCGTCCACAAAAATACTCATCGACAAAATTTTTAATAACTTCCTTATGAAAGACATCTGTTAGATCGGCGACATGATGTTCTATTTGGAGTTTTTGAGCGAGTTTTTGTGCTTTTGTTATAAATCCACCTTCGTTGTAAAAAGTTTTCTCTGGAGTTTTGTATTCTGTCCAAGTTTTGAAAGTTATTCCAATGACTTCGTAACCTTTTTCTTTGAGGAGTAGAGCAGAGGTGCTACTGTCGATGCCTCCACTCATTCCAAGGAGAACTCTAGGATTTGTTTTCATCACTAAGAATTAAAGCGAAAATAGCGTAGTTGATAATATCTTGGTAAATAGCGTCGACATTTTCAGAAGCGATAAGTTTACCTTTGTTGGTTTCGATATTAATCAATCTAAAGACTTTCATCAAGATCAAATCGACGATAGAAGTTTGTCTTAAAAATCTCCAAGAATCACCATAATCATGATTTTTCTTTTTGAATAAATTTACCAAATCAGCTACGACATCATCGAAAAGTTTTATAGATTCTTCTTTACGTAAATTTATTGGAGTATTGTCAGAACAACGCATTTGAATTAACGCGATGATGGAATAATTTATCACACCGAAAAGATCAGATTCGATAGAATCCGCAACTTGTTGTTCATCTTCTATCGTTTGTAAAATTTGTACACGTCGAATTTTTATCATTATCTGGTCAGTCAAAGAAGATAATCGCATTACTCTCCACGAAGTTCCATAATCTTGATTTTTTGATTCAAAAATGAGTTTACATTCTTTTATAACGTCTTCGTAAGTTTTCATATTTAATTATTGTTTAATAAGAATTTTCTTTCTTCAATATGTCCTAACGGCGATTTATTTTTGAAAAAGGAAATTTATAGCATCAATATAAACTTTTGAACCATCTATCCCACCTAATGTGATTAAAACCGGACTGATTTTTATCTATAGACCATATTACGCATATTGCTTTCCCACATACATGATCTTCAGGAACAAAACCCCAAATTCTCGAATCGCTAGAGTTACATCTATTATCTCCCATGACGAAATAATAATCTTTCTGGAAAATATATTTTTTAACTTCTTTATCGTCTATTATCAACTTATTTTGTATGAGTTCAATTTTATTATTAGGGCGGTCTTCGACTATAGTGCTAAAGTATAAATTTAAAATTTTTGGATCAGTAACATCTATTTCCATTCCACGTTGAGGAATTTTTATAGGGTCAAAAGTATCGATGGTATTATAATTTGAAAATTTATTTATAAAAAAAGAGTTGGAGATATCAGAACGACATTTTTCAACACTACTGATATATTTTAACTTTGCAATTCTTTCACTATTACTCTTTGACATTGGGACAATAAAACCATTCAGATGATTTTGATGTTTAAAGATTCCATTTTTAATAAACCATTGATCACCTAATTTTATTTTTGAAGTGATAAAATAATAGAATAAAACATTTTCACTGTTAGCGATCTTTTCTTTATTAATAAAAATTTCATCATCAACGGAAGAAATTATTTCACCAGGCAATCCAACACATCTCTTAACGAAGAAAGTCCTCATGTCAATAGGTATATCTTTTTCATGCAAACAATTGAAGACGATGATATCTCCTCGTTTTATTTTCGAAAAACCTGGAAGACGAAAACTAGGTAGCTTAATTAAAGTAGAATAAGATTTTAAGTTTAATAATTTCGTTCGTTGATGAGTTAAAGGAACTTGTAGCGGAGTTATCGGTGTTCGTGGTCCATAATGTAATTTGCTTATCAAGAGAGTATCTCCTGTCATTATAGTATTTTCCATCGAATCGGTAGGAACTGTTGAAGGTTCACATATGCCCCAATGGACAAAAGCCGCTAAGCTCGTTACAAATATCAAAGTTTTTGTAAGTTCAATAAAAGAATTTTTTTTCATTATTAAAAATTTAACCCCAAACTTATACCTGCTCCATCATTATTTACTTTAGGTTCAATAACAAAAGATAGATCATCAGAGATATCAAAGCTATGCAACGACGCTGTAGAATAAGCATCTAAAATTCCAACAAGATAAATAGCACCTAATCCTATCAACCCTATAGTTCTAAACCTTTCACATCCTCGCACTTCTCCAGAATTTGATATTTCAGGATGATCTAATCCATAAAGTCCAGATTTTATATACCTATCATGCCAATACCACGTAAACCATCCAACTAAACCGTACATGCCCGCAAAAATTCCTGCAGTAGTATAACTTTTATTATAAATTTGTCCTCCACAAGGAATTAACATAGACCACAACATCGCCTTCTGTTGATCTTTTTTTACTTGTTTTAGTAAAGCCACACGTGGATGAACTTTTTTTTTTACTATAGATCCTTTCTGTCCTTTAAAATTCTGACAAAAAATCTTCGTAGATGAAGATGAAATCAAAATTAAAAAAGTTAGCCAAAATCTACGCATTGAGAAAATTATAAACCTATATAAATAAGATTAAATGAAATTGATGATTTTTATTGATTAATAAGAGGATGATAAATTATTTTTTTTCACCTACAGCTTCGACAGAGATAGCATTTTTATAAAAAGTTAATTTTCTACCGTGGTCGTCGACATCCAAAACGACTTTATCACCTTCTATTTGTGAGATTTTTCCACATAAACCACCGACAGTTACAACATTATCACCTTTCTTTAAATTTTTTAAAAAATTTTGTTGTTGAGCTTGTCTTTTCTTTTGTGGTCTAATAACGAAAAAATAAAATACGACTATAAAAAACAAAAGCAAGATCAAACTACTGTAGTCAAAAGATTGAGCAGCAGGTGCTACGTCCAATTTTATTGCATTCATAAAAAGAATAATCGGTATTTATTTTTTCAAAAGGAAAACTTCTTCTTGAAACTTTTCACCGCGTTGTTCGAAATTTTTATACAAATCTAAACTTGTACATGCTGGTGATAATAAAACCACATCTCCTTTTTTTCCAACTTCCAATGCTATTTCAACAATTTTTTTCATTTCACGTTCTTCGATACAGATATCATTACCGAAGACATCTAAAATTTTTTTATTATCCTTACCGATACAAATTATCTTTCTGAAATAAGGAACAAATTTTAATAATTTTGTGTAGTCATTACCTTTATCCCCTCCTCCTGCAAGCCAAATTATTTTTCCTTTTGTATTTTTTTTCAAAACAAAATCAAGAGCAACTTCAGAAGAAGCAATCGTCGTTGATTTAGAGTCATCAAAAAAAGATATTCCGTCTATTTCTTTTACAAATTCGATTCTATGAGGTAAACTTTTATAATTTTTCAAACTTTGCCAGCACGTTTTTTCATCAATACCGCACGTAGTACAAATTTTTATCGCAAGGAGAGCATCGAAAATATTATGATTTCCTTCAACTGTCAATAAGTTTTTATCGAATTTTTCTATATCCTGATGTGTAACGGAAATTTTTTGAGCAGGTGTATCTAGAGAAATATTTTTATCATCACCATTAAAAATAAAAAAGTCATTTGCTGTCAAACCTTCGACAATGTTGAGTTTAGCAGTTATATAATTTTCAAAAGTTTTGTGGTGATCGAGATGATTTTCGGATATGTTAACGATACAGGCGACGTCTAGATGAGTTTTATTAAAAAATTCCAATTGAAAGCTACTTAGTTCGATAACAAAAAAATCGACATCATGTTGTTCGTATAAAGCTAGAGCCAAACTTTTTCCCATGTTGCCGCATATTTCAACTTTTTTACCAGCATCTTTAAGAATTTTATAAGTCATGAAAGCAACTGTCGATTTACCATTTGATCCAGTTATTCCAATTAATTTAGCATTGGTAAAGGGAGCAGCGAATGCAATTTCGTCGAGTATGGGGATATTTTTATTTTTTGCTAAAGATATGATTTCGTTATCGAGAGGGATGCCGGGACTTTTTATTAGGATGTCGCAAGGAAAGATTTTATCTAAAGAGTTTGCACCTTCTTCAAAATAGATACCTTCAGCGAGGAATTTATCTTTGTAATTTTGATTTATCGGATTTGTATCAGAAACGAAGACTTCGAATTTTTTTTGTTTAGCGAGGAGTGCAGCACCGAAACGTCCGATACCGCACCCTAAAATTGAAATTTTTTTACTATTCGTCACGATCTTTACTACGCAACTGCTGTCTGTAGAGAGCAAGTTTTCTTTCTTCTGCACGTTTTCTACATTTCTTCGTGAAGAACATCTTGTTTCTAAGAATTTTTATAGTTTCATTTTTTTCAACTTTCTTTCTGTAGTTTTTTAAGACCTTGTCAATAGAGTCAACGTCTTTTCTTTGAACTATTACCATAAAAAATATTTTTAAAGCGGAGAAAGAGGGATTCGAACCCTCGATACCCCTCAACGGAGTATCGCAGTTTAGCAAACTGCTGGTTTCAGCCACTCACCCATCTCTCCACGCAATTACTTGCGAAAAAATTAATTAAGCCACTTGTTTAACGAGAGAATCAAAAGCTTCTCTATTGTTCATTGCAAGATCAGCTAAAACTTTTCTATCAAGATTAATGTTAGCCCTCTTTAATCTGAACATCAACACAGAATAACTCAAATTGTGTTCTTTAGCAGCAGCACCTATTCTTTGAATCCACAAACTTCTAAACTCACGTTTTTTTACCTTTCTGTCTCGATAAGCATAACATAAAGCTTTTTCTACAGCATTTTTAGCAACGGTATAAACGTTATTTCTAGCGCCAAAATATCCTTTTGCTAATTTTAAGATTCTCTTTCTTCTTGCTCTTGATGCAACAGAATTAACAGAACGTGGCATAAAAAAATTTATTAGTAGCGGGGGTAAGACTCGAACTTACGACCTCCGGATTATGAGCCCGACGAGCTACCACTGCTCCACCCCACTAGAATATATCATTACTATATAAACTCAATTATTAAAAAAAACTAAAAACACATTTTTTTTATTATCCTCTTATCAACACAAGACTTTTAATAAATTATCATTCCTATTGAAATTTTTTGATATAATAATAGAAGCGCCCGGATGGTGAAATTGGTAGACACGCATGTTTCAGGGACATGTGGAGGCAACTCCATGGAAGTTCGAGTCTTCTTTCGGGCACTTTGTCTTTTTTATAAAAAAACTCTCTTTATTATCTTCAGATCATCTTGAGCAAAATAAAAAAAATTACAATTGTATTGTTTAAAACAATAAATCAGTGAACACTATGCGAAAGTTTTATCATGCACCATTAT
>CAMEYY010000022.1 GCA_945947725.1 uncultured Cytophagales bacterium | reverse complement strand
TTGTTAAAACTGATGATGCTTCAAAAAAAATTGTTAAAACTGATGATGCTTCAAAAGTTAATAAAGAGGTTAATACTGTTGATGCCGCTGTTGCTCCTGAAAAAATTAATCTAACAGAGGAAAAAAATGCTAAATTGGAAAAAAAAGATTCTTCTGATTTGAAAACGGAACCTTCTGTCGTTAAAACTGAAAAAAATGATTCTGAAAATCTTCCTAAAGAAGATAAAAATAAAAAAAGTAGTCGAAGAAGAAGAAGAGGAAGTGATTTAAAAAAAGAGGAGAATGTTAGTGAGCCAAAAGATAGTAAAGAACAAAAAAAGGAAAATGATAAAAAGACTGTCGCTAATTCTCGAAGAAAAAATAGAAAGAAAAAACTTAATTCTGAAAACGAAGAATTGGCTGAGGTCAAATCTAAAAAAGATATTTCTGAGGATGAAATTGATTCGACGCCAGGAATCTCTGCTGGGGAATACCTTGATAATATAGCTAATTTGGTAAGTAATTATTCGGGAACAAACGTTCAACGTGTTGAAACTATCTCTAAACTTTCTGGTAAAAATTTAGATTGGTTCAAAAATACTTATAAAAATTATGATGTTAATGGTAATCCTAAGTTGAAAAAAAATAATATTCAATTTAAAAATCAGTTAATTCGTAGAATAGATTTGAGAGAAAAAGTAAATCTACCTTTCTTTAGATCTAATAAAGAAATTACTAAGTATTTCTTGAATGGAATTTCTGAAGGTAAACTTATTGCTTTCTTCGATCCTTTTTTAACTCAAAAAATGACTAATGAATTGTTAAAAGAACAATTATTGATGCCTAAAGATGTTGAAGCTTCTGCTAATGATGAAGATAATGCTCAAGAATTATTCTTTGATGCTCATGATGTCTCTGCTTTAGAAATAATTTCTAATTGGATTTTTGATAAAAATACTTCTGCCTTTTCTGAAGATCCAACAATTATTAAATTGATCATTCCTGCTGAAAAATTTAGTGATACTACAAAAATTCAAAGAGTTGTTTGTTTTATACGTTATTCCGATGCTTTGACTTTCTTGAAAAATATCCCTGAAGCTTCTTGGATTGATGAACAAAATGAAGCTGTTGTTCTTTCTATTGGTGAGGCTTTTTCTATGGGCCTTTTCGATTCTTCTATAACTTTCCTTGGAAATAGAGATTGTAATAACGGAGATGTTGTTGATAGATGGGGAAGTAAAGAAAATGATCCTTCTTTTGCTGCTAGAAAAGCTGAAGACTTTAAATATAAATTTGAAGGTTCGCTTGATTCTATTTAATTCTTATTCTCTCTTTTTTTTTTTAATCAAAATTAATCAACAATTGGCATAACGTGCTTTATGTACAAAGAAAATGTATTATCAAAATTATCAATACGAATACAATAAAATAACCTTACAATATCATTTTTACTTATCTCATTGAAAAGATCTTTTATAAAAAAACCTATACATCTCACACTAACTCCATTCTGCTCAACAACCAAAGAGACATGTTCCTTTTTCAAAACTTTTATATTGGTAATCTTAACGACTGTCTCAAAAACAGGTTTCATAAAACGATTTCCAAAAGGTTCCATCTGATTCAGAATACTCAAAAATTTCCTATCTATCTGATCTAGATTAATTTTTGTATCGACGTCTTGTGTTTTAATAAAGTCATCTTCACTTAAACTTTCAGAAACTACTTTATTAAACTCATTTTTAAAGTTTTCAAAATTTTCTTTATTTACCCTCACACCTGCAGCAAACTCATGTCCTCCAAAACTAGCAATAAATTTTGAACATTGAGTTAATGCTCTGTACAAATTAAAATTATCTATCGAACGAGCAGAACCAATATGTACACCATCTTTCTCGGTAAAAACTATCGTAGGACGATATAACTTTTCCACACACTTCGACGCTACAATACCGAGAAGACCTGGATGCCACGTCGGATTAAAAACAAGATTACAAAATTTCGATTTATTATTCTCTGAAATTTCCAATGCCTCCTGAACCATCCCACGATCCATATTCCTTCGCATCTGATTCAAAAAATTTATCTGTTCAACTAAAATCTTCGCATCTTTAGGATTATCTGTCAATAATAAAGCAACAGACTTTGAGGCGTGGTCTATTCGTCCAGGAGCATTTATTTTAGGACCAATTTCAAAAACTAAAAAATCAACATCAACTTTAGTGAATTTATTAAGATCTCCTATCAACATCTTTATTCCAAGACGAGGATTAGTTTTCATTTTCAAAAGACCATAATAAACTAAAATCCTATTTTCTTCAACTATAGGAACAAGATCACACGCAGTACTTAATGCAACCAAATCGAGATAATCAAACAATACATTGACGTCGATAGATAATTTTTTTACAAGAGCATGAACAAGTTTAAAAGCCACACCACATCCCGAAAGTTCTTTAAAAGGATAGTGACAATCTTGACATTTCTGATCTAAAACCACACTCGCAGGATGTTTTTTTGTGGGATCTTCTTCATGGTGATCTATAACTAAAACTTTTATTCCATTTTCTTCTGCTAGTTTTATAGCTTCAAAATCTTTTATTCCACAATCCAAAGTTATTATCAATTTTACCTTATTTTGGATAGCTTCTCTTACCGCTTTCAAAGACACACCATAACCTTCGTTATTACGATCTGGAACATAATATGATAAGTGTTGAACTTTTAAATATTTTTTTAAAAAATCAAAAACTAAAGCTACAGAAGTTGTCCCATCAACATCATAATCCCCGTAAATCAAAATCTTTCGTGTAGTGTTAGCGAGAATAAGGTTGACTGCTTTAGACATGTTTTCAAAAAGAAAAGGATCGTGCAAATCTTGAAAGTTAGGTCTAAAAAAATGAAAAGCCTCATCAAAAGTTTTTATTCCTCTTTGGACCAAAATAGTCGATAATTCTGAACAAATATTTAAATCCTTAGCCAATTTATCTACCTCGTCTTTGTCAGCAGTTTTATAATTCAACCTTACCATCTTCTACTTAAAGATCGTTATTTATGTAGTAAAAAAACCGTTTTTATAATTCTAAAATAATAGTTGTCAAATATTACTTATCGATACCTTTTTATGTTAAGATTTTAAAGTTTTAATAATTGTTGCAAATTACTAATTTTCGAGATAGTTTTAGGTTTATCGGGGGTATAGTTCAGTTGGTAGAACGTCTGAATGGCATTCAGAAGATCATCGGTTCGAGTCCGATTATCTCCACTCTTTTTCATCAATTCCCCAAACAAGTTTTTTACAGTAATACATGATAAAATTCATTATAATAAACACTCTAGAAGAGACATTTTGAAAATATTAAAATTCTACAAATAAAATTCCAAAGGAAATAACCAAATATTACCTGCAGATCCTATACATGTCAGAATAAAACCTAACTTCCCACTAAAACTATCACGCTGTTCTTCTCCTTTTTTCATTTGATAAACAACTATAAATACAAAATATATTAGTTCACTTAGCTAGGTAGTAAACATTCTCCATGTACTACGTCAAATAGATTTTCTTAGACTGTTTATAAAAAATTTTTACAGAAAAAAATACCAGATGAGATTTATGTTTTTATAGAATTTGAAGGAATTATAAATCGCTATCGGATTTAATTTTAGAGATAGAAGTGATAAAATTACCTTTTGTTAATTTTACCAACGTCACTCCCTGCGTATTTCGGCCAAGCACCCTTATTCCTTTGATAGGCATCCTTATAGCTATTCCTGAATTATTTATGATTATCAATTCTTCATCGTTAGAGACATCTTCAATAGAAGTTAACGTTCCAGTTTTCTCTGTGATATTTAAAGTTTTAATTCCTTTTCCTCCACGGTTAGTAATTCGGTAATCGTCGATTTTAGATCTTTTACCAAAACCTTTTTCACTGACAACAAGTAAATCACGTCCTCCTTCCTTCACCGTCACCATACCAACAACTTCATCGTCAGGATTTAAATCAAAACCTTTCACTCCAGTAGAAATTCTCCCCATTGGACGAATATTAGATTCATGGAACCTTATTGCCTTTCCAGAACGAACAGCGATGATAACATAAGAATCTCCATCTGTTAATTTTATAGAAACTAACTCATCACCTTCATTGATAACAATAGCATGAATTCCTGTCGAACGAGGATTTGCATACTGAGCTAAAGAAGTTTTTTTAACAATTCCTTTTTTTGTACAGAAAACAATAAAGTGGTTGTTGATATACTCTTCATCTTTCAAGTCGTCGATACAAACGATATTTTTAAGTTGTTCATCTTGAGAAAAAGGAAAAACATTTTGAATTGCACGTCCTTTAGATTGTTTACTACCTTCAGGAATTTCGTAAACTCTTTTACAATAAACTTCTCCTTTGTTTGTGAAAGCTAAAAGATACTGATGTGTCGTCGCAATGGAAATATAAGTTATGATATCATCTTCTTTTGTCGTTGAACCTTTAGCACCAACACCACCACGCTGTTGTAAACGATATTCAGAAAGAGATGTTCTCTTGATATATCCTTGTTTGGACAAAGTAATAACAACTTCTTCATTAGGAATAATATCTGTTATAGATAAATCATTGGCATCGTGTTGAATTTCTGTTCGTCTTTTATCGTTGCAACGATTTTTTATATCAAAAAGTTCTTCCTTAATAATTTTTTTAACAGCACCATCATCAGCTAAAGTAGCGTTAATCTTTTTAACAAGTTCAGCGGTCTCGTGATAATCAGCATCGATTTTATTTCTTTCCATGCCTGTCAAACGTTGTAATTTCAATTCCAAGATAGATTTAGCTTGAGTTTCGGAAAGTTCTAATTTTTCATTCAACGTATTCAAAGCGGTAGCGGTGTCTGCAGAAGATTTTACGATATCTAAAACCAAATCGAGATTGTCGATAGCTTTTATAAAACCTTCCAAAATATGCAATTTACTTTTTGCTAACTTCAGCTCATGATTTAACCTTCGAACAACAACAGAGTGACGATGTTGATAAAAATATTTTATCATTTCAATGATAGACAAAGTCTTAGGTTTTCCATTAACTAAGGCGATGCTATTCACGCAGAAAGAAGATTGTAAAGCAGTGTTAGCAAAAAGATTATTTAAAACGATCTGAGCGGCAGCATCTCTTTTTACGTCGATAACAATTCTCAACCCATCTTTATCAGATTCATCACGAACATCAGAAATACCTTCTATTTTCTTTTCATTAACAAGCTGAGCAATTCTTTCAACTAATAATGCTTTATTGATCATGTAAGGAATTTCAGATATAATTATCTGCGACCTTCCACTTTCAGTATTTTCGATACAAGTCTTTGCTCTCACGACGATACGACCTCGTCCTGTTGCATAAGCTTCTTTAATTCCAGCAGTTCCACAGATAATACCACCAGTTGGGAAATCAGGACCTTTTACATAAACCATGATCTCCTCTAAAGAAATATCAAAGTTGTCGATATAAGCTACGATAGCGTCAACAATTTCTCCAAGATTATGAGGAGGGATATTTGTCGCCATACCAACAGCAATACCCGTACTACCATTAACCAAAAGATTAGGAAGTTTTGAAGGAAGAACAGAAGGTTCTTTTAAAGAATCATCAAAGTTGGGAGTAAAGTCTACAGTTTCATTTTCGAGATCATCCAACATATCCTCAGCACTTTTTCTCAAACGAGCCTCAGTATAACGCATTGCTGCAGGTTCATCACCGTCGATAGATCCAAAGTTTCCTTGTCCTTCAACAAAAGGATATCTTAAAGACCATTCTTGAGCCATCCTAACCATAGCTTCGTAGACAGATGAATCACCATGAGGATGATATTTTCCCAAAACCTCTCCGACTATCCTCGCTGACTTTTTGTATGGACGATTTTGTGTTAAGTTTAATTCCCCCATAGCGTACAAAATTTTTCGTTGTACAGGTTTTAAACCATCTCTAACATCAGGCAGAGCACGAGAGACTATCACCGACATCGAATAATCAATGTAAGCGGATTTCATCTCCTTAACTATGCCGATAGGAATTATACTATTTGAACGATCCATCAGTGTTTTTATTTATATAAAAATTATAAGAAAGATTTTAATTTTTTCCCCCAGAATAGAGACCTTTATCTTAAATTGGGGAAACTTAAAGTATAAATTTTATTGATTAAGCAAGATTTTCAACGACAACCTTTAATGTTGCATTTTTTTCATTCAAATTCGCTTTTACATTTTCAGAATCAGACTTCTTTGTTTCGTAATATCCAAGCTTCTCTAAATTCGAATTATAAATATTATCGTCAATATTAAAAGCATCAGGAACACAACTACAAAACAAGGAAACAGGTAATAAATACATTTTTTTCATAAACACTCTAATTTTTTTTATTTTCTTTTAAATTTTTCACATCCTTATGCAAATCACAACAGTAATAATTTTTCTGTTTTACAAGATTTTCATTTTCCTGAACTTTACAGGCCAAAGACCATTGTGCATTATCTTTCGCTTGCTTACTATCATTAACCAACTTACGCATCGTCTTACCCTCTTGATTACAGCTCATGGTTAAAAATGTAAAAACAAAAATACTTTTCAATTTGCACATTATAAGATTAATATAGAAAAAAAATATTTTGACCTTGAAAAAATTACAATTATCAACTTTGTAAAATGAGATCTATAAATTTTTTATTATCAAAACGGTATATATCATCGATTTTTTCTCCTGTTCCAATAAATTTTACAGGAATTTTAAATTTGTTTATCGCACCTATCAAAAAACCACTTTTAGCGATACCATCCATCTTCGTAACAATCAAATCACTCACTTTGAGCATGTCGACAAAAACATCAAGTTGACTGAAAGCATTTTGTCCTGTCGAGGCATCTAAAACTAAAAAAGTCTCATTCGGCGCATCAACTTTAAAGTTTCTTATCACCCTTTTTATCTTAGAAAGCTCTTCCATCAAACCGATTTTATTTTGCAAACGACCAGCAGTATCTATTATCGCAATGTCAATTTGATTTTGTACCGCATATTGCACGGTATTAAAAGTAACAGAGGCAGGATTTGTATTTTCATCCCCACTTATCATCTTCACACCAGCATTATCACACCACAACTTCAACTGTGCAACAGCCCCTGCTCTAAATGTGTCAGCAGCTCCAATAACAACACTCTTCCCTTCTTTCTTATATATATTTGCTAATTTTCCTATCATCGTTGTCTTCCCAGCTCCATTCACACCTATCACCATTATTACCCAAGGTTTATCCCCTTCTTCTTTTTTTTCTCCTCCCACATCAATCATTTCCCCTATAATTTCTTTTAAAACGGAATTAAGTTCTGAAACCTTTATCTTATTACTTCCTATTTTATTTTCAAGTTCAGAAATAATTTTACACGTCGTATCAATACCAACATCTCCCGCTATCAACGTCTCTTCCAATTTGTCTAAAACCTCATCGTCGACAATTTTATCTTCGTTATTCCAAAAAGATTTTATTTTACCAAACCATCCTTCTTCATTATTATTTTCTTCAATATTCTCATTTTCAACATCGTGTTCACGAGCACCTTTGAAAAAAATTTTTCTCTTTATAAAATCGACAATCTTCATTAAAAGAAATTACAAAGAAAAATCTATAATCTTATGAATAAAATCTGCAGGAGAGTACCCATTGAGGATACATTGATGAAAAATACATGTCGCTGGGGTTAATGCAGGAAGAGTATTAACTTCGATAACCCACACTTCAACATGATCGGTGAAAACTTTTACAAAAGCATCAATACGAGCATAACCTCGAAGATTTAATATGGTAGCAACTTTTTTTAATTCTTCCTTAACGATATTATCAATTCTCAAATTTTCTTTTGGATCTGCATCGTAACGCCCAGGAGTTATATTTTGTCCTTCACCAGATAAAAATTTTTCTTCCATAGACAAAATCTGATTCGTCGCTACAGACTCAGAAGGTGAAAACATCTCAAAATCTACAGTCCCATCTTCCTTTTTGTGTGCTAAAAAACCACCAGTAACTTCCAAAAACTTCTTCGCTCCACTACCAGTAATCAAATCTTCAATAAGAATCTGTTTATGGTAAACAATAGTTACATTTTTGAATTCCTCTTTATGATCTTCAATAAGGAAAACAGCATCAAGATAATGTTCAAAAGTTTTAAAATTGTCTACGATAAAAACCCCAACACTACTCCCGTCATCAACAGGTTTAACAACAAAAGGAAATGAAAATTTCTTCTCTATATCCTGTAAAATTTTAAATTTATTTGTAGTCCAATCATCGGCATCTACAACATACTGATTTACAACAAAAACTCCATGCTGAGCTAAAAGTCTATTCGTAAGATACTTATTCATGCACAACTTAGAAACTTCTGCAGACGAACCATTATAAGGAATTTTTAGATCATCGAGAATTTTTTGAAAAGTTCCATCTTCTCCTGGAGCACCATGCAAAGCTAAAAACGCGAAGTCTATAATTTTAGGTAGAAGATCAAAACTTATTTCTGTGACAACTTTACAAACATCATCTTCGATATAATCTTCCAACATCTTCTGTAAATCCTCATCTGTTTCAACCAAACTCCTTTTAAAATTTTTCACGTCTTCGGCGATAATATCCGCATTATCTTTAAAAAGCAAACTCAAAGGTATGATATAAAGTTTTATATCGTTAACACTTCCAGTGACGAATATAGGAATAGTTTTATGAATTCCTCTACTATTTATTTTTTCATAAACATTTCTTCCACTTTCTAAAGACACATCTCTTTCTGCTGAAATTCCACCAAGGAAGATACCAACTTTCATGCTTAAACATATCATTTTTTAAAGCCCCAGTAAAGTTTATGGTACAATTATATTCTTTATCGTTCTCACTGTATTTTTTTATATGTTGAAAAAAATCTTATTGCTCCTTTTCAGTTTTACTCTTACAACAAATTGTGCAAAGATAACACCTCTCGAAGGAGGACCTAAAGATGAAGTTGTGGCTAAATTGATAAGCCAAAAACCTAAAAATGATTGCTGTGGTGTTTCAACAAAGAAAAAATTTTACGTGACACTGAAATTCGATAAAAATATTTATCTCAAAAATCCTGATCAAATAGTCATCACGCCTAAGTTGAAAAGCGAAAAAGGAAATAAAACTTTCGATTGTTTTAATGATGATAATAGTGTCACACTCGTCATTTACAGCGGCCTGGAAAAAAATACATCCTACTCGGTAAACTTTAACAACACAATAATAAACTTCAGAAATGAAAAACCTATCGAAAATCAGATCGTGACTTTTAGTACTGGCGATACTATCGATAAAAATATTTTCTCTGGAAAAGTTATTAACCCAATGAATTTATCTTCCCTTAATAATGGAATAGTTTGTTTATACAACTTCGAAAATTTTGATGAGATAGAAATAAAAGGACAAAAGAAAAAAGTTCACTCTAATATCATCACATCGAAACAACCAGATTTTTTTACAAAAACGGACAATAAAGGTAATTTTAAATTTACAAATCCTACCCCGGGTAAATATCTTTGTTGCGCAGGAGAGTGTGAAGAAGGAACAATATTCTGCAATCCTTCAAAAAATTGTTATGGATTTAAAGTTGTCGAAATAAAAAAAAATAAAGAAGTAAAAGCTAATATTTCTATCGTCGCTGCAGATGTTGCAGATTTTAAAATTGTTAGTTCTCAATGTAAAGGAAGATATTTCGACATAAAATTTAGTAAGCCTATCGTTAACTATGATATCACGACAGATATAAAATCAAAATTTTATCAAAATGCACATATCTTCTCACAACTTATCGACGGTCATATCGTAAGAGTTTTTAATTATGGTTTACATTTACTCGACGGAGATAGTTTACCAACAAAAATTAAAGCTGTAGATAAAATAGGAAATAAATTAGAGAAGAAAGTTTTTATAAATTTTTCTCCTGGACAAAAACCACAAGACGATTTCAAAATTTTTATTTCCAATGAAAACTTAAAAAGGAACATTGTCGATGGTATAAAGATAAAAATTTCTACTTCTTTGCCTCTGTTAAATTTTGATACAAAAAAAATATTCTTCATCATCAACGAGAAATATCCTCTTGAACTCGAAGAAAAAGATTTTAAACTAGGTAAACATCGTAACGAAATTTTTATAACTAAGAAATTTGATTTACAAGAGTTTCTTGAACAAAACGACCCAGTGCAAAAATATTCTAAAGCTTCACAAGATGATTTTCAAGTTGATGTTATGGTGCAAGATGATGCATTGGAAAATATTTTTAAATCGAGAAATAAGGAAGTTAAAAAGAAATTTATTTATTCTACGAAACAGGGTAGTATTGCGGGAAATGTTTTGAGTACGAGTAAGTTTACAGTGCAGTTATTGAATGAATATTTTGAAGTTGTCGATGAAAATAAAAATCAAAAATTCCTTTTTGAAAATTTAGCTCCAGGGAAATACATTTTGAGAACTCTTTATCATAAAGGGGAAAAATGGAGTTGTGGTAATATCTTCGAAATGAAAGATCCTGAAAAAATTATTTTCCATCACGAGATCATCGAGGTTTTACCGAATTGGAAAAAAGAAGACGTACTTTTAACCGACATATCCTTATTTTAGTAGTATAAGTTTTGATTTACATGAAGACGAGATTTTTATTTGTTGTCCCTTTTTTTTTATCAAATTGTCATAAAATATCGCAAGATACTAAACGAGATGAAACGAAAATTTTGAAGGTAAAAGAAAAGGTAAAAAAAAATTATAACAGTGCTAAAGACAGATTTGATCAGAGTGAAAAAATTGATTCTTTAAATTTTACAAACGATATCTTGACTTTCGGAAACAATGCTTTTCTTAATAATGTTATTTTTGATTTTAAAATTTTTTATTCCGAGAACAAAAGGTTTTTCGAATTTTTATGTGATTGTAACTCCTCTTTTGAAACAGAACTGGAAATAGCTAAAAATAAATTTAAAACCTTAGTCGAGGATTTTGTCAATTCTGATGACGATGATAAAGTCGTTATTTTAGGTCAACTTGTTTTTCTTTTTGAAAATCTTGACGTCAATTTTAATGAAATTTTTAACGATGAAAATTTAGATAAAAATGTTGTTACCAATGTTTTGAATTTTGTTGCTAGTGTTTATTGTCAGCAGGTTTATAAAAGTTTCTTTTTAACAGAAGTAAAATATGAAAATTCTAGACTGAGTAGTCTCAATCATGATATTGCCGTTGCAAAATATAATGGGTTAGAAGGAAAAGAAAAGAAGATTGCAGATATAGAAAGTCTTTCCCTTAATGATAAAAAACTCGTTGCTGTTAAAAACTTTTCTGGAAATATCACTTTATGTCAGTTGTTTGACAATGAAGATAAAAATCCACACATCTTCAAAAATAATATCGATGATGCTCCAAAATCTTTAGTTAACTTGGCCGCAAATGTAGAACATTTTTTTCAAGATCCTAATTTCGATTTTAGAGAAAAACTCATTGAAATTTTGAATTCTCTCAATGCAGGGTGGATTGATAAAAGCAAAAGTGATGAAAATGTTATACTTTTAAATTGTGTTTGTGAAATATGTAAAAAAATTGCTCAAAAAGAACATTTCAATGCCCCTTCTTTTGAGTCTTTGACTTCTAAACTAGCTAAGGGTATTATTAATTCTTCTGATATGTGGCAAGTTTTTATTGATGCGTGCAATACTGACATAAAAACTAATGAAGTTAAGAATGTTAAAAGTAAGGACTATTCTTCTCATATAGTTGATTTGTTTGTTGATAAATTTGTTTTCCCTAATGACTTAGCTATTAAAACTTTTAGTTTAATGCCTGATCAAAGTTTAGATTCTGAAAAATTTATTAAACTGTTAAACAAAATTCACGAACCTGATAAAATTTTTGCTTCTCAAGAAGATTCTGAAAATTTCTTCCGCTTATTGAATTTTAATTCTTTTGAAGGAAAAAATGATTTTGATAATTTTAAAAAAGCGGTTTCTGAAAAATCTAAATATTATTCTGTTTTTGTTAATAGAACAACATTTGAAGGTTTAATTAAAAAATTACAAGCCCTCAATCTTTGGGAGGGTGATAGTAATAAGACAATAAAAGGTTTATTTAGTGTTAACAAAAAATGTAGTAGTAGTACTTTCGTTTTACAGTGTAGTGATGAGGGAAAAAAAGAAATAGAAAAGCAATTTGGTTTGTAATTTTTGTTTGATGTGAGTCGGTGCTCTTTTTTTATAAAAAAAAGTTTTCTTTCTTTCA
>CAMEYY010000021.1 GCA_945947725.1 uncultured Cytophagales bacterium | reverse complement strand
TCAATCCTTATCGTTCCGAAGAATACAAAACTTCTCATCATTCATCTGAAATTTTTGAAAAATTTTCTCAAAACCCTGACTGTGATGAACTGAAAAATGTTTCTTTAGCTGGACGTCTCATGAGCATAAGAGTCATGGGAAAAGCTTCCTTTGCGGTCCTACAAGATTTCTTTGGTAAAATTCAGTTGTACATTCAACGTGATTGCATCTGTCCTGAAAATGATACTACCTTATACGATGTCGTCTTTAAAAAATTGATAGATCTCGGTGATATCGTCGGGGTTAAAGGTTATATTTTCGTGACAAAAATGGGGGAAGTTACTTTACATGTGACCGATTTTAAACTTTTATCTAAATCTTTACATCCGCTCCCTGTCGTTAAACAAAACGATGAAAAAGTTTTCGATGCTTTCTCAAACCCTGAACAACGTTACCGTCAACGTTATGTAGATTTGATCGTTAACCGTGATAGTTTGGAAGTTTTTAAAAAGAGAACTAAAATCGTTCAAACAATGAGAAATTTTATGATTGAACAAGGATTTTATGAAGTGGAAACTCCTATCTTACAACCTTTGTATGGTGGGGCTGCCGCTCGTCCTTTTTGTACTCATCACAATACTCTTGATCAAAAATTATATCTTAGAATTTCCAATGAATTATACCTTAAAAGGTTGATAATCGGTGGTTATGAAGGAGTTTTTGAATTCTCTAAAGATTTCCGAAATGAAGGTATGGATCGTTTCCATAACCCTGAATTCACTCAGGTAGAACTTTATGTCGCCTACAAAGATTACAAATGGATGATGCATTTTGCTGAGCACATGATTGAACAAATTGCTTTATCTCTTTACGGAACAACAAAAGTTCAAGTCGGCGAAAATATTATTGATTTTAAAACTCCTTGGAAGCGTTACACTATGTTTGAAATTATCGAACATTATACCGGTATCGACATCTCAAAAATGAAAGAGGAAGAACTTAGAGTTGTTGCTGAAAAATTAGGTGTACATGTTGATAAAACTTTAGGATACGGTAAAATTATCGATGAAATTTTTGGTGAAACGTGCGAGAAAAAATTAATACAACCTACTTTTGTTACTGATTATCCAACAGAAATGTCTCCTTTGGCAAAACAAAGATATGATGATCCTACTTTTGTGGAACGTTTTGAAGGTTTCTGTAATTGTAAAGAAATTTGTAATGCTTTCTCCGAACTTAATGATCCTATCGAACAAAGAAAGCGTTTTGTTAATGAAGAGTATCTTGCTAAAAGAGGGGATGAAGAGGCTATGCAACTGGATGAAGATTTCTTGAATGCTATGAGTTATGGTATGCCTCCTACAGCTGGAATTGGTATTGGTATCGATCGTTTAACAATGATCTTAGCTAACGCTCACTCTATTCAAGATGTTTTATTTTTCCCTCAGATGAGGAATTTATAAAACAAAAACCTCAAATGAATATCAATGATCTTATAACTTCTCTTACTAATATCCCTGATTTCAAATTAAAACTCATTGCTCAAGAACTAAACATTAAAACTATAAACGACCTCGTCGAATTTTTCCCTTGTCGATACAAAACAAATTTACTTATCGAAAATATCTCTGACTTGGATGATAAATACCTTAACGAAGATGTAATTCTACGTGGGACGATAAAATCTTTTCAAAAAAATAAAATCAAAGGAGGAAAAGAATTTCTTGAAGCTGTCTTCTGTGATAAAACGGGATACATCTTGTTGACATGGTTTAAAAAAATCGATCTTATTCAAAAATATTTCAAAACTGACAGAGAATATAAACTGAAAGGAACCCTGAAAAAAAAACGTTCGCGTTTCGTTATAGCACACCCTAATGTCGTTCAAGAAACTTTATCTTTTGAACTTGAACAAGAGATAAAACCTACATACAACATTTCGACAAAACTCAAACAGTTCGGTGTTGACTCGCAATTTTTAAATAGGTTGATAAATTACGTTTTATCTCAAATATCGAATATCGACGAGAACATCCCAGAAAATATATGTGAAAAATACAAGTTGATAAATCGATACAAAGCGCTGATGCTTATCCACAATCCATCTTGTTCGCAGGATATACACCAAGCTCAACGAAGATTGAAATTTGAAGAATTATTTTTTATACAACTGAAACTGCTCATGACGAAGCATATACGTATGTCAAAGCAAAAAGGTTTTATCATGAGTGATATCACTCTCTTTAATGATTTTTTTAATAATCACTTATCTTTTGAACTTACCAATGCTCAAAAAAAAGTTTTAAAAGAAATCTATCAAGATATGTCGGGAGGGTTTCAGATGAATAGGTTATTACAAGGAGATGTCGGGAGCGGAAAAACTATTGTAGCTTTTCTGTCAATGTTGATAGCTCTGGGAAATGGTTATCAAGTGGCATTGATGGCTCCGACAGAGATTTTAGCGGAACAACATTACAAAAACATATGTGAATTATGTAAAGATCTCGGTTTTCATGTCGCACTGTTAACAGGATCTACGCGTACTGCTGAACGAAAAAGTATTTTATATTACCTTGCTCATGGTTTTATAAATATTTTGATTGGAACACATAGTCTTATCAATGATCAAGTGGTTTATCAAAAATTAGGACTTGTTATTATAGATGAGCAACATAAATTTGGTGTAGAACAACGAGCAAAGATAACAAACACTTCAGCTCATGTTTTGATAATGACAGCGACTCCGATACCTCGAACTTTAGCGATGACTCTTTATGGTGATTTGGATGTTTCTGTTTTGAATGAAATGCCACCAGGAAGAAGTCCTATCAAAACTATTCATATATATGAATCTCAAAGATTGAGAGCAATAGGATTAGCACGTCAACAAATTGAAAAAGGACATCAGGTGTATTTTGTTTTTCCGCTGATAGAAGAGTCAAAAAAATTAGATCTTAAAAATCTGATGGACGGTTATGAAAATATAAAAAGTTATTTCCCAAATACGCCGATAAGCATAACGCACGGTAACATGTTGCCGAAAGATAAAGATATCGAGATGCAGAAGTTTGCGAGAGGAGAGACAAAGATCATGGTTTCAATGACGGTGATAGAAGTCGGTATCAATGTTCCAAATGCTACGGTGATAATAATAGAGAATGCTAATCGTTTTGGATTATCTCAGTTGCATCAACTGCGAGGACGTGTTGGACGAAGTGATTTTCAATCTTTTTGTGTTTTGATAACGGGTGTCAAGTTGAGTGCGGTAGGGAAAAAACGTCTAAAAGCTTTTGTCGATATCTCTGATGGTTTTGAATTATCGAATGTTGATTTGCAGTTGAGAGGTGAGGGTGATATTATGGGAAATCAGCAGAGTGGGACAGTGAGTATGAAGATCGCGAATTTACAGACAGACTACAATATTTTGCAGTGTGCAAGGATAGAGGCATTGGAAATTTTAAAAGCGGACCCTGATCTTGATAATAATCCTATTTTGAAAAGAAATTTAGTCGATAAATTAGATACAAACTACTCTCACGTAGGGTAGAATACCTTAGAAAAATTTATAATATAGTTATGCATTTGAATGAATTAATACTCAAGGGAGGATTATTGATTTATCCTTTACTCCTCATGTCCGTCATCGCGTTGTACATCATTTTTGATAGGATAATAGTTTTCCTTTTTTTTGGAAAGATTAATCGTCAATGGAACACTAACATCATTGAAGCATTGAAAGCTGGAAAAGTAGATTACGTGACGGAGGAAGTTAAAAATCATCATAATGTTGCTGCAAATACCTTCTCAAAGATATTCCAAAGTTTAGAAAATGGTTTATCTGTCGATTTTGTTGATACTTTAGCGGGACAATATGCAGAATCTGAAATCTTCAAGTTACAGAAAAAGATGTCGTTACTTTCTATAATCTCTTCTGCTGCGACGATGGTAGGATTTTTAGGAACAGTTTTAGGTTTGATTTCAAGTTTTAATACTATCTCGCAAACGACAGATGCTGTTACGCCAAATCTTATCGCTGGTGGTATTTATGAAGCTATGATAACTACAGCTGTTGGACTTGTTATTGGTATTGTTAGTGATTGTTTTTACAGATATTTTGCTGGAGCTTTAGATCGTAAAATTGTCAAATTAGAACATTATACAAACGAGTTGCTCGCTGTCATCCGTGAATATAAAATCGACTTCTGTAAAAAATAATTTTAATATGAAAATAAAAAGAATGACAAAATGTACTAATGCTCTACCGCTAGTATCTTTAACCGATATAGTGATGACTGTACTTTTGTTTTTTATTTTAACATCGGGAGCAGCACAAGAAAAAAATGAACCTTTTATCAATATCAAACACAAAACTGAAGTTAAAGATAAAAAAATAAAATCCTTTGAACTGGACATCGATAAGGAAGGTAATTTTTTTTATAAAAAGAACAAGATCTCAAAAGATGATTTACGTAGAGAATTGTTACTTTGTGGATGCAATAATGTTACTATGAGAGTCGATAGACTCGTTCCTATTATCTTTGTCGTCGAAGTGATGAATATCGCTGCTAACTTAGGTTTGTCTACATCACTGAAAGAAGCGGAAAAATAAATATTATCATCGTCTCCAAATTAAATAATGAATTTTTAAAATTGAAAAATTAAGAGTAGAAGATTAAACTCGAACGAGCGAATTGATAAAATCTGTTAAATTTTTTCCTTGCAACTTACCTTGCGCAAGCAAACCAACCTGATACAACATCCTCACACGTTCATTGATAGAATTTTTATCTTCAACTTGTAAAATATTTTTAACACTAGGATGAGAAATATTAATTACTGCATTGAAGTCGTCAGGAAGATTGTAAGAAGTTTGATTCCATTTTTCCAAATCTTTCATTCTCTTCGCCATTTCAGAAATAGTGACAACAACAGGTAAATTCTCTTTCCCTAAAGCCTTAACCTTCCAGTTGATATGTTCTTTACCGATATGTTCCTCAAAAATTTCTTTCAACTTATCTTTTTCATTTTCTGTTAAATCAGATACTTCATCTTCTACTCCTTTATCTATCAACTCTTTCACCGTCGCAGATTCCACACTTTTAAAACTAATATTCTCAAATTTATGTTCAAGGAAAGCTAAAATATGATTATCCAATTGCTCTTTCATTAACAAAACATCATATCCTGCGTTCACACAATTTTGAATAAAAACATCTTGTTGTTGAGGGTCCGTTGTATAAAGAAGGACGGTTTTAGAATTTTTATCTGTCTGTTTTTCTTTTACAGTGTCGATATACTCTTGGATAGTGAAACTTTTACCTTCAAGGTTTTTCATCAACATGAAATCTTTGGCGACATCATAAAATTTTTCTTCTGTCAGCATTCCATATTTAACAAAAGTTCCGATTTTATCCCAGTCTCCTTCGAATTTCGTTCTATCCATTTTGAACATGTCAGACATTTTTTCTGCAACTTTCCTCGTTATGTAAGAACTTATCATCTTAACATTTCTGTCGGACTGTAAAGCACTTCGTGACACATTCAAAGGAATATCTGGAGAATCGATAACACCGTGCAACATTTTCAAGAAATCAGGAACTATCTCAGTAACTTCAGAGGTAATAAATACTTGTCGAGCGTAAAGATGAATTTTATTTTGTTTGTAATCCAAAGTATTTACATCGGAAGGGAAAAACAAAACTCCTGTCAAAGTGAAAGGATAGTCGATATTTAGATGAATCCAAAATAAAGGTTTTTCATAATAAGGGAACAACTCTTTATAGAAGTTTTCATAATCTTCCTTTTTCAAATCTTGAGGATGCTTTATCCAAAGAGGCTCTGGGTTGTTTATCTGTTTATCTTCAAAGAAGATAGGTACAGGTAAAAATTTACAGAAACGATCCAATAAAGTTTTTATTCTAAAATTATCTAAATACTCTTCTTGATTAACGTGCAAGATCACATCTGTTCCAATACTCTCTTTTTCTGCTTCACGGATTTCAAAAGAAGTACTTCCATCACAAGTCCAGAACACAGGTTGAGCGTCGTTTTTATAAGATTTTGTCAAGATATCTACTCTTTCAGAGACCATGAAGGCAGAGTAAAATCCTAAACCAAAGAAACCTATTAACTGTTTTGAATTCTCTTGATCTTTGTACTTGTTGATAAAGTCTGTTGCTCCAGAAAAAGCTAACTGGTTGATATATTTTTTTATTTCTTCGACATCCATACCGAGACCTTGATCGGAGATGGTTATTGTCTTATGTTCTTTATCCAACTTGACGTCGATACGCAAATTGTCTACATTACCATCATATTGCCCCATTGCCGCTAGCTGTTTCAACTTTTGACTTGCATCAACAGCATTACTCACGAGCTCACGAAGGAAGACATCGCAGTCGGAGTATAAAAACTTTTTTATTACAGGAAAAATATTTTCACTGTTAACAGAAATTACACCTTTCTCTTCCATAGAAGTAAAACTATAAATCTCTTTAGACAATTTTAATGCCAGAAAATTTGATATAAGAAAAAAAGAAATTAAAAAAAATCAAAGACTCTCACTTAACTACCTCTAAAATCTTTCGCCATTCCTCCTTCAAATTCCATGTATTATTTTTGTTAGGATTTTTTGTTAAGAAAGAATCAAATTCATTCAACGTTACTACTGGTGTATATTCTGACTGCCCACTTGACTTCTTATGACAAATAACAACATTCAAACCATTCTTTCTCACTAGTTTAATACCAAACTTATTATCGGTAAAATCAAACAAATCACTATTATCTTTGATAGCCTCCCAAAATTTAATATCTTCCACCATGCTCCCCTTAAAAACTGTTTTGTCAAATGAAACCTTATTTTTCTCACATTTTATCGTTATTTGTTTCTTAAACATCTTCCACTTATTCAAACAAGTTAAAAGAGATAAAATATTTTTTAAATTATCCACAGTATCACACAAATCCGAACTTAAAAGTGTCTTTTTAGGATCAGAGTCAGAATTAAACAAAGCACGATTAGCATTGATAGCCTTCCAAAATTCAACATTCTTCACCATGTCCTGATTAAAAACTGTTTTGTTAGAGAAAAGACTAAAACCTGAATTTTTAAATGAAACCTGATTTTTATCACAATCTATCTTTATTATTTTCTTAAATATCTCCAAACTCCTCAAACAAGTCAAAAAAGATAAAATATTTTTTAAATCATCCACAGTATTACACGTCATCACCGAACCACAAATATTAACATCTTTTCCCCATTCTAAAGGAAAAGGATTTAAAACTTTAACATTTTCTTTAGTCAAATTTTTTAATTTTGTAGTTAAATCAACAAGATTTGCCTTTGTAATCTTGGTAGTATCTTCCCCTATTGTAACTTCCCCCTTTTTATCATCAAATTTAATATTTGTTGTTGGCGTTGATTTTTTAGGTTTTGTCTCTGGCGCAGGTTTTTTATCATTAACAATAGTTCTACTCTTTTTATTTGTATTAACTTTCCCATTATTCAAATTACCATCCATCTTTGTTGTTGATGTTGTTGTTGGTTTTATTGGTGATGGCGTTCCTGTTGTTGATGTTGTTGATGTTGTTGTTGATGTTGTTGTTGATGTTGTTGTTGATGTTGTTTCTTTTGTTTTTGTTGTTTCTTTTGTTTCTGGTGTTTCTTTTGTTTCTTTTGTTTCTGGTGTTCCTTTTGTTTCTGGTGTTGTTGTAGTATTTTCACTATTTTTCTCTGTATTAACTTCCTCATCACTCAAATTACCATCAATCTTTGTTGGTGATGTTGTAGAATCAACACTAGGAGATTGACCAGGAGTTTCTATATCATTAACAATAGGGCTAGCCATATTATTAAGCGCGTTTGAGTTTTCGGAAATATCTTCTTGTTGTGTAGAATTTTGTTTTATCGTAACGACTCTTTTAGAAAAGAACTTTTCTATGTTTTTTTTATTAACACCTTTCTTATTGTTAAAATGTTCTATTTTTAATTCATTAATATCTTTTACTCCTTGTTTAAATAATTCTTTACCAAAAGATTCCGCCTCAGCTTCAGAATTAAAAAAATTTGCATCTTTTAGTTTCTGTATAAAGTTTCCGAAATTGGTTTTTTTTTGATTTTTTTTATTATTTCCGCCGCAGGCAGTTAAAGACAAACAAGCAACAAGACCGCAACCTTTAAATAATCCATAGACAAATTTACTGGCATGTTTTCGATATCTAATTTTCATAGTATTTAACTTTTTAAACTTATAATGAAATTTATTAAAAAAAACCATTCTTACTTTTTTTTAAAAAACAAAGGCAAGAAAAAAAGATATGTATTACTTATGTAAAATGAAAATTGAAATTAATTTCTATTCAAGTAATTCTTATAATCAGTAACGGATTTAATTAGTTTTTTGTAAAAATTAAGTCCCACTCATTTCCAAAAGAACACACAATTTTTTTTCAGTACTTATTGAATTTGTCCCCGAAGCTTCTGACGCGCTGTTTTTTTACTTGTCGATACAGGCGTTGTTGCAGATTTACCACTAGAAGATTTAGGAGTTGAAAAATCACTAGAAGAATGAGTTTCTGTATGTTTAACAACAGGATTACTCACATCCTTAGGCGTATTTATATTATCAGGAATATCTTGCTGTTTTACAGGATGTTGTTCATTTGTAGTAGAGTGAGGTTGACTTATAAGTATTTTAATTCTTTTCTTAGAATTCCTTACTTACATCAACATCTTTTTAAGATTTTCAATATTATCACACTTTCCCCTATCAATTCTCTCTTCTTCTTTTTATTTCTTTAATTTTTCTCTTCTTCCTTCTTTGCTTCTGCTAATTTCTCTTTTTCTTCTTCTAATCTTATAATCTCTGCTTTTACTAAGTTCTTTTTTTCTTTTTTTTCGAAAATACTAATTTCCTTTCTTTCTATTTCTTTAGAAATTGCAATTTTTTTTTCTACTAATTCCTTTTTTTCTCCTTCGAATTCCTTTTTACTTCTTACAAACTCCCTATTTTTCTCTTCGAATTTCTTTTTTTTCTCTTCGAATTTCTTTTTTTCTGTTTCTCCAGAAATTTTAACTCTACCTTCTTTTATTTTTTTCTCTAATTTTATAAAATCTGCTTCTACTAATTTACTTTCTTTTAATTTTTCCTTTTCTTCTAATTTTTTTTTCAACTCTTCTGATTTCTTTTCTTCTTCTTCTAGTATTTTTATTTCTTCTTCTATTTTCTTTGCTTTTTCTTCTGTTTTTATAATATATTTATCTATTAATTCCTTTCTTTTTATTTCTTTAAAAATTACATCTTCTTTTTTTTCTAATTCCTCTTTTTCTTTTTCTAATTTTGTAATCTCTGATTCTAATTCCTCTTTTTCTTTTTCTAATTGTATAATCTTTGTTTCTAATTCTTCTTTCTTTTTCTCTTCTCCCTTCTTTGTTTCTTCTAACTTCTTTTTTCCAAGTTCATCATTAGTTTCCATTCCTTCTGGATTTTTTTCTTTAATACTACACGATGAAACAGATACACATGCAATGATACCTAAACCATTCAACAAATTTAAAACAAACCTGTTCGTTTTTCTTGAATATATGTTTTTCATAATTTAAAACCACTTCTAGGATCAAGTTACAAAAAAATAATAATAACATCACAATAATTTATTGATTCCCCCACCAGAAGAAATTTTGTAAAAAAATATAAATCTATTTGAAAAATAATCAACTAGATAACTGTAATACCTAAAAAATAGATTTTAAAAATGATTACACACATGATGGAAAAGATATGTCAAATAGATGATTTTGATGTCAAAAAGAAAGCTCAGGTTCAAAGAAAAAAATAGAGTTGAGGGCAGCAACCTTAATAAGATGTTTGAACAAGACTGATTTTATAGAAAACTTGATATTATAGAAAAAAGAATTTTAAAGAAATGAAAAGGTTGAAGACCTATTTACTTGCCTCGCTTAAGATGAAAACTACTTCCTTCTCTCACAATAGTAAACAATTTCCACGTATAAATCAATTTGCCATTTTCATTAAAAAAAGCATCAGCATATTTATCAGATCTATCTTTAAGAACCACACAAAAATCATAGTCATTTAAACAAGAACCAGAAGAAAAATATGAAGAATAATCATTAAAAAAAATCACAATACTCTGACCTTTTTTTAGATTAATAATCCCGTTTTTATTCGTACGAGTAATATACAACTTATTAGATAAAACATCCGAGAAACCCATTCAAAGTATCCCAAAAATCCAAATTACAAACATCAATCGGCAACGCAACATTATCAAAAAGAACCTTATTATTTTCGACAAGTATTTTAATTCTTTTCTTAGAATTCCTTACTTTCACCAACATTTCTCTAAGATTCTCAATATTATCACACTTTTCCCAATCAATTCTCTCTTCTTTTTCATTCTTTAATCTTTCTATTTCTAATTTCTTTGCTTCTGGTAATTCTTCTATTTCTTTTTCTAATTTTGTAATCTCTGCTTCTACTAAGTTCTTTTCTTTATTTTTTTCTAAAATTCTAATTTCCTTTTCTTCTATTTTTTCAGAAATTTTAATTTTTTGTTCTATTAACTCCCTTTTCTTTTCTTCGAATTCCCTTTTTTTTTTAAAAAACTCCTTTCTTTTTTCTTCTGATATTTTTATTTCCTCCTCAAACATCTTTATTTTTCCTTCTTCTAATATCTTTAATCCTTCTTCAAACATCTTTATTTCTTCTTCTAATTTTATAATATCTTTTTCTTCCAATTCCTTTATTTTTATTTCAAGCAAAAATAAATCTTCTGCTCCTTTTAATTTCTTTTTTTCCTCTATTAATTCTATAATCTCTGTTTCTAATTCATCTTTTCTTTTTTTTAATTTTATAAACTCTTCTTCTTCTCTCTTTTTCTCTTCTTCTTTCTTTTCTTCTTCTTCTTTCTTTGCTTCTTCTAATTTCTTTTTTGCCTCTTCGGATCTATATTTTTCTATTTCTTTAGAAATTAAAATTTTTTCTTCTTCTGATTTATCTTTTTCTTCTCTAGGATTCCAAGTTTTTATTATTCTTTTTTTTCCTCTTCTTCCTTCTTTGTTTATTCTAAGTTCTTTTTTCTTACTTTCATCACCGTTAGGATTAGAAATATCACCCTCAAGTGTTTGCTCAATAGAGTTCACCACATAATAATTACAAAAAATTTGGTTGAGAATATCTCTTGATAACGTAAAATTTGTTTGATGTGAATTATACTTAAACCATCGAACGATTTTTTCCTGATAATCAAGATTTAGATTAAAAAAATTACAATTAGCCTTCTTCAATTCCTCTTCTACCCAACCAAGTTCATTATCAGTTTCCATTCCCTTTGGATTTTTTTCTTTAATACCACACGATGAAACAGATAAACATGCAATGATACCTAAACCATTCAACAAATTTAAAACAAGCCTGTTCGTTTTTCTTGAATATATGTTTTTCATAATTTTAAATCACTTCTGAGATCAAGATACAGAAAAATAATAATAACATCACAATAATTTATTGATTCACCCACCAGAAAAGGGAATTTTGTAAAAAAATATAAATCTATTTACAAGCCACACGAGATGAAATGCGTATTAAACTTAAGACAGAAGTTATAGAACTAATTTTTTTAAAAATTTTATCCCACTCATTTTTAAATGAACACACAATTTTTTTTCAGTACTTATTGAATAGACGCATTTATATTATCAGGAATATCTTGCTGTTTTACAGAATGTTGTTCATTTGTAGTAGAGTGAGGTTGACTTATAAGTATTTTAATTCTTTTCTTAGAATTCCTTACTTTCATCAATTTCTAATCTCTTTTGTTCTATTTCTCTTTCTAATAATAAAATCTTAGATGCTGTTAACATCTCTTTTACTACTACTTCTGACATTCTAGTTATCACTACATCCAATATTTCATCTGCTTTTATAATCATTGCTTCTTCTAATTTCTTTTTTTCTTCTTTTAATTTATTTCTTTCTTCTTCTAATTCCTTTCTTTCTTTTTCTAATATTATAATCTTTTCTTTTGCAGATTTCTCATTTTCTATTTTTTTACAAATGATAAACATTTCTTTGCATACTACTTTAGATATTTCTTTTCCAAATTTTAAAATATCTGTTTCTGTTAATTTCGCTTTTTCTATTTTTTCTTTTTCTTCTTCTAATTCATGTA
This sequence comes from uncultured Cytophagales bacterium, assembly GCA_945947725.1. GTDB lineage: Bacteria > Bacteroidota > Bacteroidia > Cytophagales > Amoebophilaceae > CAMEYY01. The sequence goes on along the minus strand of CAMEYY010000021.1, from coordinate 482 downwards.
TTTCTTCTTCTAATTTATGTATTTCATCTTCTAATACCTTTATTTCTTCTATCTTACTCTTTTTTAATTTGCAATGAAACAGAATTTGTTTTCTTCTAAGTTCTCTTTCTTCTCCTTCTTTTTCTAATTTTTCTAATTTTTCTAATTCTTCTAATTTTTCTAATTTTTCTAATTTTTCTAATTTTTCTAATATTTTTTCTAATTTTTCTTTTATAAATTTTAAGTGACCTTTTCTTCTTTTAAAATCACAAATTTTTTCTATTATTTCTTTTTTCTCTTCTTTGTTCAAGTACTTTATTTCTTCTTTTAACTTTCTAATTTCTTTTTCAAATTTCTTTTCTTCTTTTTTATTTTTCTCTTTTTCTTCTAACTTCTTTATTTCATCTTTTAATCTTATAATTTTTTCTTCAAATTTCTTTTCTTCTTCTTTATTTTTCTCTTTTTCTTCTAACTTCTTTATTTCATCTTTTAATCTTATAATT
>CAMEYY010000020.1 GCA_945947725.1 uncultured Cytophagales bacterium | reverse complement strand
TAAACTCCTCATCTCCTAATTTTGTACTTCTGATACTCTCAGTGTAAGTGTCGATATGGATAGAAGTTAAAAGATCATCTCTAACAACTCTTTCAGAAACTACGATAGCATCCTCATAATTATATCCATTCATCATGACGAAAGCTACTGTAATATTATTACCAATAGCCAACTCACCTTTTTCAGAAGCAAAACCACTAACTAAAGCTTCTCCTTTCTTAACTTTTTGATCTTTTTCAACGATAGGATGATAAGTAATACAAGTACTATCATTACTTCCTTGCATCCTTATAATGTTATACTCTTTAATTTCATCGTTGTATGATGTTAATTTTTCATCTTCTGTTAAATCATAATGAACGATAATTTTTTCAGCATCAACATACTCAATAACTCCATCATACTCTGCTTTTAAAATTTCTTTCAAATTATCGATAACAACTTTTTCCATTCCAGTTCCAACAATAGGAGCATTATCCTTCAAAAGAGGAACAGCCTGTTTCTGCATGTTCGATCCCGTCAAAGCACGAGTAGCCTCGTTGTGTTCAACGAAAGGAATTAAGGAAGTTGAAAGAGAAAAAGCTTGGTTCGAAGAAACATCACAATAATCCACTTTATCTTTAGGGACAAACATGAATGAGTTATCATAACGAACCATCACATACTCATCGAGAATATTTCCTTTTTCATCACAACTAACAGAAGATTGAGCTAAATTTTTACCAGCTTCTTCGAATGCAGACAAGAAAACAACGTGATCATTATTAAAATCAACAACTCCATTCGTAACGATACGGTAAGGAGTTAATAAAAGTTTGTAATCATTGATTTTAGCAAACAAAGATAAAGAAGTTATCAATCCAATAGAAGATCCTTCTGGTGTTTCGATAGGACAAATTCTTCCATATTGAGAGTAGTGAATATCACGAATTTCCGAAACCAAACTATCTTTTGAAATACCACCAACTCCGATAGCTGCAATTTTTCTTTTATGAATTACTGTAGACAAAGGATTAATTTCATCCATGTACTGAGAAAGTTGATTTATAGCAAAGAAAGAGTTTATTGTATTGAATAAAATATTGGTATTGAAAAGTTCTCTAATCTTACTAATTTCAAAATCTGAAGTATTCAACTTATCTTTTACCCCTCTAGCAATTTTTGATAAGCTAACGTAAAACTGATAATAAATTTGATCTCCAACTTGATCTAAACATTTATTCCCAATGTGATCCACATCATCATAAGGAACTTTTTTAGCAATGATTTTTAAAAGATGTCTTACTACACTTATTAAATCTTCAACAGTAAAGAAATCATCATCACGATCTTCATTTCCAATAGCATTCAATTTCAAACGTCCGATCTTTCCCAAACTATGTTTATGACTAAACAACAAGTTTCTAGCAAATTCTTTTGCTACTTGTTCATTTTTTGGTTCGGATTCATTGAAGAAATAATAAATAACATTCAAAGCTTCCGCTTCATTCTGAGAAGTATCACTATTGATTGAGTTAGCGATAACGTAAGTTTCAATAGTCATCTTGGAATTTTCAGAATGAACAAAAACAGACTCGATATTATTGTTGAATAAAATTTCTAAGCTATCATCATCAAGGACACAATCTTTAGCAAGAATAATCTTCTTTCTGTTTAAAGTTGAACTGCCTTTTACCTTTTCACTAAAATAAGTAACTACGTCGAGAGCCAACCTTCTTCCTTTTAATTTCGCAACATTTTTACGCGTAACAGCAAACTCTTCAACAGAACCAAACAATTCTAAAAGATCTTTGTTTGTCGAAAAACCTATAGCTCTAAATAATGTCATCAAAGGAATTTTTTTAACATTATTTACGTTAATAAACAAACTACCGTTGATTGTGGAATGTATTTTCAACCAAATACCGCTAGAGAAAATAATTCTACAAGCATAAGTATCATACTTTAAACATTTTTCGCTCAAGAACATGATACCGTTGACGGTATGAATTTGGGAAATGACTACCCTCTTATTTCCGTTGATAATAAAAAAACCATCGTCTGTTATGATAGGTATATCACCAAAGAAAATACTTTGAGTTACAACTTCATCTGTTGTATTGTTTTTCACAGAAAAAACAGCTTCAATAGGGACAGTATACGAGATTCCATATTTTTTACACTCCTGATAAGAATATTTTGGAGAACCGATATGGTAATCAATAAAATTCAACGTATACTTAGAAGAAGCGAACTGAAAAAACTTTTTAAAAAGGGCGAATAAACTTTCGTCTACATGTATATTCGTTTCGCAATCCTGTTTAAATAAACTTCGATACGACTCCAATTGCAATTTTAGTAATTTTGGATAAGGAAAATTTACTTTTTGAACAGTATTGTGATATTCAGGAAATTTTCTCATGAGTTTTACAATACAAAAAAATTTGCACACTCATACTACTATTACAACAAAAAAGAGTAAAAAATTTTCCTATTTAATTTTTTGTTTTGAAACCCATAAGTTATTTTTAAAGATTACATATTGATCTTTTAACGCTTAACATCCCTAGTATGGGTAGTTTTTAGTTTACAGATTCCTTTTTTTTATAAAAAAAAATTATATTCCTATTTTTACTTTTATGACGAGACACGACACTTATAACAAAAAAATTTTAATCTTGTACCTCTTACTCGTCTGCTTCGGTTTGCTAAATTTGTACGATCTAGATCAATGGGCCAATGTCGATATTTTTCATACACGTTTTTTTAAACAATGCATCTGGTTTGTAATAAGCTTAACTTGTTTTCTATTTCTTCATTTCATCCCAGCAGAATTTATCAACATCTTCGCCTATCAAAGTTTTTTCTTCTCATTGGTACTCATCTTAGTCTCCATAATATTTGGAAGAGCAGTAGCTGGACATCATGCCTGGATTCATATAGGAAGTTTTACTTTACAGCCCGGTGAATTTTTAAAAATTACTTGCGCTATGGCTATCTCCGCATTGCTGGAATATAGTGATAAACCTTTCGCTAAAAAACCTTCAACACTTATTTACACTTTTATCGTCTTGGGAGTATCTGCCGTTTCTATTTTGTTACAAGGAGATTTAGGTTCTGCTATGGTTTTCTCTTCTTTCTTAATTCCTCTATACATATGCAACCTCCCCTTCGTTTTTATTTTTCATGCTATAGCTTTCGTCTTACTTTTTATTCTCAATATCATCTTCCCTTTTAATTTCGTCGCTGTATGTATCTTCACACTCGCTATCATCTTATCTTTTTTTTATAAAAAATACTTTAAACAAATTTTTACCATCGCACTTGACCTTTCACTTATCGCTTTTGTTAACAACTACGTCATAAATCATTTTTTACATCAATATCACAAAGACCGAATTAAAGTTCTTTTCGATGAGAGCGTGGATAAATTAGGACTGAGTTGGAATATTTTACAATCAAAAATCGCTATAAGTAATGGAGGTTTCTTCGGACGAGGATTCGGCGCTGGCACTCAAACAAAATACAATTTTATCCCTGCACAACAGACAGATTTTATTTTTTGCACTATCGCTGAAGAATATGGTTTTATTGGATTTTTAATATACGCATCCATATTTTTATTCCTCTTGTTCGAACTTCTTGATACCGCGGAAAGACAAAAATACCGTTTTAATAAAATTTTTATTTACTCCGTCGCGTCAATACTGTTTTTCCATTTTTCCGTAAACATAGCTATGGCTTGTGGTGTCTTCCCTGTCGTCGGGATCCCTCTTCCTTTCATGAGTTATGGTGGATCTTCGCTATTATCTTTCTCTTTGATGATATTCCTAACTTTGAAATTGGATGCGAAAAATAGCAAAATGTTCTGATATTTGTATACATGGAAAAACCTTTACAACAATCTCTTATCAATGTCGACACCGCTTGTTTTGATACTTGCAAGTCTGTTAAAGAATTTAAAAATTTACATTTCCTGAAAAATAATAAAATCGACCTCATCAAGGTAGTTTTGTATAACGATGCTAATTTTTTTCAAAATGTAGAAAATAAAATCGTTCCTTATTTCGCTATCAAAATGCTCGTGGAAGGAACAGAACATTATTCTCATGAAAAAATCTCTGAGATAATAGATTTTTATGGAGTCTATCTCAACTCACTATACGGAAAAGATGTTTGTCAGCTGTCTATGCTCTTGATGTCAGAAAACTTTTATAACGTCATCGATGTATTTCAAGAAATTGCTTGCTGCCCAAAATTCTCTGAAGAACGTCTTGAACACATAAAAAATATCGACTTACAAAACCTCAATATCGAAAACTCTAAAAATAAAGACGTCGTCAATAAGGAATTTTTAAAACTCATCTTCGGTGAAAAAAATGTTTATGGTTATTTCCGAACAGCTGAAGATATTAAAAAAGTTTCTATCGCAGACCTTAATGCATTCTTCGATAATTGTTTCAAAAAAAATTTAAAATGTATCGTCGCGGGAAATATTAAAGACGAAATACTTGATGATCTTTCTGTAAGATTCCAAAATATTTTAAAACCAGGACTCTCTTTCCCTGCTTGTACAACTTTTGATTTTGAACCTAAGAAAAAAATTTTAGAACGAGGAAGTGAACAAGAATACCTATGTATGGGAAAAATTTGTATCCCTGCTAATCATGAAGATTATAAATTATTGTGGTGCTGTGTGATGTTCTTAGGTGGATATTTCGGTTCGCGTTTGATGACTAATATCAGAGAAAAAGGAGGTTTTACTTATGGTATCAATGCCTCATTAAACTCTCTAAAAAATTGTTCCTACCTCTGTATCAAAAGTTCGTTGAAAAAAAATTGTAGCGATAAAATCCTGGAACAAATAAAAAATGAAATCCTTCTTTTACAAAACGAATATGTTTCTTCTGCGGAATTAAATTCTTTTAAACAATTTTTTATCGGAGATATGATGATGAGCTCTTCTAATCCTTTTATCCCAGTCTCTCAATTTAAAGCTATCCACACTGGAAATTTAGAAGATGATTTTTATTCTAACTTAGCGAAGACGATTATCGAACTTACACCGGAACAAATTTTACTTACAGCAAAAAGGTATTTGAATTTTGATTTGATGTCTACTGTGATTTTGAAATAATTATTTCGTCTGCATCTTTCGTATTTTATCTTCTGTCAAAAACAAAAAAAATCCTGACACGGAGAGGAAGTATATAACATCTTTCACATTGATTAATCCTTTACTTATCGCATCGTAATGAAATTTTATTCCTAGCTGTTGTATATAAAAAGAAAACCTATTGAAAGACTGTAGGATAGAACACAATTCAAAAGAGTAATAAGAAAAAATACATATAGTTGCCCCCAAAACAAAAGACGTTATCTGAGCATTGGTACATGAAGAAGAAAAAATTCCTATTGCAGCAAAAGTACACGAAAGTAAGAATAATCCAATATATGATCCACATATCCCTGCTAAGTCTATATTACCCTCAGGAAAAGAAATAAAATATATAGTTACTACATAAACCAAAGAAATTACAAGGATGGATGTGATTATGGAAATTATAGCAAGGTATTTCCCTAATATCATTTTTTGTATAGAAATAGGAGAAGTTAATAAAATTTCCATAGTACCACTTTTATTTTCCTCAGATATCATCCCCATGCTTATCGATGGTATCAAAAAACAAAATATATAAGGAGATATTTTAAAAAAAAATGTTAACTCTGCATAGCCAGAGTCGAGGATGTTATAGTTGGGATAAACCCATACACAAATTCCAATGAAAATCATGAAAAATGCTATCGTCGCAAAAGCTATCGATGAATTAAAAAAAGCTCGTATCTCTTTAGAAAAAATTATTCCCATAATCTATGATAATTAAAAAAAACTCACTCCGCTTAGATTCTCCATTTTGCTTAAATTTTATTTATAGTAAAATATTACTATGACAAGATTTTATGTGTAGGAGGTTAATTTTTTTGGGTTTGATGTTTTTAGGTTGCGCAACAAAACAACGACAGTATCAAAATTTTTCAAAGGCATTTCAATATTCAAACAAGATGTTGGAAGAAGAAAAAAAGTTCTATGCTTTAGCAAATGAAAATACTATCAATGATAATGTTGTCAAAAATAATATAGATAATAATCAAAATAGCAACATTTGTAAGTTTAACATTGAAAAGAAAAAGTTGAGTAGTACTAATTGGATGGATGGTTTGGATGGGAGTAAAAAATTAAATCAATTTAATATTCCAGGGAGTCACGATTCTTTAGCGTATAACGTATCTAATTTTGTGAAAAAGTATGCTCAATGTCAAAAGTATACATTACAAGATCAGTTAAATAGTGGTGTACGAATTCTTGATATACGACTTTTTTACGATAAAACGAAAAAGGATCTTTTCTGTTGTCATGGAAAAGATATCTTTCAATGTAATTGTCATAAAAAAAATTCTGATGAATTAATAAGTTATGATTTGGTTTTAAGTACCATAGCAAATTTTTTAAAAAATCATCCTTCAGAAACTATCATAATTGCTCCTAAACATGAATCAGGAAGTAAAACACTAACAAATAAACAGATTAACTTAGTTCATGAAAAATTGAAAAAATTTGGTATCATTTATACCGAAAATCGTGTCCCTAGTCTACAAGAAGTAAGAGGTAAAATAGTTTTATGGGATAAAAAAAATAGTCTTAATGGAGGTATGAAAATTCTTACAACTAGCAAATCATTTTCAAATAAAAAGTATATCGGTATTAAGTGGGAGATACAAAAAAAATTCAAGACGACACCGCAAGAAAAAGTAAACATTTTACAAAAGTTTTTTAATAACGCTGAAAACAACAAACAACCTCAAGATGGTAATCATGGTTATATAAATTACTCGTCGGGATTTGATAGTATTCTTCTTTTACCCAATAGTGCGTCGGTAGCTAAAGATGTTAACATTGTTATAAAAAATCACAAATTTAAAAATAGATGTTTATATGGATGGATTATCGGAGATTTTGTTGATGAAGATTTTGCTAAAGCTATTTATATTTCCAATTTCGTAACTCCTTTTTGATAAAAAGAAAAAATCATTTTAAATACTGATAAAATTAGATATCCCCTCCGTTAAAACCTCACACACTCCTTCTTTAACTACCACATCGTCTTCAAATCTTATACCTATACCTTCATCTTGCACATAAATTCCCGGCTCAATAGTTATAACCATATTTTCACAGAAAGGTAATTTCCTATCACATAGATCATGAACATCTAATCCCAGACTATGAGAAACACCGTGCATAAAATATTTTTTATATTCGTCTCCTTTCAACTCATTACCCTTCAACAACCCAAGCTTCAGCAATTCCTCCTTCGTCTTCTCCACTGTCACCATCTGCAATTCTTTAAACGTCGTACCAATTTTCACAAACGATTTTGCAAACTGAGATATGCGTAAGACCGCATTAAAAATTTGCTCTTGACGCCTAGTAAACTTCCCTCCCACAGCCATAACACGTGTAACATCCGAACAATAATTACAATATTCCGAACCGACATCAAGTAAAACTAAATCTCCCTCTTCACATCGTGATAAATTTTTCGTGTAATGTAATGTACAAGCATTTTTACCAGAAGCGACGATAGAAGAAAAACTAGGATACCTCGATCCATTACGCATAAAACTTCCTAATAAAACTCCCTCAATCTCGAATTCTTTTATACCCGGTTGTAAAATTTTAGAAACTTCTTCCAAACCTTTTTTCGTGATCATCCCCGCTCTCCTTATACACTCAATCTCACAAACTTCCTTTTTCATCCTTATCACACACATCAACTCATTCAAATCTTTACAAGGAACAGAAATAGACTCAGGATTTAAAAAAGTTAGAGACTCGGAAAAGTTAGTATAAACATTATCGTAAGATTCGTAATATTTTTTCAAATTCAGATTTTCGCAGACATCATAAAAAATAATTTTATCTACACCAGAAATTTTTTTCGCTTCATCCTCTGTCAATCTCTCACCATTCCACACTTTATCTACATTGGGATTTTGTAAAAATAAAATTTGATAATCCTCACTAATAATCAAAAGCGTTCCTTCTTGTTCTATCCCTGTGAGATAAAAAAGATTTTTATTTTGAATAAATCTAAAAGGTAATTCATCGAAAATTTTATTTGCCGCAACTATCGCCACGCTATCTTTTCCCAATGCGCTTGTAAGTTTTTTTCTGTTGTTTGAAAAAAAAGAATAGTCAAGAATATTATTTTGAATTTTTTTTATCATAAACTAAAGTCCTTATTTCAAGGAACTAAAAACAAAGTTGATATAGTTTTTATAAATATCAAAACATTCTTTCGCGGTCATGGAATTAATGAGAACTTCATCTTTGTGGTTGGAAAAAAAGTTAAAACAGTACTCTGCAAAATCTTTATAAAATTTCAAAACTTCTTTTTCTTGAATCCTTACTCTCCAACAATTGATTTCATTTGTCGACATCGTAGCTTTATTTTTTTCAAAGAATTCTAAATCTTCCTCATAGGTAGTTTTAAAATCTTCGTTGCAATGATCAACAACAATACCTAAAAATTTCAACATCTTCAATTCATCTACTCCAGAACTTGGTGTATAATATTTTTTCAATTCTTGATCTGAGATAACTTCATCAGGTAGAGAATTTGTTTTTGCAATTTCAATGAAAGAGTCTGTCACCATGTAACGCAGGTATGCAAATAATTTTTTTGTTTCACTGTCATCGATATCTTTTTTTATTTTCAACGAGAGGTATTCAGGACTTTTTTTACCGTTACATAATTTCAATAAAAAGATATAAATATCATCCACGTTATGTTCAAGAGTAAAACCGTAGTGTAACAAAAGATTTTCATTACCTTTGTTGCCGTATTTTGTCAAAAGTTCTTCTCCAGCTTTTATCTCATTCGTCGTAATCAAGTTAAAAGTCTTTGCATTTTTATCATAAATCCAGATAACGTTAGGATATTTTTTATGATTTAAAAGATCACAGAAAGGAACCATCATACAAGAAGTTTTATTATCATCATCTTCGAAAGAAAATAATCGGCTAGCAACAACTTCTCTTATGAATAAAAAGTCCTCTAAAGAAATCTTTTTCATGAAAGGAACAGCATTTTGTAGAATTGTAAAGTCTTCAATCATTGCATCTTTTTCCTTTTTCAACAAAAACTTAAATTTGGTATTTTCCAATATTTCTTCTTCAACACCACCTTCTTTATACAAAACAGGGAAGTTAGAGTAGTCTTTAGGAAAAAAGTTGAAGAAAAATGAAAATTCACTACTGTGACCTTTATGCATTTCATGAAGCAAGAAGACAGTAATGATATCTTGTTCAAAAGAGTTTAGTTTGCTTTTTGTTGCGTCATTGAAAAATTTTCCTATTTCTGATTTGAGAATAGTCGAAGGAGAGATTGTTAAGTGACGAGGAACTTTTGCTATGATTTCGGAAGTTTTTATATCTTCTTCTGCGCAAATAAATCTGTTGTTAGGATTATCTAAATTAATAGACATGTTAGCTAATTTTCCTCCACCTTGCAAGATTGTCTTTTTCAAGTTGATAAAATTTTTATAATCATCACTACCCTGCATTTCCTCTACAACGTCTTTTAACTGTTCTGATATCAACTTTTGAAACGAAGAAATCATCTCAGAATCATGACAATGTTGTTTTAACAAAGAAACAAAATTAAGAGCTTTTTCATTATTTAACATTTTTACGCAACAAATAATAGCTCTTTGATAAAATTCAACAACTTTAGCGTCATTTTTAATACCTTCTTCGCAACATTTTAATGCGTTATACCAATCTTTTTCTTCACAAAATTTTCTGCATTGTGATAAATAATAAACAGAATCCTTGTAATCTGTATTTAATATTGAATCAATGTATTCCATACTTAAATTTATGATTATGAGTTTTTGTAAAATTAAATACTTTTTGTCGTTATCTTGCTGTGTTTTTTTTGCATGTAATAATAAAGAACAAACAGAAGATGAAAATAATGTACAAAACGAGAAATTAGGTATTATAAAAGAAACTACTTGCAAAGTAACTGCCGCTGAACAAAAAGAAAAAGCAATTACACAAATAGATGAACTTGCTAAAATGTTTTTAGATAAAAATGTAAATGCTGAAAAGAATAAACAACAATCTCAATATTCCATTGAAAATTTAACTTATGACCAATCTTCTAAACAGAAAGAAACAATTGATAAAATCGTTAGTAGTATTTATTTGAATTTTCAAAATGCACTACAAAATGGAAAAAATTTAAATTACGAAAGTATAAGTAAAAGCATCGAAAAAATTAAAAAGGCTGAATCTAGATGTTGTTTTGTAATCGAACTGTTCAACTTAGCAAACAATCTAGATATTAATCAAGAATCTTTAAATAAATGGAAAATATATTTCCCTTTTGAATTTTGTTGGAAGGATTTAAGTGATAGCGATTGGGAATGGCTTATTTCTTATTTTGATTGCTACACAAATAGTTATGAATCTAAAATTACGTTTTCTATATCTTTTATAAAGAAAAATGATATTGGTTATACATTTACATATGATCTTGAAGAACCTTTAGATAAGTCTTTTGATTCGTATAAAAATGCATTAAAAACGTTTGTTCAAGAGTTGTTTGGAAATGAAAAAAAATCTATTGAAGATGCTATCAAAGTTTATGAAAAATATCTAAGCAACGATAAAGATCTTAAAGAAAATTTAGATTTAATTCTTAAAAATAATAGGGTGAATATCTAAGAATCTTTCTAATAAATAAAATAATAGTGGCTGGAATTTATGTGCATATTCCTTTCTGCACAAGTAAATGTTTTTATTGTAGTTTTTATTCTAGCACGTCATTAAATTTTCTCGATGAAGTTGTTGAAGCGACGATAAAAGAATTAAAGTTAAGGAAAGAATATCTTGGATGTGAAGAGGTAGAAACGATTTACTTCGGAGGAGGGACGCCTTCATTACTTTCTGCTCATCATCTAGAAAAAATTTTAAATACCATATATCAACTTTTTCCTGTTTCTCAAAACGCAGAGCTCTCTCTTGAAGCTAACCCCGACGATGTAAACGAAGAAATTTTAAAAACATGGACACGTTTAGGTTTTAATAGATTGAGTTTAGGATTTCAAACTTTCTCGGATCGTCTTCTCAAACTCATGAACCGACGTCACAATTTACAACATGCTCTCGATTGTGTGAAATTTCTAGAAAAAAGTAGTTTTGATAATTTTAACCTTGACCTTATCTTCGCTATCCCTACACAGACACGCGAGGAATTTGTTTCCGATATAAAAAAAATGTTAGAGATCAAACCTCCACACATTTCTGCATACATGATGACTTTCGAAGAGAAAAGTGTCTTTGGTGTGTGGTTGAAACAAAAAATAATAGCGGAACAGTCGGAAGATTTTTGCTCACAATGTTTTTTGTTTATCGATGAAAAATTACGTGAACAAGGTTATGAACATTATGAGATTTCTAATTTTGCACGTGATGGAAAATTCTCTAGACATAATAGCAATTATTGGTTGAATGATAAAAAATTTTTAGGAGTAGGTCCAGCTGCAGCATCTTTTGATATCGTCTCGCGTCAAACTAATATTGAAAATAAATTTACATACGTTGAATCGATAGGTAAAAATATTATTCCTTGTCAACGAGAGATTTTATCTCCAAATGATATTGTTAATGAATTTATTTTTAATAATCTTCGTACATCTCGAGGTCTTGATTTGAATATTTTAAAAAATCAATATCAGCATAGTCTAGATGAAAATATTTTAAAATTCCTTATTGAAAAAAAATTTTTACAACGAAGTAACGACAACATCATATTAACTCCGCAAGGTATGATTGTTTCTAACAGAATCCTCGAATATTTTTTAATCGAGTAGAAATTAAAATTTTATTAAATTGATCAGTTTTTTGAAAGGATCCTTATTTTTGAGATCATACTTTTCACAGATGTAGATAGTCAAAAAAGTTATAATGCTTCCTATCAACGCGCCGAAATATACATCTCGAAAAAAATGTTGTAAAAGATAAATTCTGGAAACTCCAACTAATATCGCCAATATGACAAGACCAATTTGAATGAAGATATTTTTTATTTCGAAGGTATAAATCAATAAAATTACCAATGAAAATATTATCGTCGTATGTCCTGAAGGAAAACTGAATTGCTGTTTGAGTTTAACATAAGGTATAAAATTTAAAATTATATCTGGGGAAAATTGAGAAAGGATGACGCTAGGACGATAACAGTGAGCGAATATTATTCTTTTTAAAAATTGAACAACGACGAAGAAGTTGATATAGCTCAGAGGGTAAGCTAAAAATTTATTTTTTTTTATAAAATATATCGCCACACCAGTAGGAATAAACACTTCTGTTAAACCGAGGAAAGAAAGAAAATAAAAAAATTTATTTAAGATCTCGTTATGATGAGAGTTGAAAAATAAACTTATCGAGACGCTGTCGGAGAAAAGAAATAAAGAAGTTGCGAGAAGGAAAGTTATTGTCAGGATTATTTTTAGAGATTTCATTTTTTTTAAGGATTGAGGCGATCAGGGCCTCGGAAAATGAACATAGCTTCTTTTATCGACAAATCGAAAATCAGCATAGTAATTCTATCGATACCGATACCGAACCCACCGTGAGGAGGGCATCCATATTTAAAGAATTCCAAATAAAATTTTACGTCGTCAGCTAAACCTTTTTCTTCAGCTTGTTGTTTTAAAATATCAAGACGATGTTCACGTTGCGCTCCTGTAGTTATCTCACAACCTTTCCAGATCAAGTCATAACTTTTTGTTGTTCCGTCCTCATTACGCATGTGATAGAAAGCACGTTTTTCTTTTGAGAAACCAGTCACGAATAAAAATTCATTACCAAATTTTTCCAAAGAGTATTTAGCGCAAAGTTTTTCTCCTTCAGTGGTAAGGTCCCCTTTTTCAGAGTCATCAACTTTATAACCGTACATCTCTTCTAAGTCACGATAAAGGTCTTTCAAGGAGACAACAGGGAAAGGAACTTGTGGGACGACGAGGTCTATGTCAAAAATA
>CAMEYY010000019.1 GCA_945947725.1 uncultured Cytophagales bacterium | reverse complement strand
TAAAAATACAGTTTTTTTATACTAAAAATTTGAAATATCAGTTTTATCGATACCAATTTTCGAGACTTATAGAAAATATATAGACGAAATACGTCTTACTTTCTCTGTCAAAAAATGCGTTAATATGATTCATGTTTGAAAAAAATAGAATATGAAAATTGATGGTTATTTTTGGAGAAAACAGAAAACATTAAAAAAAGAGGTTGTATTAAAATTTGAAATATTGAGAGTGTGTAGGCCTTGTAGGATTCGAACCTACGACCTTCTGCGTGTAAGGCAGACACTCTAGACCAGCTGAGCTAAAAGCCTATTTTGTAGTCTCTAGGGGAATCGAACCCCTGTTACCAGGATGAAAACCTGACGTCCTAACCCCTAGACGAAGAGACCGTACTAATCATCCCTCCTATTAACGAAGGAAATTAGTCTTAATAATTCCGCTAAAGATCCTAACGCGGCAACAACATAAGTCATCGCAGCCCAAGTTAATGCTTCTTCTGTCTGTTTACCCTCATTCCCCACCGTCACATTCTTATTCCTCAACCACGCCAACGCTCTGTTGCTTGCATTCAACTCGACGGGTAATGTTATAAAACTAAACAAAGTTGTTATAGAATACAATAGAATTCCCAATTTTAATGGAAATAAACTTGTTCGCATTAACAAAAGACCCCCAAAAATAAGCCAACTCAACCATCTCGAACCAATCGCAACAATAGGCACCATTGCTGATCTTAACTTCAAAAAAACATATCCTCGTGCATGTTGAACAGCATGCCCACATTCATGAGCGGCTACAGCAGCGGCAGCTATATGAGTCCCATAAAAAATTTCCTTACTCAAATTCACCGTCTTTGTTATAGGATTGTAATGATCTGTTAAAAAACCATCGACACTGATAATTTTTACATCGTAAATACCATTATCATTTAACATCTTCTTCGCTACTTCAGCTCCTGTTAACCCCGATCGTAAATTTATCTGGGAAAATTTTGTCATCTTTGATTGAAGAACCATCTGAACGATGATACTCAAAAAGAAAAATAAAATCCCTATCAAGTTCAACGACAACATATTAAAAACGTTATACCAAAAATATATTAAAGTTATGTTGCATCGATATCTCGTGAATAAACTTTTCGTTGTATTTTTAATCCTAAATTTTAACTGTTCAACTCTTTACAAAGGAAATGATAAAATTAGCGATGAAAAAACATTATATCCCACCAAAAATAACGTTGATCTCGGAAATAACGCTCTCTCTTTTAAACTTAAAATCGATAAAAATGATTTAAACAAAACTTTATTCGTGAATATCAAAATACAAAATCCTCAAACAACAACACGTAATGTGGAAGCTTTCTCTGAAATACTCGAAAAAAAATTAAAACACAAGGGATGTAATAAAAAAAATGATCTGTTGACAATATCTGTTGAACATGAACAAAAAGGAGAAATCACAAAAAAATTTATTGATGATGAAGTCGTTAAAATACAACAACAGATCGTCGATCATAAGTATAAAAAAAATTTTAATAAAGTCATCGTTAGTGTTATCTACGACGGATGTATGCGTATTCTTGCGCAAAATATCATTAAAGATTTAACTAGCAATTGTTCTGCATATGAAATCTGTTTTAATTCCAATGAAACAGATTTTACTGCTACTGAGGAGGTTCAAAAACAAATTGAAAATTATAAAAACCCTCAAATTAAAAAAATTAATTCATCAGATATAGATGAAGTTAAAAGAAATAAAATAGATGATGTTGTAAAAGAGGTTGTGGATGAATTTTTTATAAAATCATAATTACTGCTATAAAAGTTAAGATCAGAGATATTATAGTCAAACGTGTCGTAGTATTAACTTCAGTCCATCCTTTTTTTATCAGATGATAATGTAAAGGAGATAGTAAAAATAATTTTTTCCCTTGACCAAATTTCTTTTGCGTGTATTTAAAATAGAAAACTTGCAAAATCACCGTCACAGTCTCGATAAAGAAAAGTCCACACAAGATAGGTAAAAATAATTCTATACGTAAAAAAATTGCCAATATCGAGATAACTCCTCCCAGCATCAGACTTCCAGAGTCTCCTATAAACATTTTTGCAGGGAAAGCATTAAACCATAAACAAGTGAGACAAGAGAAAAATAATGCACAACTGAAGATAATAGTTTCAGAAATACCTTTTATAAACAAGGAATTAGAAAAGAAAGCTAAAAATTCATTTCCGTACAGAGTAGAAAATAAAGTTAAAACAGAGATCGCTAGAAGAGAATTTTTTAAAGCTAAACCATCGACACCGTCGGTTAAATTTACCGCATTGGAAGTCCCTGCAATAATGAACGCTAACAAGAAAGCATAAATTAACAGAGCTCCATATTTTAAAAATTCATGCGTATTGTAATCGATAACAGTTTTTTTAAAAAAAGGTACCTTAGTTATGATTTTTTGAGATTCTTCTTGTCTTTGTAAGGAGACGACTTTATAATTTTCTGGCACACGAACAGCGGTATTATTATTTTCAAAAACATTGAAAGAGATCAGTACTCCTATTCCTCCTTGTATTATCAACTTGATTATAGGTTTAACTCCTTTTTTTGATTTTTTAAAAACTTTCAAGAAGTCATCATAAAAACCTACTCCTCCGAAAGCAATTATGCTCACCAAAAGTAATTGCACGTATATATTTTTTAGGTCAGCGAAAAGTATCGTTGATATCAATGTCGACAAAATTATTGCAACACCTCCAAAAGGTGGAACTTTCTTATTCTCTTGATTTTTCAAATGTAGTTCTTCACGCACTTCGTCGACCATATTTTTTTTATTACAGAAAGTGATGATGAATTTACAGATGGAAAAAGTTAAAACGAGAGAGGTGAAGATAGAGCATAAGATGCAGCAAAAGAAGCTGAGTTGAGGGAAAATATATTTTATCATAGGTTAAATCTACAGGCTTTTCGGGCCGGATAAATACTTAAGAGGCAGGAGATGAAAGTTAAAAATAAAATCACGCCTAGATATTCATAAAAATGAATTTCCATAGGGTAAGAATCGACCAAGACAGAGTCAATACCGACTTTAATGAAACCGATTTTGTTTTGTAAAAAAATTATCAACGCAGAGATTACAGTTCCGACGATAGCTCCAGCTCCCCCCAGTAATGTTCCCAATGCAAAGAATAAGGAAAATATTTTTGTTTCCCCTAAAGATTTTAAAATCATGATGTCATTTTTTTTCGTTAAGACGATCATAGAGAGGATAAAAAGTAAATTCAACAGTGCGATGAGAATGATGATGGTAAGTGAGATGATAGTAAGAACTTTTTCGATATTAAGAGCCTGTGATAAAAATTTTTGTTTTTCTAGTTTAGTTACAATTTTATAATCCGACGACAATAGGTTATTAATCTCTGTTTTGACAAAATTTATATTTTTTTCATTGTCGACAAAGATTTCGATATCAGAGATGAGGTCTTTATTTTTAGTTACTTTTTGCAAGTGTTCGAGGTTGGTCAGTACAAAATTATCATCATAACGTTGTTCAACAGAAAAGATCCCGACAGGTAAAAGCGTTCCAGAGTAGTAAATTTTATTAAAAAAGTTTGTCTTTATGTTTTTCTTAGGAATTTTGATTTTTATCACATCGATATAGTTATTCAACGAGAAGTATAGTTTATTACTTATACCAAGACCTAAGACGCAATTGTTTCCTAAAAATTTTTTTTCACCGACCGTTTTATCAAAAAGTTGTTCATTATAATCTTCGACGCCGAGGATATGAGCTATGCAAGAATTTTGTTTGTACTCGAGGTAAGCTGTTTCTTCTAAAACTTTATTTACGTTTTTGACATGAGGAATTTTTTTTATATTCTCGGTGTCTATATCTGAGGAATTAAAATATTTGGATCGTGAGTTGGAGATTTTTATATCTGAATCGAAAGTTGTTAAAGTTTTTTTTACGAGAGAAGAGGTTCCGTTTATAACAGCGATGGTGCAGGTGATAGATATAGTTCCGACGACGACGCTAATAAAAGTTACCCAACTCATCTTATTTATTTTAGAATTGCGCGAAAAAAGCGGAATATTTTTTTTTATCAAAAGCAAAAGAGAGCTGTGCATGAATAAAAAAGTCTTAAAATGCTTGTTATTATAACAGTAGTATTTATTTTCAATTACATGTAATAATTTTTATGAACACTGATTTAGATTTGTTTTCTCTCTTTGAAGGGATGGAATGGGCAGCAAACAAACAAGATATTTTACAGTATGCTACTGATAATGGTTTTGTTGATGATGTTTTTGAACTTATCAGTAGTATTGATGTTGATGATGATTATTATTTCTCTTCAATTAATGATTTTATCAGTAAGGTAGGAGAGATTTGTCCTGAAGATAATGAAGAGGTGGAGTGTGATGATTATAAGGGGGATAGCTTTAATGAAGAAAATTTTGATACAAATGTCCCATTGGAATAATCTTTCTGAAAAAGAAATTCTTGAACAATTGACGTCTTTGTCATTGTTATATCTTGATGAAGAAGAAAAAAGTATAATACTCGAAAATTTGAAAGTCTTATTTAATTTTGTTGAAGATATAAAAAAAATTGATACTGACGGTGTGGAACCTGTTTATAATTTGACAGAGCGTTATGATGTTTTTCGTGAAGATGTTCCAGGAGATAATCTCAATCATGATAAAGCTTTACAAGAAGTTCAAGGAAAAGTCAAAAACGAAAATTACTTTACTGCTATCAAATAGTTTTTTTTTACAATCGAAAATTTTTTTATATAATTAATTACTTTAGAGCGACAAGTCTTTGTCGTGCTTTTTCAGCATAAGGATGTTCAGGATATTCTTTAATTATTTTTTTCAGAGCATCCACAGCTTGAGAACGTCTTCCCACTTCAGGGAAAGCTATTGAAGCTTTAAAGAGATAATAAGGAGTATAATCATATTGAGCTGCAGACATAAAAGCTAAACCCCCTTCATTAAAAAATCCAGACTCACAATAAAGATCACCGAGTAAGCTGTTTGTTTTTCCTTTTAATACATCAGAAGATCTCAAAGAGAGATATTTTAGATGATCTATACCCATTTGACATTTTTCTCTATCGAACAAAACATTATAAAGGTGTAACCAACTCGATGCAGCATAAAGATGTGCTATATCTCCTACAGATGTACTTCTAAATTCTTTTATAACTTGTTCAAAACCATAATTATTTTCATCTCCTTCTAGAGCTTCATCATATTTTTTTTCTTCGAACTTATAGATAGCATTGTAAATTTTGTTGCTAGCTTGTTTTTCATTATCAGAAGAGATTTTTGAATAAAAATTAAAACCTAGAAAAGATAAGAAGATGAAAATGAACAAAGGACCTATAAACTTTTTCATTTTTCAAATAGAAATATGTTAAGACATTATTTTTTAGCGGTCGAAGAAGAAACCTTATTATTATTTTTTTTTATCAACTCCGCTAAATTGTCAGTGATATCAAATTTTTTATTGTAAACCTTAATTGCACTTTCGGAATTTAAGACGATATCAATTTTATTGTTTTTAGCGTAAGGGTCAACATAATTTTTTTCGAGAATGTCTTTTAAAATATTTACATCCTTAGCACTTCTTTCATCAGCTTTTCTCTGCATGTCCATAGCCGTTCTTCGTAAATCAGCTTCATCTCGACTCAAATTTTCTTCCTTTATCTTTTTTTCTTCAGGAGATAAATTTTTTTCATTTTTTTTATATTCCTCAAGTTTCTTTTGGAAATCTGCAATTTGTTTTCTTTGTAATTCTTGTTGAGAAGCAAGATAATTTGAAAATTCTTGTTCGGTGGTAGCAAACTCAGGAAGCATTTGTAATAATTTTTCGTAATCAGCAACTACGATCTTTGCATATTCAGCGGGAGCATTCCCATTTGTAGAAAAACCTTTAATGGATAAACTCAAAAGCGCTGCACAAGCACTTAATAATAGGAAATGCTTATTTTTTTTAACCATATTAATTTTATAATACACTTGTTGTTTATATCCGCAGATAATTTAGTTAATAAATTAAAAAAAATAACAACTAGAACAGTTTTTTGATATGGCGAAAATTTATGATGTCTATGATGATTTTAATGAGGAGATGAGAAATATCTCTCATTTTTTCAGTTTGAATTATAATGAGAAGAAAATTTCCAATGAAGAATTTATCTTTAATTTTCTCGAACAACAAGTTGCTGAAAAAAAAATTGCCGACTGTATTAGTATTTTAAAAGAACAAAATAAGTCCTCTAAAAAAGAAGAATGTCCAACAAAAAAAGACGAGCAGGTTAAGACTACTCCAGAGATGAAAAAAGATAAAAAAATTCTCAAACCTAGCAGTAGTTTAAAAAAGGAAGACAAAATTGTTAAGAATACTACAGAAAAAAAATCTATAAAGACCGAAGAGGTATCTTCTTCTAAAGAATCTTTAAAGGTAGAAAAAACTCAAGATAATACTGTTGATAAGGATAAAAATATCACTGAAAGACAAGGTAAAAATTTTAAGATCGCAAAAGATGTTGAAGAGAAAATTTCTACTATCGTTGATGTTGTAAAAGAAAATTTCGAAAAAGCTGCAAAACAGTTGAAAATAAAAAAGGAGAATGAAACTCAAGAAAAAATTGTAACTTTTGTTAAAAGTGACCGTGATGTCGATTTTGAACGAAGGTATTTGCAAAATGGAAAATATGTTATTGATGGTGTAAATATTGAAACTTCTGTCTTTGGTAAGAAAACTTTTAAAATTAATACCGTAGAAAAAAATTCCGAAGAACAAAAGAAAGATTTTGATCAGAAAAAGCCTGTTGTTCCTGAAGTGACGAAAAACAAAAAATTTAAAATCGATTGCAACATTGATCAAAATTTGTTAAATGGTTGTTATTGGCCGACACAGCTATCATAAGGTGTGATTAATTTTTTTTTATTGAAATAAAATCTTTTAAAATTTATGAACGAAGAACAATCTGTACCGAATTATAGACGTTTTGAATCTTTAACTACAAAAAGAAAGGAATTCGATCCTGCAAACGATATCATCGTTGATGTTCAGGGAACATTAGAAATTTTACCTGATGGTTACGGTTTTTTACGTGTTCAGTGTACAAATTATTTGTCTAGTGCAAAAGATATTTATGTTTCTCATGCACAAATAAAAAATTTTGATTTGAGGACAGGAGATTTCTTAGTCGGAAAAGCTAGAGAAGTTCGTGAAGGAGAAAAATATAAAGCTTTATTAGAGGTCATAACGATAAATGGAAAAACTATCGAAGAAAGTAAGAAAAGACCTAATTTTGATACTTTAACTCCTTTATATCCAACAGACACTTTTAATCTCATTACCGATGCTTCTCATATTTCTACAAGAATCTTGAGTATGTTCACTCCTATCGGAAAAGGACAAAGAGGTTTGATCGTCGCTCCTCCAAAATCTGGAAAAACAGTTTTATTACAGGATATTGCTAACAGTATTACGACAAATCATCCTGAAGTTGAATTGATTGTTTTGTTGATTGGTGAGAGACCTGAAGAGGTTACAGATATGCAGAGAAGTGTGCGTGGAGAAGTCGTCGCTTCAACTTTTGATGAACAACCTGAAAAGCAAACAAAAGTCGCTAATATTGTTTTGGAAAAAGCTAAAAGATTAGTGGAACAAGGTAAAGATGTTGTTATTCTTTTGGATTCTATAACGAGATTGGCAAGAGCTTACAATATCATAACCCCAACTTCTGGTAAAATTTTATCTGGAGGTGTCGATGCTAACGCTTTATATCATCCAAAAAGATTCTTCGGAGCTGCCAGAAAATTGGAACAAGGTGGTTCTTTAACGATTCTTGCTACTGCTCTTGTTGATACTGGATCAAAAATGGATGATGTTATCTTTGAAGAATTTAAAGGTACAGGAAATATGGAATTACAGTTGGATAGAAACTTAGCTAATAGAAGAATTTATCCTGCTATCAATGTTTTGATGTCTAGTACAAGACGTGAAGAACTTTTGATCGATAATAATATGTTGATGAGAATATGGTTGTTGAGAAAATATCTTGCTGCTGAAAAAACATCTCCTGTCGATGCTATGGAATTCCTTTTGAGTAAAATGAAATTTACAAGAGATAATGAAGAGTTCCTCGCTTCTATGAATTCTTAATAAATACTTCTTGTGTCAGTGCTTGTAAAAGACACACATTAAGCATTCTTTCTAATAAAACTTCTTCAAAAGTCATTTTATCATTTCTATTACTTTCAATTAATGTGATTATTTTTTCGATATCCGAAGGAAGAAAAATATCAACACCAAAATCTGTTTTTGGAACTTTAATACCTTGTTCGGTGAAACGAAAATCAAAAACATCTTTGATCTGAGAAAGTGGATTTATATTAAATTGTTTTTCAAAAACACTTTTAGCAAAAGATTTAAAATTTTGACAAGCTTTCAAGGAAATACCTTTTTCTAACATTTGGTTTGTGAACAATATTGTTTCTCGAAATAGAGAATTATCAGAAGTTTTTAAAGAAGGAAAATAATCTTTTTGTATTTCATCACTATAAGAGCAAGCAATAGAATTATCAACTACCCTAACAAGTAACGAAGATATAAAATAAGATGGAATTGATTTTTGTTGAAAGTTGGCCCTACTATTAATGGTCTGATTCCAAATCTTGATGTCTTGCATGAATTTATTTTTGTCTTCATTATATCCAAAAGCAAAACAATGATCTCCTTTACCATCAGTTATATTTTGATATATATGTCGATAAAAAATCTTATTTAAAATTTCAATTGTGCCTGCACTGGCGGAAATTGTTTTTTTATAACAACCTTCGTAAATAATTTTTCCTAGTTCATTGATACGATTTGAGGCATCAATTTTTCGTTTTTCTTCGATTTGTTCCTCAAGACTTTTCTCACTACCATCATCTTTTTTTAATGGATAGTAATAATCAGATTTTCTAAAAGCATAATCAAGAGTAGAGAGATCAGGTACATCCTTAACCTGATCTGCAGAAACGAAAACTTCACTAAAGAAATACTTTAATAGAGCAAAAATCTCGAAAGCATCTTGAATATCTAAGTTGTAAAATTTGAGATACAAATCGAAATTAGGTCTAAATTCGGCAAAAACAGAATCACTTGTCGAGAGAAGAGCTAGCCATATGATATTGAAAATAAATTTTCGCAAATTGTCATCAGCGATACGAAATTCCTTATATTTTTCGATTCCGGTGTTAGTATTGTAAGGAAGAAGACTTTTTAAAATTTCCATCAGATATGTAGGATGTAAAAAATTACTTTTTGCTTTATCACTCTCTTTTAAAACACATCCATTGTCAATAAGAATTTTTGAAGCTATAGAAATTAGTTTTGATTCCAATGCTTTGATTTTAGAGTCCCTTATAAAAGAGAATTGTTCATATGGAAGATTTTTATAGTTTTGATAAATATAAACCAAACTGGAAATTTTGTTTGCCGCATCTTCACCTGTCTCCGTTAAATATAGTTTTTTAAGAGATCCATATTTTTTGATAAAAAAACATTCAAGGTGATTAGTTAAATCTTGCATTTCAAATTTTTGCGAATTAACTCGAGATTTTTCATTACCCAGGATAAAATAAACACGATGTAGGATATGTTGATATTTTTCTTGTTGTTCAAGAACTAATTCGGCATCATATAATCTTTGTAATATGAATTTTTTTTGTTGCTCATCTACAAGGTCGAGATGAGGATCTTTACTTTCAGAAGAATCATAAAGGAATAAAAATCCATTTAAAATTTGTTGAGCAATATCAGGATCGTTACGTAATTCTTTTTGGGTTTTACATTTTTCATCGAACTTTTTTAGTTCATTAAAAAAACCTTGTACGGCGATAGTCCTCAGTTCTGTTTCGGAAAACTTATCTAAAAAATTTTTTTTTTCTTCAAGGAGTCTAGCATTATATGCGTCAACATATTCTTTGTTTAGAGTTTCTTCTTGGGTTTCTTTTTTACATGCACAAAGTATGAGAAGAGATAAAAGGTATCTATAATTTTTTTTTAACATCTATGGAGCTTTTTATGATAAATTTAAACAAACTCCCAATCTGATTTATTTTTGTCTATATCTGAAATTGTAATTCCTAGTTTTTTCATCTCACCACGCAAGAAATCCACCTGATCGTAATTTTTATTTTCTTTTGCGGTCCTGTAAACTTTCAAGATGATGTCGATATAATTAGAATCAAAATTTTCTAAAGTATTAAAACCTAAAATCTCTTCAACAATATGAACAAAATGATTTTTTAAAAAGACAATATCGATAGATTCCAAATTGATCTTTTTCATTTTTATGTCGTTGATAATATTGACGAGGAGGAAAAGGTTAGAGATAACTTTTGCAGTGTTGAGGTCTTCAGAAAAATCGTTATAACAATGTTCAATCAAAGTTTTTATTTTTACATCAGCGTCACCAGCTTCATAATTTTCTTGCATTGGTAAACTTTTAACAAATTTGAGTCCATTCATCAACTTACTATAACCTTTTTCAGCAGCGTCTAAACTTTCAAAAGAGAAAGCAATTGTGCTTCTGTAGTGACATTGTAAAACAAAAAATCTCAAGACCATAGGATTGTATGCTTTAAAGTCTTCTGAGCCAGAGAAAAGTTTTTGTAAAGTGATAAAGTTACCAGCAGATTTACTCATCTTTTGGTTGTTGATATTGATGAGGTTATTGTGCATCCAGATGTTGGCTAGTTGAGAATTGTAAAGAATATGAGTTTGAGCCATTTCAGCTTCATGATGAGGAAATTTTAAATCCATACCACCTCCATGTATATCGAAAGTAGTTCCTAAAAATTTTTTACTCAACGCTACGCATTCGGTATGCCATCCAGGGAAACCTTTTCCCCAAGGAGAATCCCATTGCATGATATGTTTTGGCGAAGCTTTTTTCCAAAGAGCAAAGTCGACGATATTATGTTTTTCTTCTTGACAATTTAAAATTCTATCTTGGCAGTGAACGAGATCTTCTATTTTTCTTCCCGACAAAGCTCCATAACGTTTATAAGTTTGATCATATTTTACCACGTCGAAATAAATAGATCCGTTGACTTCGTAAGCGAAACCTTTATTTAAAATTTCCTTAGCTATTTCGATTTGGTCATTAATACATTCTGTGGCTTTAGGTTCGACATTAGGTTTTGTGATGTTTAAAAGTTCCATGTCGTGTCGATAGCTGTTGATGTATCGTTGAACGATTTCTTCTGGATCAGTATTTTCTAATTTTGATTGTTTTAAAATTTTGTCTTCACCGCAATCTGAATCATGTTCAAGATGTCCAACGTCGGTATAGTTTCTTATGAATTTGACGTCGTAGTTGTAGTGTTTTAAAAATCTAATAAGTACGTCGAAAGTTATAGCGCTACGAGCGTGTCCGAGGTGAGCGTGACCGTAGACAGTTGGCCCGCAAAGATAAATACCAACACGTTTTTCGTTTAAAGGTTTAAAGTCTTCTAAAGATCTAGATAAAGAGTTATAAAGTTTTAGATTTTGGATTTTCATCTATCAATATAAGAAATTTTCGATAGAAATTTAGACGATTGTTTGAGTCGGAATGGTGAGATTCGAACTCACGACCTCATGATCCCAAATCATGCGCGATAACCGGACTACGCTACATCCCGAGCGATATATTATTATAATGTAAAGTTATTTAAAATGTCAAGATTATTAGCTGTTGATTATGGATTAAAAAGAATAGGTATTGCAGTTACAGATCCATCGCAAATAATAGCTTCTCCTTTGGTGACAGTTTCTCCTCAAGAATTTATTCCTTTTTTAAAAAAATATTTTGAGCAAGAGGATGTTTCTACAGTGGTGATGGGGTTTCCTGCAGATGTGGATGAAAATAAAGATATTGTCGTTGAAATAAAAAAGGTGTATCAGGTGTTGTTAGATACTTTTCCTGGGAAAAAAATAGAACTTTACGATGAACGTTATACGTCGAAGATAGCGTTTTATGCCTTAAGAAATTTTGGGAAGAAGATAAAAACTAAGAAGGAGAATTTGGATAAGATGAGCGCGGCGGTATTGCTTGAATCTTATATGAACAGTGCGAAGTTTAGAAAAAATTAAAATCATATACTTAACTCTATGGATGAAGAAGAGTTAATATTTCAGATGTCTTTGAGCAAGATACGTGGAGTAGGATTTGGAGTGTGGAGTAAGTTGATAAATTCTTTTGGTAGTGCGAAAAAAGTTTATGAAAATGTTTCCTTATTGAATTCGGTTCAAAATAAAGGTTTGCAGTCGATATGTCAGGCTATAAAAAATAAAGATCATGTATCTGAGAGTGAGAATATTATAGAAAAGCATAAGAATGAGGGAGTGAAGATAATATCTTTTTATGATACTCGTTATCCTTTTAAGTTGAAAGAGATTTCGTCGGCACCATGTTTTTTGTATGTACAAGGCGATATGGATTTGAATGGATTGAGGACATTAAGTGTTGTTGGGAGTAGGACGCCGTCAAATTATGGAAAGGAGATGGTGAATAAGATAGTTAGAGAAATATCGGAATATGATGTGTGTGTTGTTAGTGGTTTGGCATATGGTATTGATTTTTTATCACATGAACAGTCTATCAAGGAGAATGTTAAGACGATAGCAATATTGGCAGGAGGTTTGGATAAAATATATCCAGCTGTTCATAAACCCTTAGCGGAGTCGATATTATCGCATGGGGGTGTTGTGATGAGTGAGTTGCCGTTGGGCATTGTTCCGGAGAATTTTCATTTTCCAGCTCGTAATCGTATAATAGCAGGTTTTTCTGATGCAACCCTTGTTATTGAGGCGGGTATTAAGAGTGGGTCAAATATAACAGCTCTTTGTGCCAATGATTATAATAGGGAAGTTTTTGCTATTCCTGGTAATGTTGGAAATTTGTTATCTGTTGGTTGTAATAATTTGATAAAGAAGAATCAAGCTCATTTGACGACATGTGCAGAAGATATAGTAGAGGTTATGGGTTGGAGCAAGGAGAAAGTTGTTGATAAGAAGGTAGAAAAAAAACAATCTATTCCTAAGGATCTTGATCCTGATTCGAGGAGAGTTTTGTTGGAGATAAATAAATACGAATCTCTTTCTGTAGATGAACTTTTTGATAAAACGGATATTCCTTTGGATAAATTATCGATGATACTTTTGCAGTTGGAGATAATGGGTTTGGTGAAGATTTTACCAGGTAATCGATATTGTAATGTTTAAGTTTTTAGGTATTTATTACAAGAGCCCTGATTAAAAATAGTATATTATTAATATAAATTTTTCTACTAATAATAAAAGATGTTCAGACGTATAGTATTGAGTTTGTTACTTGCATCTTTGCCTTTTTGTGGGTTAAGAGCGGAAGAATATTCTGAGGAATCAGTTGTATTAGCGAGTACCCAAGGTGTAGAATCTTTGGTGAATGTTACGGATGCGGAGGATGACAAATTAATTTTACAATTAGAGAATGAGATAGATAAGGCAGAGAAAGAGAAGAAGAAAGCCGCTAATCCAGCAGCTGCAAATGATCCTTATTACGATAT
>CAMEYY010000018.1 GCA_945947725.1 uncultured Cytophagales bacterium | reverse complement strand
TTTATGTTTTTTTCTTTTTTTACCGCAAGGCATGCTAAAATAAATTTAAACTATATAAAATCGTAATGCTTTTTTCTTTTGATTTCAAGAAGATAGTTAGAAAATTTTAACAACTACATATATCTATTTCCGCTATCACGCTTTTTGCGGTGACTCTCATAGGGGTCAAACACGTTCCTACTCCGCTTGAAACATACACATAGTGGCCATCTTTTTCATACAAACCTTTACTGCAAGAATTACTCAGATGAATGAAAATGTTGATAGGGAAAATAGGACCGCCGTGCGTATGTCCACTTAAAACTAAGTCGATATTGGTTTTTATTAAAAATTCACAGCTGATGCTAGGGATGTGTTGAAGGACGATATTAACAAAACCTTCTTTTCTTGGTATCCTTTTACAGAAATCAAAAAAGTCTATACTATCTACATCTTCATTTTCTTGAAAATCGTGTCCATATATGATGAGATTTTCGAATATTATAGGTTCATTCCTCAAAATATGATGTATTTTTGTTTTTGCTATTACTCTCAGAGCGTTAGCGGTACCGTAATACTGTTCATGATTTCCTGTGATATAATAAATAGGAATATTTAAATCATCAAAAGGAGAGAGCCAGTCGATATCAACTTTACAAGTTCCGTCGAAAAGATCACCTGTTATAACGACGAAATCAGGTTCCATTTTTTTAATTTTTTTTACTATGCTTTTAATAAATCTTTTTTTATATACCGATCCGACATGAATGTCACTAAGATGACAAACTTTGATATTTTTAGAAACATTAGGAATAACAACTTTAACTTTTTTCACATGAGTAACAAGTCCTTGATAAAGTCCATAAAAACTCATCACACTAGGAATGATATATGCGACAATAATCTTGAAAACGTTTAAATAAAAAGGATTAGTGATTTGGTAATGAATAAAAATTTTTTCACAAAAAAAGTAGATGATAGCACAAATAAGAAAATTAAATAGAACACCAAGAGTTGCGGTGATGAAATAATATGAGTTAAAAAAATTCTTCTTCATTGTAGGCCATTATTTGCATATAATGAAACTTGGTAAATCTTTTATTATCTCATAATTTTTCTACGTATTTAAAAATTTTAAAATCGTATTTTATTTTAAAGATTTATATATTAAAAGGTTGGAAATATTCAGATGATAGTATTACCATTTTTTCTTTTGTTGCTCACGATAGCTTTAGGTCCTCTATTATTTGAAAAGTTTTGGTCTAAAAATTATCCGTACATTATTACATTTTTTACTGGGATAGTAGTATACTTCTATACTTTTCATCTAAAAAATTTTGCTCCTATAATTCTATCTTGCGTTGAATTTGTACAGTTTATCTCGTTGATTTTAGCATTGTATACTGTGACGAGTGGAATTTTTATCAATGTAAATCTAAAACCAACTCCGAAAAATAATATTTTATTTTTGATTTTTGGATCTATAGTTTCGAATTTCATTGGGACGACAGGAGCATCTATGCTTTTAATACGACCTTTTTTAAAGATGAATGAGAAAAAGTTAAAAGCTTATCATGTAGTATTTTTCATTTTTATCATCAGCAATATCGGAGGAGCTTTGACACCGATAGGTGATCCGCCTCTCTTTATCGGTTTTTTAAAAGGTGTTCCTTTTTTCTGGACGTTAACTCATAATTTCCTTCCTTGGTGCTGTGCTTTAACTTTATTATGCTGTGCTTTTTATTTTTACGATTCTAAAAATCCAGGTGATATAGATTTTCAAAAAAATAGAAATCGCGCTGTTGTCGAATTACAAGGACATAGAAATATTTTTTTTGTTATAGCAATTATAATTTCTGTTTTTGTCAATCCTATAGTCTTTCCTTCTCTTCCAACGATAAGTTATCATGGTCACGAAATATCTTTTATACGAGAGAGTCTGTTTTTGTTGATCACAGTAATAGCTTGTTTTTTTGCCAAGAAAAAAGTTTTAAAAAAAAATAATTTCTCCTGGGAACCAATACGTGAGCTTGCAATTCTTTTTTTAGGAATTTTTATTACGATGACTCCTGTGCTCTCTTTATTGACAATGAAAATACAAGGTGTCGATCCTGAAGAAATAACAACATCCTCATTATTTTGGGGAACAGGGATTATGTCTTCTTTCCTAGATAATGCTCCTACTTATCTCAATTTTTTAACTATAAGCATGTCTTCCTTGTTATTGGATGTTGGTAACGTGCAAGATGTTATTACTTATGCTAGTGGTAATGCTGCAAATTCTATAAATGAACTTCGTGCAATATCAATAGGTGCTGTTTTTTTCGGGGCGATGACTTACATTGGGAATGGTCCGAATTTGATGGTTAAATCTATAGCTGAGAAAAAAGTTAAGATGCCTACTTTTTTTGAATACATAACGAAGTTTAGCTTGAAGATTCTATTCCCTATTTTGTTTGTTTGCTGGTTAATCTTTTGTAGATGAAAAAAAAATATAAAATTTTATCTCTTATAGAAATTTCTATTCTTTCATGTTTCTTGTTATCAACGAAAAATTTTTTTAATAAAGTTCAATGTGTCGAAGTGGAGTGTGAAATTATTGAAAATAAAGATAATGTCATTGATGTGAATGTTTTCCAAGATATTTTTAAATCACTACAAACAAAAAGCATGGTTGATATTGATTTGGTAGATGTAAGGAAAAAGATCCAAGAGAATAGAGTTGTTGATGATGTTAAGATTTCAAAAAAAAAGGACAAGGTTAGTGTTAAAATCAAGCCACATAGAATTTTAGGAATAGCGTATTATAATTTTATAGCGCCAGAGAATAGTGAAGAGAGTATTAAGAAAGCTCCGGAATATATTTTAGACAACGGTGATAAAATATTTTTAAAATTGCAAGAGGAAAAAAATTTTATTTCTGTGATATGTGACGATGAAAATGTAAAAATCGTTGATATTTTGCCGGTATTAAGTTTTATAAATAATAACTCTCAAATCAAATCTATGATCAATACTATTTCGTTAAAAAATGGTAATTTTTATGTTACAACAATTTTGAATGATAGTTTTATCAACCTTGGTAGTTTTTTTGATACAAAATCGGTAATATGTAGGATATGCGATATGCATAAAATTATTTATTTTGGTAATGATTTTTCACGCATAGAGCTAAATGATAATGTTTTGTTTTTACAAAAAAAGAGAATATAATGGCGAATAAAAATTATTCCATCGTTGTTGGTTTAGATATTGGTACTGCCTTAACAAAAGTTGTGATTTGTAAGTTAGGGGATGGTATTGTAGAAGTCTTGGGTTTAAGCGAGACAAAAACTGAAGGTATTTCTTGTGGAAACATTACTAATTTATTCAAACTTGAAGAAACAATAAGTAAAGCTATTAATGCGGCTGAAGATAGTGCTGGTATTAATATAAAATCTGTTAATGTCGCCATTTTTGGAAATTATGTTAAAATTGGAAAATACCAATGTACGACTAAGGTTACAAACTATAATGGATTGATTACTAAAAATGATGTTAATAAACTTTACAGAGATATTTCTAATGTTACGACTCAGCCAAATTGTAAAATTTTAAATATTGTTCCTGTGCGTTATAGTACAGATTCTATTCAAAATGTTTCTGATCCTGAAGGAATGATTAGTTCACATTTAACAGGAGAATATAATATCATTTATGCTCAGAATTCTGTTTTGAAACAATTTACGGAATGCCTCAATAATTGCGACCTTGATGTTGAAAATATTGTAGCTATTCCTGATGCTTTATCGAAGGTTATCCTTTCTGAAAAAAATAAAGAGATCGAATCTTGTATCATTGATATGGGAGCGGGGGCTACTGTTCTTTCTGTTTTTAAAAATAATGCATTGCAAAATATCGTTTCTATTCCTCTTGGTGGAAACGCTATTACTAACGACATAAAAGCTGCTTTTGGTATTAGTTTCGAACAAGCGGAAAGACTGAAAATTAAATTTGGTAATGTTCTTTTGAATGAGATTTCACAAGATGAAACAGTAAATGTCTCCAGTGTTAATGGTAATGATGTTTCTTCTATTTATAAATACGATATCTGTCAAGTTATAAAGGCTCGAGTCCAAGAAATTTTAGATTTAGTAAAGAAAAAAGCATTAAAACAAAAAGTTTCGTTCACACCTAATCGTTGTAATGTTCATCTTGTTGGTGGATGTGCAAATATAAAAAATATTTGTAATGTCGTAAATGAAACTTTTTCTTGTCATTGTTTTATTGCAAGAATAAAGGACGAATATGAAAATTTAGAACTTGATCATAAATTCTTTCAAAGTTTAGGCACTGTGTTCTTTAAAAACGTCGAGACTGAAAGTATTAAAAAAGAGGTTAGTCTGAATTTTTCTAAAAGTAAGATAAACGAAGGTGGACTGAATAAAATATTATCTAGCTTGAAAAGATTTTTCGTAGATTAATATTATATAATATTTTTGTATTTTAGTTTGTTTTAATCTATATTTGTATCCTATTTTTTTTTATTTCAATAGCGCTTTATAGCAACAGGATTTTTTTATTAGATTACAGTAAAAATCATCCTATGGTGCGTTACAGTCCTATTATCCCAGATTTCAACAAGAGTAACATAACTCAAGATAACAATATCATAAAAGTTATAGGTGTTGGTGGAGGAGGAAGTAATGCTGTTTCTAGTATGTATAAAAGAGGAATTCAGGGTGTCTCTTTTGTTATATGTAATACCGATGAACAAGCTTTACGTTACAGTCAGGTTCCTAATCAACTTCAAATAGGTATTGATTTAACACATGGTTTAGGTGCTGGTGCAAATCCTGAAGTTGGTAAAAATGCAGCAATAGAAAGCAAGGATGAAATTGAAGCTTTATTACAGGATAATACAAAAATGGTTTTTATTACCGCAGGAATGGGAGGTGGAACTGGAACTGGGGCCGCCCCTGTAATCGCAAGTATCGCAAATAAATTAGGAATTTTAACTGTGGGAATTGTCACCATGCCTTTCGCTTTCGAAGGACGAAAAAAAATCTTACAAGCTCAAGAAGGTATCTTGGAAATGAAAAAACATTGTGATACCGTTATCGTAATTTTAAATGATAAACTTAGAGAAGTTTTAGGGGAATTAACAATTAGTAATGCTTTTGCTCAAGCTGATAATGTTTTAACTACCGCTGCAAAAAGTATCGCTGAAATTATCACCGTCCCTGGATACGTTAATGTTGATTTCGAAGATGTAAAAACTGTAATGAAAAAGGCTGGTACTGCTGTCATGGGATCTGCTCAAGTAGATGGAGAAAATCGTGCACAACGAGCTGCGGAAATGGCTTTAGATTCTCCTCTTTTAAATTACAAAAATGTTAAAGGTGCTAAAAAAATCTTATTGTCTATTGTCTCTGGAGTCGATTCTGAATTACAAATGGATGAATTAAGTCTGATTGCTGATTATATTCAGGAACAAGTTGGTTGTGATGCTGAGATGATATTTGGACATAGTATCGATAAACAATTACAAGATGGTATTCGGGTTACTTTGATTGCTACAGGTTTTGATGATAATAAAGAAGCTGAAAATGAAAATTCTTTTTATTCTCAAACTCTAAAAAGTCAACGTAAAAATTCTGAACGTATCGATGATAATCCTGAAAAAGATAAAGATGTTGAAGGTGAAGAAGGTGATTTTGATATTAACGACAATAAAATTTTAACTGAATATTATTCGACTCCTGCTTATAAACGTTATGGGGTTCAACTCCTTTCAAAAGAAGATTATTAATCTAAAGAATCTAAATCTTTTTCTTGTTTAGAAAAATCAAGATGCAAACCTAAATTAATGACAATATTATTAATTTGAAAATTTCCTGTCCTATCATCATCACTTTTATTAGTATTTTTAATTTTAATTTCAACAGGAGCAAAAAATGGTCGTAGTGTAAAAAAACATTCAGAAAAAAAATTTAAACTTTGAGTGATACTAAGATTTATCCCACTTCCAATCCCTGAACCCATGGAAAGTTTTTTACCGTTTATTGAATATTGATTTTTATAATTCTCATCCATCTTTGACGAAGCATTATAAAAAAAATGAATATCGCCGTAGAGATAAATTTTTAAAACATTTAGATAGTCATGAAAATAAAAACGAAGGGTAATAGGAAATTTTAAATATTTACCATCCAAAATAAAACCCTTAACAAGTTCCAATGTACTAGTATCATTATTTTTCCAATTAAAAACTGCCGAAGATGCCGACCAAAAACCTATTCCAAGTCCTAAATAAAGATTTTCAGAAAGTCCATAGTTGTACGCAACGTCAAAACCTGAACTAAATTTTTCATCGTCAGTTAAAAACTTCAACTTATATCCTTTTATCTTAGTAATATTTTTGTTTTGAGAGAAAGAAAAAAAAATACTGTGACAGGAATCCTTGTTAGCGTAAACTTGATTACTTAGACAAAACAGAAAAAGACAATAGAAAAATTTCATCATGAAAAAATATAAAAGCTAAATGATGAAATTATTATCACGAATGATATTTATAGTTTTACTCGAATGAAGAAAATTATTTAAATCTTCATTATCGGTATTCAAAATTTCTTTTGGAGTACCTTCCCATCTTTTTTTCGATTTAGATAAAAAGATAATATGCTCTCCAATACTCAAAATGCTATCTATATTGTGCGTAACAATAAGAGTGGTGAGATTATTTTTTTTTGTTATATCTTGAATCAACTCGTCGATCATAAGCGAAGTCTGAGGATCTAATCCTGAATTGGGCTCATCACAAAAAAGGTATTTTTTTATATTAACGATAGCTCGTGCTAAAGCTACTCTTTTCTTCATCCCTCCACTTATTTCATCAGGATATTTTTTATTTATATTTTTTAATCCCACACACTCTAAACAATATTCAACTCTATCCTTCTTCTCTTTATCGGATAAATCAGTTAACATATCAAGAGGGAATTTTACATTTTCTTCTACATTTTTCGATGCAAAAAGAGCTCCATTCTGGAATAAAATACCAATGTTTTTTTTTAAGGAAATAGAATTTTCATTATAAAAATCAGCTGTCATCTTTTTACCATCAAAAGTTATTTCACCTTTATCAACAGCAAAAATTCCTACCAAACTTTTCAATAACACACTTTTCCCTGACCCACTTAATCCTATTATCATATTAACTTTCCCGTCGATAAATTTCCCAGAGACATCATCCAGGACAGTATGGTTATTAAATTTTTTTACAATATTGTTGAAAATTATCATAGAAGTAATTGAGTTAACAGATAATCAATAGCAAGTATCAATATACAACTAAAATGGAAAGCGTGTTTACTAGATTTTACAATGGCTGTTTCTCCTTGCCCTTCAGTGTTGAAACCGCTAAAAACAGAAATAGAACTTATTAAAAAACCAAAGACAATAGCTTTTATTACCATGTAACCTAAATGAGTATTTCCACGCAAAGCTTTATATCCAATAACAAAATCTTCACCAGGTATATTTAAAAAGTAAACAGCAAGAAGATAACCACTGTACAGAGAAACAAAAGCGGAAATTATTACTAAAAGAGGAAACATCGTTACACTCGCTAAAATCTTTGGAAGTCCTAAATATGTTCTACTATTCAACCCCATAGCATTTATTGCGTCAACTTGCTCAGATATTTTCATAGAACTGATTTCATTCGCCATTAACGAACCATTTTTCCCTGCAAAAATTATCCCTGTCAAAGTAGCAGCCAATTCTAAAACTATCATATTCTTAAGACCAAGTGCGACAGTATGTTTTGGTAAAATTGACATCATTGAACCATTTGTTTGATAACAACAAACAGCTCCAACGAATAATGAAGTTAAAATTATCAAGCCTAAAGATTTTATACCGATTTCTAAGCATTCATCTATATATCTGGAGAATAAGATTTTAGATTTTATTCTATTTACAAACATCGAATAAATGAAGAGAAAATATTTACCTATGATTTCGATATATTTCATGATTCAGGACATAATAATAAAATAAGATAATTTTTTATTGACCAATAATCTTGCAATGAACGATATAAAAACCATATCACAACTGTTTGAAAAATTTTTATCAACTTCTGACAACGACAAGATTGTAATTGGAGAATTGAGATGTATCATCGATGATATTTTCCCTATAAAAGGTCACATCAATAAAATTTGTATTCACGAAAAAACAGCTTACATTCGACTTACTTCATCAACTCTTCGTCACGCGATAAAGCTAAAAAAAAATATAATTATAAATAGATGTCACATGAAAAATTTATTAATTGATGATATTGTTATTTATTGAAAATGTTGTCTTGGATTCCTAATTCTATCACTCTTTTAAACTTATTGTACGGCTGTCTGGGTTTGATTTTTTTACATTTTGGAAATATCAATATGGCGGGCTGGATGTTACTTGGAGGAGTGTTTTTTGATTTTTTTGATGGTATGGTCGCAAGGAGTCTTAAAGTTTCTTCCGAATTAGGGAAACAATTAGATTCTTTAGCAGACTTAGTGAGCTTTGGTATTTTACCTTCGATGATAATGTTTTACCTTATTTCAAAATCTACATCTTCAATGGTATTACCTTATTGCTCCCTTCTCATCGCTGCTTTGTCGGCTCTACGTCTCGCTATTTTTAATATTTCAACAGAACAGTCGAATAAATTCATTGGTATACCAACAACGGCCTATGGAGTTTTTGTTAGCTCCCTTGCTATCATCTTTGAGAAAACGAAATTTGTTTTTTTACAAAACAGTTTAGAGTCTACAAATATTTTAATAGGTATCGTCTTATTATCTCTTTTACTTGTCGCAAAAATTCCTTTTATGGCCTTCAAATTTAAAAACTTATCTTTGAAAAATAATTGGCCTCGATTTTTGATGATTGTGATTTTCGTTTTTAACGTTATTTGTTTTCATATTGAAGGAATAACTTTTAGCTTACTTTTCTACATCCTCTTCGGTAGCTTGATGCAATATTTTATCAAAAGTTACTGCGAAAAAAAAGTCGATTAATTCAGCTTTAATAGCTATTCGACTATAATATCTTTTTTCTTAAAAATCTGTCTTTGTATCTCGAGGTTTAAAATTTTGAAAATATCTTTTTCTGTCATAAAATTGGTAACTATATGAATAACAAATTGAAAGCTGCAATTTTCACAATTACCAGTGTAACATTTGGGTCGTTTTTGGATGGATTATCAAAACTTCTTTCTACAAGACTCTCTTTTCAGGAAGTTACTGCTGGAAGATTTTTTTTCGCTTTTTTAACAATGCTGCCTTTGTTGTTTTTTAAACAAACAAGAAATGACTTCAAAACAAAACATATTTCTTTGCATTGTTTACGAGGAGCTTTATTTTGTTTAGGTTTGTGCCTTTGGGTCTTAGGTTTAAAGACGACAATGATTGCAACAACGACATTAATAGGTTTTACAAGTTATTTATTCACTATTATATTAGCTTATTTATTTTTAAAAGAAAAGGTATCTATTAGAACTTGGATTTGCTCTATCATAAGTTTTTTAAGTCTTTTTTTTGTTGTTAATGTTCATGAATTATCTTGGTCTTCAGGAGCAACTATTTTATTGTTTTCTGCTTTCCTCTTCGCTGTTTCTGATATAATTAACAAAAAATATTCTCAACAAGAAACTTCAATAGCGATGGCTTTTTATTCCAATTTTTTCGCTTGTTTATTTTCTGTTATCTTGGGACTAAGTCAATTTATAATGCCTACTCTTCAAGAAATAGGATTGTTTATTTTACTTGGTTTGGGAAGTAACTTTTTACTTGTGACTATATTAAAAGCTTATGAATTAGTTGATGCGGCTTTTACTACGCCATTTAAATTTTTTGAATTCATAAGTGGGTTGATTGTGGGATTTTTATTCTTTAAAGAAATTCCGGGGTATAACAATTACATTGCTTTGGCGATAATTTTAGCTTGTAATGCTTATTTATTTATTGCTGAAAAAAATAATAAATAATACATTCTTTTCCTATTCCTATTTTCAAGGAAATTTCCTTTCTTAATACTTATTTTACGTCGTCGTTAATATTAGTTTGTGATATCTATCTACTTGTGCAAAAAATGAAATATTTTGGACTTTTGATTGGAGGTTTTATTTTAGGATTCTTTTGTGAAAAATTTTTCCCCACAGTAAAACAATATTTTTCCATAAAAAACGCAAAAGTTATTTATCCTCCGCAACATATAGGAATAATCATGGATGGAAATGGACGCTGGGCTAAAAAAATGAATGAAAAACGAACTTTTGGACATAGACATTCTATCCCTAGTGTGGAAGCTTCTATTTCTACGTGTATAAAATATGGAGTAAAATTTTTAACTCTTTATACTTTCTCAACAGAAAACTGGGGACGTCCTAAAGACGAAATTGACGAAATCTTCAATTTGATAAATCAATACTGCCAAAGCGAAAAAAATAAAATCATTACAAATGGAATAAAAATTAATATCCTCGGTGATATGACTCGTCTTCCTCAAGACCTACAAAAAAATTTGAATATTCTCATCAATGAAACAAAAGGTAATGATAAACTCATCCTGAATATCTGCTTGAATTACAGTGGACGATGGGATATCGTTAATGCTTGTAATGAAATTTTAAAAAATAAAAATACAAACAAAATAGATTATGAAGACTTTATCAATGCTTTATCTACTTCTGGAATGCCTGACCCAGATATCATAATTCGAACTGGAGGTGAAAAACGTATCAGTAACTTTTTATCTTGGCAATGTGCTTACTCTGAACTTTTTTTCTTGGATAAATTTTGGCCTGATTTCAATGAAAAAGACCTTACAAAAATTTTATTAGACTATCAAAAACGTGATCGTAGATTCGGAAAATTGAAATAACGACTCTCTAGACCCTTTATTGAATTTCAATTTATCTTTGTTAATAAAAAGGTTATCAAATATTTTATATCATGCGGAAAGGTTTATCAATTTTTGCTTCTTTGCTTTTAACTTCTTCTTTCAACACACATGCCAAAGTACTTAATTTTAATGAAGGAGAAAAAATAGATTATAAACTCTTAGAACAAGATCCAACTAAAACTTCTACTTACCTCGTCGATAAAATAGAATTCATTGGTCTTAAAAATTTCGATGAAGAATATGCTAGATCGTTGATAACGATAAAAGAACATAAAACTATTCATATCCCTTCTCCGATAATAAAAGACAATCTTGAAAAACTTTTAGCTAGCGATTTCTTTGAACATATCTCTTGTTTTGTCTCTTTTATAGATGACATTCATATAAACTTGAGTTTTGAATTTAAAGAGTTCCCGATAATTGAGACATATGTTTTTAAAGGAATAAATAAAAAGTATGAGGATAAGCTGAAAGACAAAATAAAATTTTTACTCGACAAGCCTGCTTCAAATAAATATTTGACGAGTTTGAAAAATAATATCAAAAGATTTTATGTCGAAGAAGAAGGTTGTCGTGAACCTGAAGTCGTTTTTAATTTTATTCCTCTCGATGATTCTGACAAAGATAACGGGAAAATTATTCTGGAAATCGTGTTACCTGAGGTGAAAAAAACTTTTGTTAACGAAATACGATTTTATGGAAATGATCACATCGACGCTTATTATATAAAACCAGAATTGTCGTTGAGAGAAAAACCTAAATTTACTCTTTTCAAAGATATTCTTCATAAAATTCTTACTCTGCAACCTATCCGTAAAAATGGATACCTTAGAACTGGTTACACAAAACAAGATTTTTTTAAATATTTTAGAAATAATGTCATTTTTATTCCACGAACTAAATTCAACCGTAAAAATCTCAATCATGATAAAGATAAAATTTTAAATATTTTCTCTCAATATGGTTATAACGATGCAGAGATTTTAAAAACGAAAATACTTTATTATGAAGACGGAGGGGTCGACTTAGAGTTCTTTGTTGATGAAGGGAAAAAATTTTATATCAATAGCATAAACTGGAAAGGTAATTCTAAATATGAAACTAAGGTTTTAAATTCACTTTTAAACTTGAAAAAAGGAGATGTTTTTAGTTTGGCAAATATAAATGAAAGTATTTATAAGACAGGAGGAATTTCTTCTTTATATCAAGATTTTGGATATTTGACAAGTTCTATAGATCCTGTTGTTGTCGGTGTTAAGGATGATAAAGTTGACGTAGAAATTAGAGTCGAGGAAGGTGATATTTATAAAATCAAAGAAGTTGGAATTATTGGAAATAAATTGACTTTTGATGAGGTGATAAGGAGAAAACTTTTTGTTATTCCTGGAGATCTTTTTAGTCGTTCTAATATCATGTTTTCTTTGCAAAGTTTAGGTGCTTGTCAGCTTTTTGATTTAAAAGATATTTCCCCAACGCCGACAAATATAGATCGGAAAAATAAGACTGCAGATATCATTTTCAATATCAAACAAGAAAAACCTGACGTAAAATTAGAAGGAGGGATAAAGTATGAAAATAGGCTTATTTTCTCTGGAAAATTTTCTTGTAAAAATGTCTCTATTAAGGATATTTTAACTTTCAATGGATTTTTTGGAGGTGGACAGGGAGTGATGTTTGAATATAACTTTTTTTCTAAGAAAAAACATAGTTTAGAATTTTCTTTAGATAATCCATATTTGACTTTTGAAAAGTTCCCTTGGGGAAGTAATCTTGATTTTGCCTTCTCTGTTGATAACGAAGAAGATGAGGATAAAAAAAATAATTCTTCAAAATTAAAAGAGTTTGGAATGGGAATGGGATTTTATAAACAACTACCTTGGGAACATGGAAGTTATACGTTGTATTTAAAACCGAATTATAAATTTTACAATTTTAAAAACTATAAGTTTTGTATTGCCGATCAAAAATATGACGGTATTTCAAATGAATTGACATTATCTACGACTTTAGCACGAGATACTAAAAATGATTTTTTCTTTCCAAGAAAAGGTAGTATTCTTTCTATTAACTTTACTTCTACTCCTCCTTATGGTTTATTTAAAAAGTTTGATGCTGATGCTGGATTGGTAGATAGATTGGAATGGAGAGATTTTGCTTCTGCTCTTGTTGAAGGAAATTTTTATTTCAATATTTTTAAAGATCTCGTTCTAACAGGAGGATTTAAACATGGTCATAGCTTCTCTTATTCTGATAAACATATAACGAACAAATTTACGATGGGGGGAGGTGTCGCTAATAAAGTTATGCCTTATGGTATGCTTTCTTTAAAAAATGTACCTCTTCGTGGTTATAGTGATAATCAATTTAAACTTGATAAAGATGAGTATGGAATCAAAGGAGCAAATTTCTGCGATGTTTTGACGGCAGAGTTGCGTGTGTTGATTTTTGATGTGGGGATGATCAAGATGTTTTGTTTAGGATTTGTTGATACTGGAATGTTGTACAATGATTTTAAATCTTGGGATATCGAAAATTTGAAAAGATCTTATGGTTTTGGTTTTAGAGTACTAGTACCAATGGTTGGAATTTTAGGAATAGATTGGGGATACGGTATCGATAATAAAAAAAAATCATGGGAATTTCATTTTCAAATTGGAAGCTAATTTTTCATTTAAAATCTTTTTTCAATAAATTCGTTTTTTATATCTTCTAATGGGAAAATCGTAAATCAGTTTTTATAATTTTCCTTATATGGACAAGGATAAAATCATTGGAGGAATTCTGTCGATAG
>CAMEYY010000017.1 GCA_945947725.1 uncultured Cytophagales bacterium | reverse complement strand
CCAACAAAAAAATCTGAAGTTTTCTCTACTGCTGCTGACAACCAAACTTCCGTTGAAATTCATATCTTGCAAGGAGAAAGAACGATGGCTAGAGATAATAGAACTGTTGGTCGTTTCCATCTCGACGGTATCAATGCTGCTCCACGTGGAGTTCCTCAAATTGAAGTTACTTTCGATATCGACGCAAATGGTATTTTGAATGTCTCTGCTAAAGATAAAGGAACAGGAAAACAACAAAATATTCGTATTGAAGGTTCTTCTGGATTGTCTCAAGATGAAATCGATAGAATGAAACGAGAAGCTGAAATTAATGCTGAAGCCGATAAAAAAGAAAAAGAAATTGTCGACAAAGTTAATGAAGCTGATAATATGATTTTTCAAACGGAAAAACAGTTGAAAGATTACGGTGAAAGACTTTCTGCTGAAGATAAAAAGACTATCGAAGATGACCTTAGTGCTTTGAAATCTGCTAAAGATTCTCGTGATCTTACTGCTATCGAAAATGCAAAAGTTAAATTGATAAACAGTGTGAAAGCTATTTACTCTGTGATGCAAGAGGCTCAAAAACAAGCACAAGAAGGTCCTGCTACTGAAGCAAATGAAAATGGAGGTCCTGCTGAAGATACCGCTTCTTACGAAGAGGTTAAATAATTTTCTTTCATTTCTTTTTTTCAAAAAATCAATCTTTAAAATTCTTTTCACATCAATGTCACTCTTTAGATTTTCTAGGAAGAAAGACAAAAATTTTTAATGACTGTTACGTGGAATCCTTGGCATGGATGTCATAAAATCAGCGCTGGATGTAAAAATTGTTATGTATATCGTCAGGACTTCATCTTCGATAAAAAAGTTGTATAGTAACAAAGAATTCAAATTTTGATTTTCCACTGAAGAAAAATCGACAAGGTAATTTTAAAATTCCATCTGGAGAACTAGTGTATACATGTTTAACATCTGATTTTTTTTGGATGATGCAGACTCTTGGCGTGTTGATGCCTGGAAAATGATAAAAGTTCGTAACGACTTAAAATTTCTTATCATTACAAAAAGGCCAAATAGGTTTTTCTTTAGTTTACCTGATGACTGGGAAGATGGATATGATAATGTCGAAGTCGCTTGTACTGTAGAGAATCAGGATATGGCCAATTTTCGGCTCCCTATTTTTTTACAACTACCAATAAAACATAAGTCCATCATGGTCGCTCCTATCCTTGAGAATATAAATTTAAAACCATTTTTGAATGAAAATATAAAAACTGTTTCGGTAGGAGGTGAATCTGGGCAGCAGGCAAGAGTATGTAATTTTAATTAGGTATTAAATATAAGAGAACAGTGTGTGCAAGCTGATATGCCTTTTCTTTTTCATCAGACAGGATCAAAATTTTTAAAAAATAATAAGATCTACGATATCCCGAGAGAATTTCATCATATACAAGCCAAGAAAGCAAATATCAATTTCAAGATAGAAGATTAAGATTTTTTTAGAATAAAGAAAAAAGAAATTTCAAGATTGAAGATTATTTTTTTGATTCAGCGAGTAAAGCTTCACCTTTGGCGATAGCATCTTCAATAGTGCCGACCAAGTTGAAAGCAGCCTCAGGAAGATGATCTAATTCACCGTCCATGATCATT
Organism: uncultured Cytophagales bacterium; assembly: GCA_945947725.1. GTDB lineage: Bacteria > Bacteroidota > Bacteroidia > Cytophagales > Amoebophilaceae > CAMEYY01. The sequence goes on along the minus strand of CAMEYY010000017.1, from coordinate 12,526 downwards.
TTAAAACCTTTTATAGTATCTTCGATAGGGACACGAACTCCTTTTATTCCTGTAAACTGTTCAGCAACACTAAAAGGTTGAGATAAAAATCTTTGAACTCTTCGTGCTCTATTAACGGTTTTAACATCTTCTTCCGATAATTCATCCATACCTAAGATGGCGATAATATCTTGCAAATCTTTATACCTTTGCAAAATAGTTTTCACTCTCAAAGCGGTATTATAATGATCTTCAGACAAGACGTCAGGATTCAACATTCTAGAACTAGAAGCAAGAGGATCGACGGCAGGATAAATACCGGCAGTAGCAATCTTTCTAGACAAAACCGTAGTAGCGTCGAGGTGAGTAAAAGTCGTTGCAGGAGCTGGATCCGTTAAATCGTCGGCAGGAACATAGACAGCTTGGACAGAGGTGATAGAACCACCTTTAACAGAGGTAATTCTTTCTTGCATACTTCCCATCTCAGATGCCAATGTTGGTTGATAACCTACCGCAGAAGGCATTCTCCCCAACAAAGCGGAGACCTCAGAACCAGCCTGAGTGAAACGGAAGATATTATCGATAAACAAAAGGACATCACGACCTTTTTGTTCTCCGTCCCCATCTCTAAAATATTCAGCAGCGGCAAGACCTGTTAAAACCACACGAGAACGAGCACCAGGAGATTCATTCATCTGACCGAAAACTAAGGTAGCATTAGAATTTTTTAAAGCTTCTCTATCAACTTTAGAAAGATCCCATTCACCTTTATCCATCGATTTTTTAAATTCTTCCCCGTAATTAATAACACCAGATTCGATCATCTCACGCAAAAGATCATTTCCTTCACGCGTTCTTTCTCCAACACCAGCGAAAACAGAAAGTCCAGAATAAGTTTTTGCGATATTATTGATAAGCTCCATAATAAGGACAGTTTTACCCACACCAGCACCTCCAAACAAACCAATCTTACCACCTTTTAGATATGGAGTCAAAAGATCAATAACTTTAATTCCTGTATATAAAATCTCGTTATTATTCAAAACATCTTTAAAGCTAGGAGCAGCACGATGAATAGGGGCAGTTTTAGAAACTACAGGTTGTTCCATCCCGTCGATAGCTTCTCCGATAACATTAAAGAGTCGTCCTCGGATAGATTCTCCAACAGGCATCTGAATATATTTTTCCGTATTAACAACCTTCATTCCACGGACCAAACTATCAGTAGAGTCCATTGCAATGGTACGAACAACAGTATCTCCCAAATGCTGCTGACACTCCAAAACGACAGTACGACCATCATTACGTTCAACATGAAGTGCGTCTAAAATATCTGGAAGATCTGACTTATCTTCAAATTGAACATCAACAACAGGACCGATAACTTGAACAATTTTACCTATTTTTTTTGCCATAAAATAATTTAACACCCCAACTTCATTGAACCATTTTTTTCAGCATGTATTCGATATATTTTTCACATATTGTTGACCATAACTTTTTCAAAAAGATAAATCTATCCATATTAACTCGTCTATGTGATTTCTGTTCGTAAAAATCTAATAAATACTCTTCAAACTCTTTCGGCTCTTCATGACAAACCCTACTTAAATCCCATTCAATATTACCAACAGATGAAAATCCAAAATCTATAACTCCTTCCAACCTTTTTTCTGTGTTCAAAATAACATTTTTTGAATTGAAATCTCCATGAATAAGGATTGTTGAGCTCTGATCATTCATTGGAATCTCTAAATCTATACCATGATATTTGGATAAACTATTTATAAAATTTTCTATCCTACACAAATTCAAATTTTCAACATTCAAACTATGTATCTGACAAAGAAAAGAAGCTATATCTTCGGCTAAACATTTTAATTCCAATGATGACATTTCATTTTTAACACTTGCAAAAGAAATACCCGGCACCTCCTCATGAATAGAAAAAAATCTTTCTTTAACGTCTTGATATAAATTCAATTTTGGAACTTTTATAGAAACCTTATCTTGGAGATAATTTGAAATTTGACTTTCATGAACCAAAACTTCTGCCCAAAAATCATCACGAGGAAATCGTCCAATATAAACATTCTCTTTTGTATAAATCCTTTGAACAATATTAGTCCAACCAATCGGAATATATTCTATTTTACACTCTTTATCGTTAAAAATTTTATTTGTCAAACTTTTAAAATCATCATTAGGATTGAAATATTCTTTCATTTTACTTCTTGACCTTATCTATAATCTCATCCACAAAATTTCCTTTCCAAAAATTATAAACAACAAGATCAAATTTTTTTAAAAATGTATCATTACCTCGCATAAAATCCAACTCTCTACGAGCTTCTTCAATCCTAAACTCTTCTTCTCTTTTTTTTAACTTTCTATCTTTTATGTTTTGTATCACTCGCTCAAAATCAGAAGGAAAAATATAAATCGTGAAGATATCTTTATTCAACTTTTTTATATCGTCAAAAAAAAGATAACTCATCTCTAAAACCTTGTCTTCTGTTGATAAAAAATCTTCTTTCAAAAAAGCATAAATATTACCAAACAACTCAAATTCTAAAGCAATTTTGTTTTCTTTTCTTAAGGTATTTAAAAATTTTTCATCAGATATAATAACATCGTTATGTCCCTGTTCATCAGCTCTACGCTCCCTTATTTTTATTTTGTTAAATTTTTTAAAATGTAATTTTTGAGATATAGCTTCACATAAAAAAGTTTTCCCTACACCAGAAACCCCAAAGACAACAAAGATCATTTTTGTAAATTAAGTTTTTTGAGTGCTTGTTCGTAAAAAAAATTGGAATCTTTATCGTCTTGAAAATGTTCTTTATAATTATCAAAAGTTAAAACAATATCTTTCCACTTAGCGAAGAGAGATTTTTCTTGTTCTTCTGTCATTTTTTTATATCTATCTTCGTATTTTTTAGCAGCCCAGTATTGATTTTTCAAAAGAGTACGACAAACTTCAGGAATAGATTTAGAATCAGGAAATTTTGAAATAAAAATCTTTGCACAGGTTACAGTAGCATCAAACATTTCCAATTTTTCATAGGTATTTATAATACGCATCTGTTTATCAAAAATTTTGTTGCAAACAGCCTCTTTCATCTTTTTCAGATCGTCTAAAATTTTTAAATCTTGTTCACTGTCAGCATTTTCATTTTCATCTAAAACAGAGTCGATAATTTCTACTAAACTATCTGCTTGACTTATGTCTCTCTTATTATTTTCTTCCAATAAATTGAATAAACAATCACACATTCTAAAGCCATTCATCAGACGATCTTCATCAAAGACTGTATCGTAAAGTACCTTATAATCGTTAAAACACTTTTTATATTTTTTTTCGTTATAAAGACAATTAGCTAATTTTTTTAAAATCTGGATATGTTCAATTTTATAAGGAACATTTGGCACTAAGTCAGTATAAATTTCAGCAGCTTTAGCATATTTTTTTTTCTCGTACAATTTATTTGCCTCTTCGTACTGTTGCTGAAAAGTTAAAGTTTTTTTTGTTTTACAACTATAGCAAAGTAGTGCAATTAGCAAGGAATTTAAAATCCGAATTTTTTTCATTTATATTAAATAAAATCATTAAATCCAGATTGAACAAAAAAGGATATATATTTTAAAAATTGCTGAGGGGAGCAACTTTTTTCTGACCAAAACTGACAGAAGATACAAGAGGAATTAAACCAACCTCATAATAAATTGTCGGCATATAAGGATTTTTTAATTTTTGCCAAATCATATTTTCCTCTTCCACATTGAAACTTTTTGCAGTAAAAAAGAATTTCTCCAGATTGTTTTCCAAAAGTTTAGGAACGTTTTGAATAGAGAATTCCTTATTGATGTCGATAAAGCTAGATATCTGAGATAAAACTTCAAAACCTTTGAGATAATTTTTATCCATAAACATTGAATGAAAAGCAATCAGCAACTGATAATATTCAGGTTTTTGTTTGAGAATGTAGCTATCACCTTGCATAACGTAATCATCAGTACGAGAGATGTCTAAACTAATTTTGTTAATACCAATCACATTCATTAGAATATGATTTTTACACTTTTCATTTATGGAATAATTATTGACAAGCAACATTAAATCTGAGTCGTCGTTTATTCGCGTAACAACATTATTTATCACGTCGAAAATCAGTTGAATATATTTATCCATGGGGTATAATCTAAATATAAAACTTTCCTATCATTTTATTTTGAGAACGATCTTTAATGTAAACGAAATTAGAATTTTTTACAGATTTTTGAAGTTTAAGATAAAAAGTTAAAAAATTTTAAAACCAAAAGCCACACATCCATATTTTTCAACAAGATACCATTGATAAAATCGTTACTTCTGTTATCAACTAAAAAGACTTCATCCCCAATTTTATTTGCTGATATTTTTCACTATTAAAACGTCCATCAGCTTTTTTAATACCTAATTCAAATCATCTTAAAAATGGAAATTCGGATGTAGAAGATACAGGGAACTTATAGATATTTGTCAGTTGAATTTCTTTATAAAACCATAATTCTAAATCGTCGTCTTTTTGACAAACAGAATAATCAGAACAAATTTTATTTTTATACCAAACGCCAGATTCATCAAGTAAATATTTACGATTGATCATTGTATTAAAAGTTTTAAAATCACGCAGTTTGACACTCAGATAGACAATAGTAGAATAATTTGACGCAATATTCATCAATTTTTCTTCAATGCCTAGATTTTCATACTGTTCAAAAACGTAAAAATCGACTATCTCAGAATAACCTTTTTCCTTAATGCTCCGTGGACACTGTAAGGATACACAGTCACATACCCAGCAACGTCTCCTTGATATAGAGCAATAAGTGTAATATTTTTACATTTTTCTTGTTCTCGTAGTCGACAAAGGAATTTTTCAGGATCAATTTGCACACTTTTCACAGATTCTGCAGCAACGATAGATGGAACGTCAACATAATCCAAATATTTCTAATAACAAGGTCTGTTCCTGAATAGTAAATCATATTTTCGAGTCTACTAAACTCATATCCGCAATCAAATTTTTAGTCATTTTGTATTATTAAATTTTTAGAGGTAAATATCATTTATCACGAGAATCAGATTTTATTAACTAAGATTTTCAGTTCGTATAATTTATTTAAAGCATCGATAGGTGTGATATTGTTGAGGTCGATGTTATCTAAAATTTTTTTTAAATTATCGAATTTGGTATCGTCATCAAAGACATCCTCATCTTTCTTAGTTTCGAATTTTAGTTCTCCATTTTGCAAACTACGCATGATTTTTTGAGCGCTAGTGATAATACTCTGCGGCATCCCTGCCAACTTAGCCACGTTAATCCCAAAACTACTCTCCGCACTTCCACGCTCCAATTTTCTAACGAAGATGATATTGTCATTTATATTTTTAACTACCATATGAAAATTTTTCACCCTCTCTAATTGACTTTCCAGAAAACTCAGTTCATGATAATGTGTTGCAAAAAGAGTTTTAACTTTATTTTTGTACAAATATTCCACCAAAGCACAAGCGATAGAAATTCCATCATGAGTACTTGTCCCTCGTCCAATTTCATCTAACATAACAAGACTTTGCGAAGTGAGATTGTTCATAATAATAGAGGTTTCGGTCATCTCTACCATAAAAGTTGACTCTCCAGATGAGATGTTATCACTAGCCCCCACACGTGTAAAAATTTTATCGACGACACATATATCTGCCGCTGCAGCTGGAACGTATGCTCCTATTTGTGCAAGGATGACAATAAGCGCAGTTTGACGGAGGACAGCAGATTTACCTACCATATTTGGACCAGATAAAATTATCACTTGTTGTGTGTCATTATCTAAAAAAACATCATTAGGAATATAAATTTCATCCGCAGAAAGACAACGTTCGATAACAGGATGACGACCTTGCTTAATATTTATACGTCCATCAGTGGTGATATTAGGTTTTACATAATTATAGTCGTAAGCCAGCTGAGCGAAATTCGTAAGACAATCAACAAAAGCAATTTTTTTTGCATCATCGATAATACCTTCTATATGTTCCAATGCACTATCTATCAACTTACCAAAAATAGAATTTTCAAGTTCAGTAATTTTAAAGTTAGCGTTCAAAATTTTATCCTCATACTCTTTAAGCTCTGTCGATGTATAACGTCTTCCTGTCGTCAATGTTTGTTTCAAAATCCAATCTGCAGGAGCTTTATCTTTATGTACATTGGTAACTTCAAAATAATATCCGATGATCCTATTATAAACTATCTTCAAAGAAGGTATCGTCGTTCGTAAAATTTCCTTTTGTAACAACTCATTCAAGAAAGTCTCACTATTTGTTTTTAATTTTTTATACTCATCCAACTCTGCATTGACGCCAAAATTTATAAAATCATCATTAGAACTAAAATCCTCTTTGATAAATGTTTTTATTTTAGAAATCAAATCACTGTGATCATTAAACTTTATGTCAACAGATTTTTCCTTAAGGAGCGTAGCGATATTAGAGACGTGTTGTAAAGAAATTCCTAAAGTCATCATTTCTTTTGGAGAGATTTTTCGAGAGGAAATTTTATTACATATCCTTTCTATGTCGACGATATTGTGCAGTTCATTAAAGATGAGGAAACGTAATTCATTTTCATTGTAAAAATTTTCGACTAAAGATTGTCTTTGAAGGATAGTGTCACGTTGTTTTAAAGGAAAGATCAACCATTTACGGAGAAGTCGCGATCCCATTGGTGTTATGTTTTTATCGAGGACAGAGAAAAGACTTTTACCATCTTCATGTTGAGAAAAAACAAGTTCAAGGTTAGCGATAGTGAATTTATCGAGCCAGAGGAAATTATCTTTTATGATTCTAGAGATTTTCGTTATATGTTGCAGTCTTTCATGTCCTGTCTCCTTAAGATATTGAAAGATAGCTCCACATGTTATCGTCGCATTTGACATTTCATTTAAACCAAAACCTTTTATCGAGATGCTGTCGAAACATTTATTTATCAACTCCGTGGCATATTTCTCTTTGTAAATCCAATCTTGTTGAGATGTTTTTAGTCCTTTATAGTTTGGTAATAAATTTTCTAATTCTTGTTTTTGATCTTGACAAAAGATGATCTCGTTAGGTAAAAAATTGAAAATCAGCTTTTGGATATAAATTTTTTCTGCGTCTTGTGTTGTCGAGAATTCTCCGGTAGAGAGGTCTAAAAAAGAAATACCTATTGATTCTTTGTTGAAGTAGATTGCGGCGAGGTAATTATTTTTTTTCTCAGATAAAACATTTTCTTCTGTGACTAAACCAGGAGTTATCATTTCTGTCAAACCTCTTTTTATCAGAGCTCCTTTTGATACTTGACTTACATCTTCAAGTTGATCATACACTGCGACCTTATACCCACTTTTCACCAATTTAGGTATGTAAACATCGGAGGCGTGATGAGGGAATCCACATAAAAAAACTTTGTTGTCAGGTCCATCAGATCTTTTTGTTAAAACCAAATTAAGGGTACTGCTAACGATCTCTGCGTTTTTACCATAAGATTCGTAGAAGTCACCTACTTGCATCAAAATAATAGAGTCTTTGTACTTGTCAGCGATCTCGAAGTACTGTTTCAACAAAGGAGTTTTGTACATATTTTATTATTATGGTTTAACCATCTAAATTATGGAAATTTCAAATGAAGGGCAGAATATTGAAGACTATCTAAAACTTCACAATGATGTCTTAGCTTTCAAAATAGGAAAGGAATTTGTTGACGTTTCTTCTGAAAATTTAAAAACAACTACTGAGCCTATACAGGGCGTTACTTTCCACGATGAAGATGGTAAACATATTTTCTGGCATTCCTCTGCACATCTCATGGCTGCAGCTATAAAAAATCTTTATCCTAATGCTAAACTCGGAACAGGTCCTGCTGTTGATAATGGTTTTTATTATGATGTAGACTTTGGTGAAAATGGTTTCGATAACAACTTAAAAAAGATCGAAGACGAGATGATGCGTTTGGCCAAACAAGGTGATAAGTTTATAAGAAAAAAAATTTCTAAAGAGGAATGTCTTGACTTATTCAACGGGGTCAACGAATACAAGTGTGAATTGATAGAAAACCTTAATGATGGAGATATTTCGATCTACAAACAAGGAAATTTTACTGATCTCTGTAAAGGACCACATATTCCAAATACCTCTTTAATAAAAGCTGTTAAACTAACGAACATATCTGGGGCTTACTGGAAAGGGGACTGTACAAGAAATCAGATGACGAGAATTTATGGTATCTCTTTCCCTTCCAAAGAAGAGTTAAAAACTTATTTGACAAATTTAGAAGAAGCAAAAAAACGAGATCATCAAGTCATTGGTAAAAATTTAAAACTTTTCACTTTCTCTCAGAATGTTGGACTAGGTTTGCCTTTATGGTTGCCACGTGGTACTGTTGTGCGACGACAGATGGAACAATTTTTAAGAAAAAAACAAATTCAAGCAGGGTATAAAGAAGTTATTACTCCTCATATCGGAAATAAAAATTTATACGTAACCTCAGGACATTATGAAAAATATGGTAAAGACTCTTTCCAGCCTATACACACTCCTGATGATAACGATGAATTTTTATTAAAACCGATGAACTGTCCTCACCACTGTGAAATTTTTAAAAGCGAACAACGATATTATAAAGACCTTCCTTTACGTTTAGCTGAATTTGGAACTGTTTATCGTTACGAACAACATGGGGAGTTGCATGGTCTTGTCCGTGTGAGAAGTTTTACACAAGATGACTCTCATATTTTCTGTCGTAAAAGTCAAGTTGAAGATGAAATTAAAAATGTTATAGATTTGATCACTGTCGTCTTCTCTAAATTTGGTTTTTCTGATTATGTGGCTCGTCTCTCTTTTAGAGATCTCAATGACCGTTCGAAATATATAGGAGACGAAAAAGATTGGGATATTGCTGAGTCTGCTATTGAAAAGATTGCTAAAGATAAAAATTTACCTTTTACTGTGGCTTATGGGGAGGCTGCTTTCTATGGTCCTAAAATCGATTTCATGGTCAAAGATGTGTTGGGAAGAAAATGGCAACTAGGAACTGTACAGTTAGACTATCAATTACCACGTCGATTTAATTTAACTTTCCTTAATGAAAATAACGAAAAGGAAATGCCTGTCATGATTCACCGTGCTCCTTTTGGGTCGATAGAAAGATTTATTGCGGTATTATTAGAACATACTTCTGGAAGATTGCCTGTGTGGTTAGCTCCTGATCAAGTGACAGTTTTACCTATCTCGGAAAAATATTTCGACTATGCCAATGAAATTTTAGATAAGTTGAAAGGGGTAGGAATACGTGCTATTGCTGACTTACGAAATGAAAAGTTGAATAAAAAAATTCGTGAAGCTGAATTGATGAAAATACCTTTCTTGGTTATCGTCGGAGAAAAAGAAGAACAAGAGAAAACTGTTTCTGTCCGTTTCGAGAATGCTACCGAGACAACAAGTATTGATGTTTTTATCGATAAGATTAGATCTTTGTCTGAATTTTGATTAGATTGCTGTTGTATAAAAATTGAAAAACATTGCCTGTAAATAAAAAACCTAAAGTATTTTTCAAAGGACAAGTTCCGAAACCAGAAGAACTTTGTAAAATAAACGAGAAAATCGAAGCAAAAATAGTCAGAGTCGTTGGTGACGACATAGAAAATCAAGTTTGCGATATAGATACTGCGTTAAAGTTAGCACGTGAGGCAGGCCTTGATCTCGTCGAAATTTCTCCTAATAGCAATCCTCCTGTTTGTAAAATTATTAATTATTCTAAGTACAAATATAATTACAATAAAAAGCAGAAGGAGATTAAAGCTAAAGCTCAAAAAAACGAGATGAAGGAGATAAGACTTGGAGGACCTAATACTGGAGAACACGATATAAATTTTAAAGTCAAACACGCTATCAATTTTTTACAAGATAACGCTGTCGTTAAGGTTTATATTCAATTCACTGGACGTACTCTCGCTTTAAAACAAAAAGGAGAAGAACTTTTATTGTCTTTTGCTGATATGGTAAAAGATTATGGAACTTCTGAATATAATCCAAAATTGGAAGGACGACGTATGTATATATCTTTAGTCCCTCTCAAAAAATAAAATCTAAAATTCCTTAATTCCTTTGATAAGATTATTAACATTCTGTTTTGATAAATTTTTTCTATAGAATTTTTTGTTTACTGTGATCTTAAAGTCCAATAGGTATTATCGGGAACAAAAAAATACTAATAGGATTTTTTTGAAAAGTTTTGTAGAAAAGGACTCATAAGATGAGAGTTTTAATTCTTTTATAGACAAATACTAAAATACTTATTCCCCATAAGGTTCTGCCTCTATAGCTAAAATGTTTTTCCCCTTATGATTATTAACAGTGCCTGTCGTGCCGTAGATATTTGTGATTTTTAATTTTACTCCAGCAGCCAATAACATTTCTTTTTCTGTATTATGGACAAGTTTTTTATCATTGGAAAGTCTTAAATCTTGTTTGTCGATATAAAAAAACTTTACTGGATACTTTTTGAGTAATTTCTTAGGAATTTTGATTGTGATAAAAACAGGATATGTCTCATGTCCTAAATAATGATCTATAACTTCTTTTTTTGAAAAAGAGGTACTACAAAAAGCAGGATTTAAAATGACTTTGCCTTGAAAATTTCCTAAATTTTGCTTTACAAACGATTGAAAAATATCTGTTTTATCATGTTCATGGTCGTAACAAGCAGAATTGATTGTATTAATCTCTTTTGGTGTAAGTAATTGTTGAAATTTTCCCTTTGAATCAACTTGGTAGATATTTTTTAGGAAATCTTTAAACTTGATATCTAGTCCATGATAGAAATACAAATCCTCCTTTTCAAAGTTTTTTAAATAAATATTTATTTCATTTATTGCTCTTTTACATCCATAAGATGCGAGTTGTAACTCTATATTATTTGCTAGTTCTTGTTCTGTTTGTTTTAACGCTTGTTCTGTTTGTTTTAACTCTTGTTCTGTTTGTTCCTTCTCTTTTTCAAAATCGTCTTTTGCGGATAAAAAACTGTATTTTAAATTTCGAAAATCTTTAACCAAAGCATCTGCATAAGCTAAACTTTCTAAAACAAGTTCTTCATTATTTTGGGCTAAAGTGTTATAAGCAACATTATCATCATAAGTTTCAAAACATAAATGTAAATGTTTTGTAGGATTATTGAGCATATTAAGAGCAAAATCAAAAATATAAAAATTACCACTTTTATATTCATTCAAGATGGCATACTTTCCTTCTTTTCTGTATTTGTCTTTTATTATTACTTGAAATCTTTCCATCCTTTTGATTAAAGTCAAATAATCATCATAGTCGTAGAAATACTTTTTATCGGATCTGCAATAAAAGCTTTTTTCATCATGTGCATAATCTTCTCCAAGAGATTCAGGATCATAACCTCTATTTATTAATTCAGTTTTAACATTATCTTTTATTCTGTCAATAAGAATCTTTTTTTCTTGATCAGAAAGAAAAGTTAGCTCATCCTTGTTTACATTATAAAAAGCTCTACATAGATTTGCATTTGATACTTCCGAATAAGAAATATGAGGTTCCTTATTTTGTTTGTTTTCTGCCAATCTATCAAAAGCTTTTGATTCCAAATAACTTCCAAAAAAAATAGGTTTAGTATTTAGTTTTAAACGCCCAACAGGAATTTTGCTTTTTACCTTGAACTCTTTTAATTCTCTATCTCTTCTTATATCTGTTTTCTTTTTTATTTCGGCTTTTGAAATGATCTTTATATCTTCACCATTGACTTCTTTTATAACAACATCTGCTATATCTTTCACATTTTCTATATTTGCTTTTTCTAAAGCTTTCACAAGATCGTCATCTTCTACTGTTTTTAATTTTTCAGTATACTCAGAATCGTTCCTTAATTGATTAACGATTTCTTGAGGCCCTTTTTCATCATTACTAATTCCATTTCGTTCAATTTGTTGAGAACAAGCGGTAACTGTCACACAAGACAAAAGATTAAAAAATTTTATATTTATTTTCTGTTTCATAATATTTTAACCAAGACTAATATATAAAAATTATACTAAAAACAATGGTATGTTATGTATTAATTTTTTAAAATCGAACAATAAACATAGAAAGATAGTTGTATTTTGATGCTTATTGTTTATATTTTTGATATTTTTTAAAATTCATTCATCAGAGTCATTGTGCAACACACGTCAGAGGTATACCTCACTTCTTTACTAGTATTTTTTTTACGAGACAAATTTATCATCTCCACATATATTCATTGCTCTTTTTTAAACACAAAGGATCTACAATCTTACTGTTTAGGAGAGAATTTAAATAGAAGAAATGGTATTTATTAAAAAAGAAAATTTTGATTTCAGCGATCTGGACGAGACTCGAACTCGTGACCCCCTGCGTGACAGGCAGGTATTCTAACCAACTGAACTAACGCACCATTATTATGGAGGAGTATTTAAAAAAAGT
>CAMEYY010000016.1 GCA_945947725.1 uncultured Cytophagales bacterium | reverse complement strand
CTTAAACGTCTCAACAATATTAACCTTAGGATCCAAAGAAATAATTTTCTTATCCAAACACATTTTGAAAAACCCATTACAAACATCACAATATTTTTTTTGCAACTCATCCAATTTTCCTCCAAAAACCTCCTTCTTACTTTCAAATTTTTGTGCACTTGTTCCTTTATAAACACAATAAAGATTAGCAAACTCTCTACGGCTAGTTTTGGTACCAAGGTAATAATAACAAAAAACAAAATCAGACCAATCACTACTTATTTTATTTTCATCTTTATTAACATCAATAAAATCAAACAACAAATCCCCCTTATCCTTCAACAATTTATCACCTAATTTTTTATAAAGTCGTCTCAAAATTGTAGTACGAGTTTCACTATTTTTAATGCAAAAATCCGAAACTTTTTCAAACATTTTATTAAAAGGTTCTTTCAGATCTTCACCAAGTTCAGAATTCTCATTAATTTTGCTCCATTTTTCCTTACTTTGTTCGAAAGCTTTTTGAATAATCTTAACACTACGATTCCAAGCAAAATCCAGAGCTTTTAAAGTACTGCGATGAAAAAATAAGGAGCTATTTTTTCCAGACTTGTAAAGATACTTTAAAGGATCTTTTTCTAAAGATTGTATTATATCATTAATTAAATTTAATTTTTTTAAGACATTTTTAAGGTTAGGATCTTTAATTTCATGAATACTGTCAGACTCTTTAACATCACTTAAAATCTCATCAATAGAAAATTTGTTTAAAACCTTATCAGCTTCCTCCTCAATAGCCTCTGTCAATTTCTCTAATATTTCATTAAATTTATCTTTATCTGCATTATCTTTCAAAGAACCATCCTCATTAATAAATCCCTTAGCATCATTAACTAAATCTTTAACTTTTTTACTTTCAAAAACTTTTTGTAAAACATTCACTAAAGGATTACAAACCTCATTTTTAGATTTAATATCATTTCCGTATGGTTCTTGAGTATTAGTTTCAGTACTATCAACTAGTGTACTATTATTATTTTTATTACCGCATCCAAAGAAAACACAACTAAGAACACACAAACTTATTTGAAGCAATTTACTTTTTTCTGTCCTCATAATCAGATAAACTCATACTATAAATATATTAGTATAAATATACTTAAACAAAAGAAGCTTAAAGAAAATAAGAGATAAAGATCAGATAGAAAAAAGCGTTAGAAATTTAAACTCCAATCTTTTGATTAAACAACTGAGAAATAATAGAATATTGAAAACCTTTATAAACCATTTTTTTAGTGATCTTCAATCTATTTTTTTCATTTTTATAAATATCATCAAAAACTTCTTTAGCTATATTAAAATATTTTTCCTGATCTATACTCAACACAGCCTTCATAATGACTTCATCAGAAATATTTCGATAACGTAATCCAGCTACAACTTTATTAATACCCCATTTACTTAAAAAAATTTTATCATGAACAAAAGCATTAGCAAAACGCGAGTCATCCAAAATTTTCACAGACTTCAGCCATTTAACAATTTCCTCAATATCTGTTTTTGACGCATTAAATTTCTTTTTTAACTTTTGGCTGATAAATTTCGTATACTGTTCTTGTCTTACACAATAAACGCTAGCAAATGCTTTCATCTGTTCAAACGTTGGTGTTTCACTTGCTAAAATCTCCTTCTTTTTCATCTTTTCCATAACCACAAAATTATACACTTGTTAAAGCAATTTCATTTTCGAAAATACCTAAAAGATCTTGCTTTTTTTGAAAAATATCTTCAGATTCTGAAGCATTTTTTTCCATGTTCAAACAACTCAGATCAAAAGTTTTTTTTATATCGTTTTTTTCAATAATAGGCTTATCTATAGATGTATTTCGAACGACAGCTCTTTTACAGTATATGTTTTTTTTCAAGCGAAACAAAAGAAATTCAAAGGAAAATTTTTTATTTATTTGTTCTTTATAATTCAAAGACCAAAAATTTATTTCTGAGATACATGCAAGTATATTTTCAGTTTCTAAAACCTCTCCCAAATCTTTCAATTTCGAAACAAAATTTTCAGAACCAACAATAAACTTCATAGTCGAAATATCTTTTGACAAAAGTAAATTTCTAAAAAAATTTAATAGACCAGAAGCAAAATTTATTACATCATACCCCTCAGCTAAAATTTCATTACATTTTAAAATCGTATCAAAAGTATCTTTTTCTATCAAACAAGAAACAAGATCAAAATATTTTTGAGTATCAACAACATTAAGAACCTTATATGCAGACTCTCGAGATATATACTCAAGGGAAAAATTCAACACAGAATCTGTAAACGACAAAGCATCACGCATAGCTCCATCTGATTTCTCTGCTATCAAAAATAAAGCTTCTTCTTCATAACTTATTTTTTCCTTTGCTAAAATATTTTTCAAATTCTGAACTATATTTTCCACAGACACTGGCTTAAAATCAAAAATCTGACAGCGTGACATTATCGTTGGTAAAACTTTATTTCTCTCTGTTGTCGCCAAAATAAATACAGCATGAACAGGTGGTTCTTCTAATGTTTTTAAAAATGCGTTGAAAGCAGCTTGAGAAAGCATATGCACCTCATCAATGATATAAACATTAAATTTTCCAAAAGATGGAGCATAACGAACTTGATCTATAATATTCCTTATATCTTCAACAGAATTATTCGATGCAGCATCTAGTTCAAAAACATTTTTATAATTCACACAAGCATTACAAGAATGACAAGGATTTCTATCTTCTGAAATATTTTCACAATTGATAGCATTGGCAAAAATCCTTGCCGTCGTCGTTTTTCCAACTCCTCTTTGTCCGCAAAATAAATAAGCATTACCTATCTTTTTAGTTCTCAAAATATTCCTTAAAGTTGATACTATTGTTTCTTGACCGATAATCTCATCGAAATTTTTTGGCCTATATTTTCTCGCTAAAACCGTATACTTTCTTTCTGTCTCCATAAATTCAACATTAAGATCAAATTTTACCCCGTGACTAGTTCTGTTTATATTTTTATAAAAGTATTTGAAAATTGATGATAAAAAAAATTATACCTTTGATCGCTTTATCTTTATACTCTTGTAAAAAAGAAGATAAAAAAAATAATTCATTACTTAACACGAATGATAATCCCAATGCTCCAACAAAAGCATATATTCAGGATTTAATGTGTAAATACCCTAATAATTGGCCGAAAATCTTTAACGCTCTTAAAGAAATGCAAATTGCAAAACTTTTACCGGAAGATCAACAAATCCTCATCAAACACAAATCCGATATAGAACGAGATTTAACAAAATCACCAGAACTCTTAGATTATTTCCATAAACTCACTCAAACTTTCAGCATTGATACTTCTAAAGAACCTAACACTGGAAACTTTAACACAGAAGAAGCAATCAATAAAAGGAAGTCTTATGATTTGATAAGTAATATCGCAGCGGAAATTTTTTCTTTTGACAATACTCCTATTTTACTAGATTTTCATGCTTTGCTGGTCATGTGTTTTAAGGAGAAAACAGAATGGGAAAAATTCTTTTCTGATAATCAATCATCTTTCAAAAAAAAGGATGGTAATGATTTTGATTACGCTAGATTCCCTCAGGTGTTTGATAAAAATAAAAAAAAGATCATTTGGGAAAACCTAATTCAAATTTTAAAAATTCATGTTAAAGAAATTTCAAATGACCACATGTCTAGTCTTTTAGGAATAGAGAAAGATAGGTTTATATATGAATCCAAAGAAGATTCTTTCCCTTTAACAAGTGCAACAGAAGTTTCAATAATGAAGATCTGCGATATGTTTGGAATTAAGTACGATGCAAATTTTTCTAAAGTTGAATCTCAATGTGATGAAGATGAAATTAAAAACTTTTGTATTGCTTTTTCGACATATGCATTCAAAAAGTTCGGCTGCAAATTTGATAGTGATAAAAAATTAAAATGTGTAAATGGTTGTGGACTATTTTCTTCTCATCATCCTCTTTGTTTTTTAAATCATCAGGTTTTAGGTGTAGTTTGGGCAATAATAAATACAACTTTAAAATATATTAATATTGATCCAACGATAGATGTTGTTCTAGATCTAAGTGGAACTTTTTCGTGTGATATGTCCGAAAAAGATATACGTGAAGCTGTTCGAGATTCTTTATTTGGCGGTATTGGATACTATGCTCCAAGTAGCAACATTACCGAATGGCATACTCCTTTTAATATTAATTTAAAATTTGAAGATATGAATGGGTATGCAACTTTAGACTATAGGTACATTATTAATTTTTGCTTTTATCAATGTTTTAATAATGGTACGTCTGTTAATGATTTACTATATATTACACACGATGCATGGAAAAGTTATAATTTTCAAAATACGGATGTAAAAAATCCTATTTTTGCGGATGATAGTAAAACTTTACAAACTCATGAAGGCAATATAACAGATTTTGCCCTTGCTACTTTTGCTTTATTAAATGCTATAGGTACTCCAAATGGTAGAAATGCTGGTGATTATTTATTCTGTAGATGTGATGATAGTCAGCAACTGATCAATTGTATAAAGCAAAATCAATCTTCGAAAGAATTATCTGAGTCTATATCAAAAGAGTTAAATAAAGTGAAAGAAGAAAAATGGAAAGAAATACGAGAAGGTAATAATGAATTAAAACTTTATGCTGAATTTTCAAGCAAGATTCTTGAACCTCTATGGAAAGAATTTGTAAAAAAAAATGCAGGTGGCAAAACTAAATACAAAATTCTCGATAAACATGAATATAAAGAAGGCAATTCGGATAAGTTCTTTTTTCAAATGTTATATAGAACGTACGAAGCTTTAGGAACATATTGTCTTTTAAATGGTATTTATAAAACACCAATATATAAGTGGACTATTTATTCAAAAAATTAATCAACAGCAACACAAATAGTAACAACACTTAAGTTCTTAGGTTGACATTTTAAAATTTCTTTTCCACACGAAATAAGTGTTGCCCCTGTCGTTATAGTATCATCGATAAGTAAAACATTTTTATCCTTTATTTTATTCGGATCCACAATAGCAAAAGCTCCTTTTACATTTTCAAATCTTTCAGCACGAGGTTTCGTCGTTTGACTCATCGTATTTCTTGTCCTAATAACAGCATTTTCTTCAACAGGGATATGTAAAATATCAGACATACCTTTCGCAAACATGTAACTTTGATTGTATCCTCTCGTTTTAAACCTATCTTTATGTAAAGGAATAGGGATCATCACATCAAAAGATTTTTCAAAATGGTAATACAATAACTTCTCTCCGTACATCCTACCTATCCACGTCCCAATTTTTGGTTTCTTCCCGTATTTTAAACAATGCATTAAACTTTGTATCGCAGTTTCTTTATTGAAAAAACACATCGACATACCCACCTTAATTCCTAATTCATCGACTAAACGTGCATAACATTGACTAGATGTTGGATATAAATGATCATCAGTAAATTTTATAGTTTTAAAACATTCATCACATAAAAATTTTTGTTCTATAACTTTATGACAATGAATACACTGCTGCGGGAAAAGAAAATTGAGTAACCTTTTTAACATCTTTTTAGCTTATATACCAAACATTCTCTTAACTCTGAAAGTTGTCTTCCTGCAAAAGATTGCTTAGCTTTATTAATAACCATAACGCTTTCGAAAAAATTAAATCATATATTTGCATCGTTAATTTTCTCTTACATTGGCTTTTTCTATTTTACTTAAATTTTTAATGTATGAGGAAATACTTTTTTTATCTCGCAAACTTATTATCTTTTCTTTCTATAAATTCCATTTCCATTCATCGTTGGGAACAAATACACAATTTCTCAAACAATGATCATCAAAATGTACAAACAAATATTGAGATCTGTGCTCAAGATTTACAAAGTGGAAAATATTATACCCAGTGGGGACTTAATTTCGATCAAAAACAAAAAATAAAAATCACAAACGTTCAACTTGATGATAAAAGTACAAATTTTTCTTTCGATGAAAATCAATTATTAATCGACATTGGAAAACTTTATAATCAACAAAAAGCCAAAATAAAAATCAATTACGACTTGAAATACGAAAAATCTTATCGAAAACTAAAATTCGCTAAAAGAGATTGTATTTCTGTTCCAGAATATGTAAAAGGAGCTGAAGTTAAATTGATCGTTAAAATACCTAAAGATTTTGTCGTTTATTCGAATTTGAATTTCCTTAAAAAAAATTCCAATGGATCTTTGACATGGAATGGTATTTTAAAAAATCGTATCGAAGAAGAAATAGGAATTTGTTTAAAGAAAGCTTCATGGGATTTAAATACCATCGTCTCTGTTTTTTCTGATAATTATCTCAATAATTTACGTCTAAATACAGACCTTTTATACAAAGGAGCAAATAACGAAGTGAAAAATTTTGCTGTTTTCTTTAACGGGAAAAAAGTTGGATATAAAATTGAAAATAATCATATCGTCGTACGTTCAAAAACTAGTAACTCTTGTTTTCAAAAATATGAATTTAAGTCTCAAGTTAATAATTATTGTGGGCCTTACAAATTTGATAATTCTCTTATTGATAATGAAGATTTCTGTGAAAATGAAACTATCGATTTTAATAAAGTAGTTAAACAAATTTTATCCGAAGATAAGTCAAAAGTTCCTGCATATGTCAAAGTTTGTCGTTGGGTGAATAAGTTTTTGCAATACGATGTAGAGATGGCAGGGAAAAAAATTAGTGCTGAGTCTATTTTTATAAAACGGAAAGGAGTGTGTGAGCATTACGCTATATTGTTCAAACGTCTTATACAAGAATTAAAAATACCTTGTTATGTTGTCTCTGGTGTTGCTTATAGTTCTACCGATGTAAATTTTATTCCTCATGCTTGGAATGTTATTTTCTGGAATGGTAAATGGGTCCCTTTAGATCCGACGTGGAATATATCTTCAGGCGTAGTGCCGATATCTCATATTTTTTCAAAAATAAATTTAGATAGAAGAAGGAGTGGTATTGAAGCAAAAATAGAATTTAAAAATGAACAAAAAGAAACTAAAATTACAATGAATATTACGCAGAGAGCAGAATTTAATCCCACCCTTCTAAAATAAAAGGATCGAGTTCAGCGATAGGTTTTTTTACAAAATCTCTGTTTTTCCAATCATAATGAGGAACTCTCAAATTTTTCGTAAAAATCTTTTTTCTTCCCCAAAAAACGATATCGATATCCAAAGTCCTATCTTCACCCCATTTATCTCCACGCACTCTCCCTTCAACAAGCTCTATATTATGAGTAAAACTGAAAAATTCTTCTGGTTCTAAATATGTAGACAACTTAACAGCAGCATTAACAAATAAATTATTTGCCGCAGCCCCTCCATAAGGTTCTGTTGTTATAAAATTAGAAACCTTTAAAACATTGACTCCACGAATTGATTTCAAACGATCGATAGCGTTGTTTAAAAATTGTGCTTTATCTCCAAGGCTACTTCCTAAAGACAAATAAACAAATTCTCGTTTTAAAGTAAAGGAAACACCAAGACTAGATAGAGGTAAAGTTGTAGGAGGTTGAGTTTTTTTCAATTCGATTTGTATTTCATCTATCATTGGAAATTCATCCATCAAAATCCTACAAGTCTCGCTTGCTAATTTTTCTAAAAGATCAAAACAGTTATTGGTACAAAAATCACAAACACGTTCTGCAAGAGCAACATAATTTACTGTCGAGTTTAGATCATCATTACAACAAGAGTCTTCGTAGTTTAAAAAAGCTTTTATATCAAAACGGAAAGGTTGTTGTTGAACTTTTTCTTCAGGAAGACAACCATGACAAGCCATGACTGTCAAATTTTCAATGGTAACACATTTTCTTTCTAGCATGCTAAATAATTTTTTATAACGTTAAAATTCTCTTTAACATCATGAACACGAACAAATCTCACATCTTTTTCTATAGCCAACTTTGTTGTATCCAAAGTTTTCTGTAGACGATCTTCCACATTCCCACCCAAAAAAGATTTTCTCGACGTTCCTAAAAGTAAAGGAAATTTTAACACATGTAGTTTTTCATAATTATTTAATAAAAACCAATTTTGTGCGAGAGTTTTTCCAAACCCAATACCACCATCCAAACAAATTTTTTCTTTATCAACGCCAGCTTCGATGCATTTTGCAACTTTATCTTTCAAGCTGTCGACAATTTCTTGTAAAGTATTTTGACAATTTTCATCATCTCTAGAATTATGAACGAGACAAACAGCAGCGTTATATTTGGCGATCACATCGACCATTTTTTTATCAAAATCTAAACCTGACACATCATTTATCAAATCGACTTTTTCTTTCAGAACTTCTTCAGCGACTTGAGAGTAAAAGGTATCTATGGAAATAGGTACATCAAATCTTTTTTTTATTTCGATGATAGGTTTTAAAATTCTTTCTGCTTCTTCTTCCCACGAGATCATA
Source organism: uncultured Cytophagales bacterium (assembly GCA_945947725.1). GTDB lineage: Bacteria > Bacteroidota > Bacteroidia > Cytophagales > Amoebophilaceae > CAMEYY01. Next base: position 6,767 of record CAMEYY010000016.1, on the reverse strand, counting down.
TCAAAACCTGGGCGTGTAGATTGTCCACCTATATCTAAAATTTCAGCACCATCACGAATAAAAGTTTCGACAGTTTTGAAGATATTATCGAGACCATGCAAACGACTTTGTTGAAAAAAAGAATCAGGAGTGATGTTGATTATTGCCATCACGTGTGTCCCCTTAGAAAATTTTTTTGTTCCAATGAGCATTAAACAATTTACAAATACCTATGTATATCGTCTAAAAATATTCTAGAATTAGCTAGGTGTGGAGTTTTGTAGTATCCTCTGAATTTATAATGTGTTTTTTCCCATCTAGAAAAAAAGTCTTCATGTAAAACTGTTAAAATAGGGCATCCTAATACGATATCTTTATATCTTTTAGCGTTATAGTCAGCGTTTAAACTTTTTAATTTTTCATCTAAAATATGAACAAAGGTATCGAGATCTTTAGGAGTTTTAGAAAATTCAATGGCCCACTCATGACATCCGTGTAAGTTATCGATAAAATATTTTGGTCCTGCGGTGTAATTAGTAATAGAACTGTCAGTTTTTTCACAAGCAAAGGCGAGAGCTTCTTCGGCATTTTGTAAGGTCAACTCTTCTCCAAAGGTATTTATAAATAATTTTGTTCTTCCTACGATTTTGATTTTAAAAGGATTGAGACAAGTAAATTCGATAGTATCTCCTATAGCATATCTCCATAAACCAGAGCATGTCGTTATTATCAAGGCATAAATTTTTCCAATTTCAACATCTTTGATAGTTTTCACATCGGTAAAATTATTTTTAGCGAAGTCATCAAATTCAACAAATTCATAAAAGATACCATGATTTAGTAACAAGAGCAAATCGTTGTCTTCAGGAGATAGTTGTACAGCGAAAAAACCTTCAGCAGCATTATACTGTTCTTGAACTTTGATTGGGTATTGAATTATGTTTTTAAAATATTTACGGAATGGAGAAAAAGACATTCCACTGAAAAAAAATACTTCGAGATCGGGCCAAATTTCATGAATATTTTCGACATTTTTTCTTTCTATCAACATTTTTAGGAACGTTAGAGTCAATTCAGGAGTTCCAGAGATAGAACGAATATCTGCATTGGAATAAAGTTTTAATTTTTCATCCAAATTATTTTGTTGATGTATTTTTTCTTTTGTTGGAACAATAGTTTTAGGCCAAGCAGAAAAATCATCCCAGAACATTGAAGTAAATTTTCCACAGACGGCCTCGAAATCTTTTTTATTTCCATTTTTTACACCAAAGATAGATATATTTTTCCCTTTTAAGATTTCACTTTCTGGATTGTTATGTAAATAAATAGCTAACATATCTCTTTCTGCCTTGTGATGATTTTTATTCAAACATTCAAGAGAGATAGGTATATTTTTATTTTTCACGTTTGTTGTCCCGAAAGATTTTGCGAAAAATTTAATTTGAGTTGGCCATAAAACATTTTGTTCTCCACGAATCATGGTGTCGATATAAGGTAAAATTTGTTCATATGTACTTATCGGGACGTACTTATTAAAATCGTCGATACTTTTTATTTGTTTAAAATTATGATCAAAACCGAAAAGTGTTTTTGAACCTTGATCGATAAGGAAAAAGAATAGTTCTTCTTGTAATTGTTGAGAGTGATTATAACTATCTAAAAGGCGCTTGTATATGTACCGAAAAAAGTAGTTAAACGGGGAAAAAATATGCATTTGGAAATATATTGATACTATACGATAAAATGTACCGTTATATCATGGTGTTTGGAATGAAAAAAAATAAAAAACTTTTAGTTTTTGCGATGTTTTCATTTTTCTCTACAAAATCTTTTGCTAACGAAATTGAAGCTGAGAAAAAAATTGAAATAAAAAGAGATATAGATATTGATAATATACAAAGTGATTTAGAAGAAATTGAAAAACAAGGAGTTCCGACTTACTCTTCTGGAATTTTTCTTTCTCTACCTGCGACTCTAGGCTTTAATATTTTATGTGCAGATAATACCAATGATAAAAAAGTTTCATACGGTATCTTTGGTTCAAGAAATGTAAACGCTTCTTTCTTTGTTAATTTCCCTATATATACTTCTCGTTTATATATAGCTACGGGGGTAGAAATTGGTAGATCTTCGTTATTTTGGGATGGAAACAAAAAAATTAATAAAATCAAACTTTTTTCTAATGACAATAATGAGATTGTTGAAAAAATATTTGACAAAGCTATTGAATCAACAGAGGTAAGTTGTTGGAATTTGGGTCTTTGTGGAAAATTAACTTTTTATTTTGATAAATTTGATCCTCGTGATAGTTTTAATTTTTCTCTACATGGAGGAACAGGTTTACAATTTTGTGGATCTCTTGAGACTACTCATAAACAAAAGTATAATGGTGTTATTTTAAATTTTTCTGGTAATGATGATTTAATTGGTATTAATAGATTTTATGCTTTTGGGGGATTTGATTTTGGCTATCAACGTTTAGCGGTATTTTTTAAATATTATTTCACTTCTTTTTTTGATAAAGACAAAATCTCAGAAAATGATGCAAAAGGAAATGTTTTCTGTTTTGGCTTTAGTTTTGACTTATTGTAAAAAATTATGTTAATAAAAGACATATTAAATTCGCAAGCACAAAAGAATTTGACCGTTTGTGGTTGGATAAAAACGAAACGTGAAAGTAAGAGTTTGACTTTCATAATGCTTAATGATGGTTCATCGATAAAAGATCTTCAACTTGTTGTAAATCATAGCGTTATTGACACTAATGTTCTTGATCAAATAAATACTGGAGCCAGTTTAGAAGTTATTGGTAATTTGGTTTGTGGATCACATGGTCTTGAGATGGAAGTTGTTGAAATAAAAAGTTTTGCTCCTGCTGTCGACTATCCTATTCAACCAAAGAAACATTCGATGGAATTTTTGCGTAATATTTCTCATTTGAGAATGCGTACAACAACTTTTCAATCTGTCTTTCGTGTTAGGAATGCAATAAGTTTTGCTATCCATAAATTTTTCCAAGAGAATGATTTTATATATGTAAATACTCCTATCATCTCTGCTAATGATGCTGAAGGTGCTGGAGATCTTTTTACTGTAACAACTTTGGAGGCTGGTGATAAGGATTTTAAAAACGACTTCTTTGGACGACATGCGAATTTAACTGTCTCTGGTCAACTTGAAGGAGAAACGACGATTTTTGGTTTTAATAAAGTATATACTTTTGGACCAACGTTCCGTGCTGAAAATTCCAACACTGCAAGACACCTCGCTGAATTTTGGATGATTGAACCTGAAATGGCTTTTTACGATATCGTCGACAACATGAATTTGGCTGAGAAATTTTTAAAATTTGTTTATCAGTATGTAAAAGAACATTGTAAAAACGAATTAGAATTTTTGGACGCACGATGTCAAAGAGAAAAAGGTGAATCCTTAATTAACAAGTTGCAGTTAGCTTTTGAAAAAGATTTTACTCGTGTAACATATACTGAAGCCATTAACATTTTGAAAGATTGTGAATACAATAAAAATGGTGTTTTCTCTTATAAAATCGACGAATGGGGTTGTGATTTGCAAACAGAACATGAAAGATATTTAACAGAAAAATATTTCAATGGTCCTGTTATTGTGACGGATTATCCTGCGGAGATAAAAGCTTTTTACATGAAACAAAATCCTGATAAAAAAACTGTTGCCGCTATGGATATCTTGTTGCCAGGAATAGGAGAAATTGTTGGAGGTTCTCAGAGAGAAGAAAATTTAGATATTCTTTTAGATGTTATGAAAAAGAGGAATATCGATCCTACTTCTTTACAATGGTATTTAGATACAAGGAAATTCGGTTCTGTTGTGCATAGTGGGTTTGGACTAGGTTTGGAACGATTAGTTATTTTCATGACCGGGATGGATAATATACGTGACGTTATTCTTTATCCTAGAACTCCAGGGCGAATCGCCTAATCAAAAAAATTCTCGATAATTTAAAAAGTTAACTTCATTATATAAACTCGTTTCGTGTTTGAAAAATAAGGTATTTAAGTTTTGTATTTGATAAAAGAGAACAATTTTCAAGAAGATAGGAGTAAATATTTTATAAAGTTTTTGAATTAGATAAAAAGTTAGAAAAAAAAAGAATTTTAAAAAAAAAGGTAAAAACCTAAACAGCAGAAGCAGCTTGTTCTTTTTCAGTTACAGGAGCAACTTTTTTAGCAGTTTTAGTATTTTTATTTTTACCTTCTTTTTTGTTAGTTTTCTTAGAATATATAGTATTGAAATCAACAAATTCAATCATAGCCAATTCAGCATTATCCCCAAGTCTTCTACCGACACGTAAAATTCTTAAATAACCTCCTTTTCTATCACCAATTAACTCAGCAACGTTACCGAAAAGTTCTTTAACAATTTTCTTATCTTGGAAATAAGAGAAAACCACACGACGAGAATGAGTAGTATCAATACGACATTTGGAAATCAAAGGTTCAACATAAACTCTTAAAGCTTTAGCCTTTGCCAAAGTAGTAACAATTCTTTTATTTAAAATCAAAGACTTAGCAAGATTAGCAAGTAATAATTTACGTCGATCACAATCTACACCAAGGTGATTAAATTTTCTTCCATGCCTCATAATTACTTATTTTTATAAATTTTAAAATCAGATAAATCCATTCCAAACTTCAAGTTATTACTTTCGATCAAAGCTTTAAGTTCTTTTAAAGATTTTTTACCAAAGTTTTTCAGTTCCATTAATTCTTCTTCTGTTTTAGTGACAAGATCTCCTAAAGTAGAAATATTAGCACTTTTCAAACAGTTACAAGCACGAACAGAAAGATTAACGTTACTATTACAAATAGGTGTCATCAACAGTTTATGCATATTGAAAACAGAGTCATTAACAGAGAAGATAGATTCTTGTTCTTCTTGTTCAGCTTTATCTTCACATTTACCAAGTAATAAAGAGAAGACAGAAACCAAGATTTGTGAAGCATCTTCAACAGCTTTTTTAGGAGTTATTTCCCCATCGGTAGTAACAAATAAACTTAAGTTTTCCGAATTACTTTCCTCTTCGATAACAAAACGCACATTTTTAACAGGCGTAAAAACGGAGTCAATAGCAATAAACCCTTCACCTTCAGGGAGACATTTTTGATTATCACTTATAACAAAACCAAAACCTTCCCCCACGATGATTTCAAAATCCAAAACAATAGAAGGATCAATATGAAAAATAACCGCATTACCTTTCACAGCTTCGAAGCAAGAAGAATTTTTGAAAAAATCTTTAGCAGTAAATTTAGAACAATGTTCAACATGTACAGGTATTCGTTCACAATGTTCACAGCAACCTTCTTTTCTACGAACTCTCACCTGCTTAACATTAAGGATCAAGTTGATCATATCTTCGGTTATACCACGAACGGCATCAAATTCATGTTTAACACCAGGAATTTTTATAGCAGTGATAGCAAAACCTAAAACAGAAGAAATTAAAGTTCTACGGTAAGCATTAGCGATAGTAGTACCGAAGCCTTTCTCTAAATTTTTGAAAATAAATTCAGATTCATTTTCATTGATTTCATTAACCTCAATAGCCTCAGGCAAAGAAATACTTGAAGGATTAGCACCTCCAACATTATTAGAACAAAAACCCATAGATTATTTAGAGTAGTAATCAACAATATTTCCGATATTAATTTTTTCAGGGACCTCAGAAACTTCAGGTTTAGCTAAGATCTTTCCAACCAAACAATCTTTATCAAATTCAAGCCAAACTAAATCACCTTTTTTATCCCCGATGACATCAAGAAGACTAGAAGATTTTTTAGCTTTTTCACTCAAACCAATAACATCACCAACTTTAACAACGTAAGAAGCGATATTAACCACCTTACCATTGACGGTGATATGTTTGTGAGAGACCATTTGTCGAGCAGCGCCTCTTGTTGGAGAGATACCACAACGAAATACGACATTATCCAATCTCATTTCAAGTTCTTGAATAAATTCAACAGCAACATTTCCTCTTTTTCTTGTTACTTTACGAAAAAGATTAGAAAGTTGTTTTTCTCTGATATTGTAGAGATAATGCAACTTATTTTTATCATAAAGTTGTTTTCCATATTCAGAGACTCTACATTTAAAAGAATTTTTTCCGTGAGAAATTAAACCTTTTCTTTTATTGTCATTAAATTTTCCATTTCCGAACATTGGCTCGTTATAACGACGAGCAATTTTATCTAAAGGACCAATATATCTACCCATAAAAAATTAAAAATTACGACGTTTAGGAGGACGGCACCCGTTAAAAGGAACACCAGTTGTATCACAAACTTTCAAAACATTGATACCAGTTTCTTGAATAGTACGAATAGCAGCCTCACGTCCCATTCCTATTCCCTTAACAAAAACATTTGCGGAACTCATACCTAATTCCATAGCTTTTTTAGCACAATCATTAGCTGTTAGTTGTGCAGCATAAGGAGTGTTTTTCTTTTTGGCGCATTTAAACCCCATTTTACCAGCGGAAGACCAAGCACACACTTGTCCATTAGCATTGGTAATAGAAATAATAATATTATTGTAAGTAGCTTTTATATAAACGTTACCAACACTACCAACGTAAACCTTTCTTTTATTATCAGAACTTGCCATAACTATTTAGTAACTTTCTTTTTGTTAGCAACAGTTTTTCTCTTTCCTTTACGAGTTCGACTGTTATTTTTAGCCCTTTGTCCTCTAACAGGAAGAACTTTTAGATGTCGCATACCTCTATACCAGCGAATATCAGTTAA
>CAMEYY010000015.1 GCA_945947725.1 uncultured Cytophagales bacterium | reverse complement strand
CACTTTAATATCTTCAGATCATATTGAGCAAAATAAAAAATATTACCATTGTATTTTTTAAAACAATAAATCAGTGAACACTATGCGAAAGTTTTATCATGCACCATTATAAATATTTTGGAATTTTATTATTTTTCTCTTGCTCAAATACTAAACCACGAAAACCAATCGCCAATTATGATAAAATGTGGGGATCGATAGATAAACTAAAGAAACAACGTAGTTTTAAAGTTATTAAAGATAAAGATCGCGTAGTTGGTTATGTCGACGATGAATATGTAGATAAAATTTTTCCTCAAAATAAAAGCATACAACAACCTCATAGTGAAACCTTTCATCAACCTACCTCAATTAGAGCTGATAAAAAAATGACAAAATCAAAACAAACTACCATAAATACAGACAAAGTAGAAAATTCAGTAAAAAATTCTAAAGAACAAATTCAAGCACCAAAATCTCTCCCAGAAAAAACACCTGTCAAAAATAAAGTATCAGAAGAGAAGAAAATTGAAATTGATTTTAATAAATTGAACTTTTACGTTTCAGATTTTAAGTCATTGTCAAGTAAAATGAAGAAATCAGGTAGTTTTAAGCTAAATCTAAAGAATACCAATGAAGTGGATTTGCCTGATAATTTTTTCGAAAAATTGATATGTAAAGTAGAAGTTTTAGAAGGTGGGGAAGTACTTTTAACAAATTGGAAAGGTGGTTTGAATATAAATAATCAAAAGCTAATATCTATCAAACGTACTTTCTCAATTGACAATAATGTGAGCATAAAGTTTTCTTTAAAGAAAGATTCATCGGCAAAAATAAAAATTTCTTTTATTGTCGAAGGTGATCCTGAAAAAAAAATAATTGTTAAAAATGGACTAACAGAGGTTTTGAATTTATAAGGAGTAGTCTACATTGGAAAAGTAAAATTACTTTTTTCTAATTTCTTCGTGGTAAAAATAATTGATAACGACAGGAGAACCGTTATGAGATTTAGATGAAGAATTATTTTTCAAATAGCTAAAATTATTTTTCTTACAATACTCGCTAATTTCAGAATCTAAATTTTGCCAAAAGAACATGTTTTTTTTACGATATATATCGTCATAAGTATCGTAGATCTGAGGAAATTTCTTTTTTATATAATTCAAAATTCTAAATTTATAAACACCTCTCAAATTTAAATTTTCAAGCCAAACAAAATCACAATAATCTTTACATCTTTCAATAATACTTACTACATCTGTAATTTTGGGAAAGATGGGAGAAATAAAACAAACAGTACAAATACCTTGTTCATGAAATTTCTTCATCGCTTCTATCCTCCTCTCGATACTGACAGCCCTATCCATATCGTTTTTAAAATTTTCATCTAAGGTATTTATTGACCAAGCAACTTTCAAATTCCTAAACATTTTCAATAAAGGTAAATCTCTCAAGATCAAATCAGATTTTGTAGAAATAACTAACTCGATGTCAATATTTTTTATTTCCTCTAAAAAAGCTTTTGTTCTTTCATATTTTTCTTCCAATGGTTGATAAGGATCTGTCACGGAACCTAAAAATATCGATTTCCCAGTGTATTGATCAATATTCTTTATTTCTTTCCAAACTTTAACATCGACAAAATCTCCCCAATTTTCATCATGAACCGTAAATCTTTTCATAAACGATGCATAACAATATTTACACGCATGAAGACATCCAATATAAGGGTTTACACAGTAGTCACTTGCTGGTAATTTTGATTTCGTTATAATACTTTTTACTTCTGTTTCTTTTATTAAATTCTTCATATTCGTAAATCAACGGGGAAATTAGATATAAACCACAGAAAAATGGAAGTAGTCTCTAGGGGAATCGAACCCCTGTTCTCAGAATGAGAGTCTGATGTCCTAGCCCCTAGACGAAGAGACCATACACAAGATATATGCTAAATTCTTTTATAATTTATATTTTAAGAATAAAATATTTTTTATGACTAAATTTAGCGACCTAGATATTCCAGAACCATTACTAAATTCTTTGAATGCTAATGAGTTTATCAACCCAACAGAAATACAAGAAAAAACTATACCTCTGGGGTTGCAAGGAAAAGATATTATAGGATCTGCTCAAACAGGAACAGGAAAAACTTTAGCTTTCTTGATTCCTACAATAAAAAATCTTCTCGAAAACAAAGATAGTAAAGCTATCATAATCGAACCTACACGAGAATTAGCTCAACAAGTTTTAGACGTTGCTATTTCCCTCTGTAAACATGGACTTGGTATTCGTTCTACTCTTCTTATCGGAGGAGAATCTCATTTTTTTCAGATTAAAAATTTGAAAAACAATACACGTATCGTCATTGGTACGCCAGGAAGAATTATTGATCATCTCGATAGAAAAACTTTAGATTTATCTAACTGTCATACTCTTATCCTCGATGAAACCGACAGAATGTTCGATATGGGTTTTTATATTCAGCTGGAAAGTATTTTTAAATATCTTCCTTCTGAAAGACAAACTTTAATGTTCTCCGCTACTTTCCCAAAAGAAGTTGAAGCAATGGCGGCAAAACAATTGAAAAATCCTGAAAGAGTTTTCGTACAACCTCCTCAAGATCCTAACGCTCTGTCTAAAGATTTGATTCAGACTACTGTAAATGTCAAAGAAGAAGAAAAGTATGATGAATTATTGAAACAGATTAATGAGCGTGAAGGTTCTATCATTGTCTTTGTTAAAACCAAAAAAGGTGTCGATGCGTTGAGTAGGAAATTGTTGCGTGATAAAATTCGTTGCTGCTCTATTCATGGAGATTTACATCAAAGAACAAGAGAAAAAATTATCGACAAGTTTAGAAATAAAAAGAGTAGAATATTGATCGGAACTGATGTTATCGCGCGAGGTTTAGATATCCCACATGTTATGCATGTTATAAACTATGATGTTCCTCTTGCTCCTGAAGATTATGTGCATAGAGTAGGAAGGACAGCTCGTAATGGAGCGAGTGGTTGTGCTGTAACTTTTTTAACTCCTAATGATGATAAAAGTTGGGATGCTATTCAATGTATTTTAGATCCATCGAAGAAAAGTAAATTCAATGGAGGAAGAAAAAGATTTTCAGATAGAAGAGATTTTAATAAATTTGGTAATAGAGTTAATAAGTTTGGAAATAAAAGATTTAGGAGTAGAGGAGGTTTTGGGGATAAGAGAGGTTTTGGTGGAAGAAAACGAAGTTTTAAAAAGGATATATAAAAATTTTTCATAAAGACTAAATTGAATAAATGACTGACGGTCAAAAGATTCAGATTAAACAATCGAAATTACCTCCTCAAGCTCTAGATCTTGAAGCTAGTATTCTTGGTGCTATTCTTATAGATAAGGAAGCTTTGAATGTGATCGTCGATACTATCAAAGTAAAAACTTTTTATAACCCTGCTCATCAATATATCTTCGAAGCTATCTTAGATCTTTTTAATCAAAATCTTCCTATCGATATAAATACCGTTGTCAATCAGCTGAGAAAAAACAAAAAATTAGATCAAGTAGGGGGAGCAATCTATATTCAATCTCTTACTGATAATGTTGTTTCTTCTGCTAACATCGAGTATCACGCATTAGCTCTTTTGGAATATTCTATAAAAAGAGACCTTATAACTGTTTCCAATGAAATCCAAAGAAAAGCTTATGATGATTCTGTCGATGTCTTCAGCCTCTTAGATCAATCGGAATTGAAAATTTTTTCTATATCTTCGAATCATGTAAATAAAAATTATTCCGACATGAAGTCGGTTTTACGTGACACGATAAATGATATAGATTCAAAAAGAAAAACAAAATCTTTCGTAACGGGAATTCCTAGTGGTTTCCGTATGTTGGACGCTATAACTTCTGGATGGCAAAAATCTGATTTGATTATCGTAGCTGCTAGACCTGGTATGGGAAAAACAGCTTTCATGTTATCACTCGTGAGAAATGCTGCGATAAATTATAAAATTCCTGTTGCAATGTTCTCTTTGGAAATGTCTTCTGTTCAATTAACTTACCGACTTGTCTCTGCTGAAGCCGAACTTGAAAATGATAAAATACGAAAAGGACTACTTGAAGATTATGAGTGGCAACAACTAATTCATAAAACTAAAGAACTTTCTGAGGCTCCTATTTTTATTGACGACACTGCCTCTTTATCTATCTTTGAACTGAAAACGAAATGTAGAAAATTGAAGATGAAACATAATATTCAGCTTATTATTGTCGACTATCTACAGCTTATTACTTCAGATCAAGGCGGAAAATCTATAAATAATAGGGAACAAGAAATAGCATATATATCGAGATCGTTGAAAAGTTTAGCTAAAGAATTGGATGTTCCTATTATTACTCCATCGCAGTTGAGTCGTGCCGTGGAAGTTCGTGGTGGAGATAAGAGACCTATTTTGTCTGATCTTAGGGAATCTGGAGCTATTGAACAGGATGCTGATATCGTTATGTTTTTATATCGTCCTGAATATTATGGAATCAATGAAGATGAAACAGGGAATGATATGCGAGGTTTGACAGAAGTTATTATTGCAAAACATAGAAATGGTCCCGTTGATACTGCACAAATAAAATTCATCGGTAAATTCACTAAATTTGTAAATTTTTAAATCTCTCTGAGAGTACAAGAGGAATCGTAGTTGGTTTATAAATAAAGGAAATTTTTAATTTCTATCTTTTTCAAAAAATCTTCATCATGAGATACGACAATGAATTTGTTTTGATAGTTTTTCAAAATCTTAATCACATGCTCTCTCGTCTCCAAATCTATATTGTTAGTGATTTCATCGAGGATCAACAGTTCGGAAGGACAGCAACATATTTTTGCCAATGCTAAACGCACACGTTCTCCCCCAGATAGATACTTTGACTTTAAATTACATTCTTCGTTATATCTAAAAAGGAAACCACTTAAAAAACGTCTAACTTCATTGGTATTTAAATTTTTATTAGCCTCAGAGATGATCTCGATAGCGTTTTTCTCGTCGTCTAAAATATCATAATGTTGATCTATATATTGAATTTTTTTGGGTAGATTCCACTCTCCTGTTCGAAAAACTTTTTCATCACCGCATAGAGCTCTTAATAAAGTAGTTTTACCTGAACCGTTTTTACCGCAAATAGCAAGGTTGTCGTCGATGGTTATATTTAGATTTTGCAAAATTGGTTTATCTTTTTCATACCCCACAGAACCGTTGATAACGCTGAAAGTAGAATTCTTTTTTATCCCTGTAAAATCAAAATTAAAATTTATCTCTTCTGGTAGAAATAAATCTTTCATCTGAGAATCTAAATCCGATTGTTGTAAGTTTAAATCTTTAGAAATTTTACCTTGACTATTTTCCGAATTCGATTTATTTTGATTTGTTACAACTTTAAGCCATTTTTTATCTCGAAGTTTTTTCTCTCCTTGACTTTTCTTCCGCGCAGTATTTTCTTGTTCTTTCTGAATTTTCAGAACTACCTCTTTTTGTTTTCGTTTGATATTTTCAAATTGCCTTAATAATTTCTCTTTTTGTAATTTGTTTTCATTGACATAATCTTCGTATAAACCTTGAAAAACAGAGATATTTCCATCGTGGATATGCCAAAGAGTATTTGCACAGTTGTTGAGAAGATTTATATCATGAGAGACGAAGATGACAGTTCCGGGGTAGTTATTAATCATTTTGATGAGCCAAGATTTGTTTTTACTGTCCAGATGGTTTGTAGGTTCGTCTAGAAGTAAAAATTGAGGACTTTTGTTGATAGCTTCATGGAATTTTTTAATAAATCTTTCTCCTCCGCTTAGGTCTTCGAAATCTTTTATCGTTTGGGGAATAAGAAAGAGCTCGTCGGGATGTATTTGTTCGGCAATCATATTTAGGAGTGTCGATTTTCCAGAGCCGTTTCTTCCTATTATTGCAATTCTATCATTTTCATAAATCGTGGCGTTAAAATTTTCAAAACATATTTTATTCGTTAGACATAAAGATAAGTTTTTTAATATCAACACTGAAAAATTATTTCTCGATAATAGAATATACTAATGCTTCTTTGACGTTTTCAAATTTATAAAGATTCAGAGTTTATAAAAGATGAAACCCATTGTAGATCTTAAAAAAAAATTATTTTTTTGAGGAATATCCTACAGATCCATTGATCACGCTGAAAGTAGAATTCTTTTCTAGTTCGTAATTTTCAAGATCAGTTATTGTTTGTTGGATAAGATAATATTCGTCAGGATAAATTTTGTTTGCGATCATTTTTGAAAGAGTTTTTTCCAATTCCATTTCTTTTTATTATAGCGATTATATGTGGAAAGAAGATTGAGGTAGAGAGGATGAGAGGAAAGGATTATAAGTCTTCAGCTAGAGAAAAGAAATCTTGAGATTTGTCGCAGAAATGGCAAGAGCTAGGTGCTATAGCTCCGATAAAAATACATCCACAAGATTCACAACGCCACATTTTTCTTGTTGCAGATCTAAAGAAGATATTTTTTTCCATTTTTTCTATTAAAAGTTTGAAGACGTTGGAGTGATATTTAGCTGCATTAGCGATATTAACGAAGATAGAAGTCAGTTTGTCAGATCCACCATCGTTAGAAATTTTAGCACAATTAGGGTACCATGTAGTATAATCAAAGTCTTCATCGCTATAAGAATTTCTCAGATTTTGTAAGGTGCTATTGCTTTTAGGTATTTCGAAGTTTTGATTTATTTTTATTTCTCCTTCTCCTTTTAAAAATGTGAAAAGAACTTTAGCGTGTTCTTTTTCTTGATCAGAAAATTTTTCAAATATTTTAGCAATATTTTCATATCCTTCATCCCTTGCTACCTCAGCGAAAAAAGAATAAAAATTACGAGTATTACATTTTTTTAAGAAAGAATATAATAAAACTTCTTTCGTTTTATCGGTTAATTGCAACATATTTTTACGACGAGTGTACGACGTAAAATTGAAAAATCAAGTCTTTTTAAAAGATTTTTTTTACTTGCCAAATATACAACAGCAGAGAGAATATTAGGAACAAAGTGTAATATGAAAAAATGTATTACGGAAATATACAACAGTAAAATTTATATAAAATTTAATTGTCGATTTTTTACTTGACTATTTGACTTTTATATCGTAATATATCAACTTTTCACTCCGATAAAATTTACATCGAACATTCCTCGTCAACTCTGTATCGCATCAGAACTATGAATTTTTTATATTAAAATTTTACTATATTTTTGTTATGGGTATGATTAATAAATCAAAAAGGGTCTTAGGTTGTATTTTCCCATCTTGTATAATTTTACACTGTGGTTCGACTCCTTTGATAAATAATCAGATTCAACAGCCTTTAGAGGCAAGTAATCCAGAGGAATTCGTTGATATTTTAAATGATACTTGTATCAAGCATTTTAAAGATATATTATCAAAACAAAATGATTGCTATAGAAAATCTTTGTCAAATAGATCAAAAAATGAAACCATACTCGATAAAGAGGTTGAGGATCAAAAATATATTGACTGCATTACAACTTATGTCCAGTCTTTAGAAGTACAAATTTCAGCAAATAAACAATTTTTAAAACTTCCTAAAAAACCAAAAGAGTTTTTAATTCAGAAAGCTAAATATATTGCAAGTTTAAGCGATACTACTCAACAACAAGAATATTGGGGAAATTTAGAATTTTATCTTGCTGGTTATGCTGCGTCACTTTTACTTATTGTGAAAAATACCAACTTAGAAGACAGTGAAAAAGTTAGATTTTATAAAGAGATCATTGATGGTTTTTATGAAGCATATACGATTGCTTTTAAACTTATCTCAGGGATAGAATTAAAAAACAGCAATAAAGACGAAAATAGAATGGATTTTCGTTCTATGTGTAATGTTGAACAAGAATATAAAATTTCTTTATTTTCATATGATTGTGTTGGAAATTTAGAGATTGTCGTAGGAACTCCAATTTGGATAATGGAATCTTTAGCTTTATTAAAAAAACATCCTCAAACTGGAAAACCTGCAACTATGGCAAACATAGGAAGAGGTAAAAATGTCGTGGGTGCTAATGATATACAAGCTACTAAGGGGTTTGAAAATAATGCATTTTTGCTGAGTTTCAGTTTGAATTTTTGTAATTATATTAGACAAGTTATAGATGAAATCAATAAATTATTGGTTATCTATAAAATAGATTCTTTGAAAATTCCTAAAATTCAGGAACATTCTACATTCTTATTTAAAGATTTCCGAGAAATAATAGATTTACAAAAAAAAGATATTTTGATTTTTAATCAGATGTTAAGGAAAGAAGATGAAAAATATTTTTTCCTTTATCCTAATAAATACACTAAAAGTGAAAACAATCAACTAAGTTTTCTTCCATTTCATACAGATGACAATGGAAATTACGATACAGATGAAGTTCAAAATTTAAAAAACAAAAGATTGTTGTTTAAAAATCTTTTAAATATTGATGTTACAAAAATTGGTAAAGAAATTGTTGCTCTTGCAAACAACAAAAATACGAAAAACGATAAAATAATTGTTACTGTCCCTCAAATAAAAACTTTATCTTGATTATGTTAAAAAATAAATTAAATTTATCCAGCCTGTGTGTGGCTCTCTGCATTTTTAGTTGCGGTAAGACGGGAAGTCGTATGTCTCGAGTTGACCAACTAATTTCTGAGATAAAAAATAAAAAAGTAAGTTACACTAAGGATAACATTTACGATGCCTTCCGTAAAAATACAAATGCAGATTTTGAATTAAAAATGGAACAAGAAAAAGAAAGAAATCGTAAAGCTTTCACTTCTAGAAAAGATAGTAAAAAAGAACAGCAGACTTGGGAAAATGAAATGAAATACATTGACTATCTTCCAGAGTATGTCGAAGCTGCATTCTCTAACAAGACGAATATTCCTAAAGACAAAATACCTACTTTTCCAAGTGATATTTCCTCTTTCTTAACAAAAGATATCTACAGTGACGATTCACAAAGTAGTTTAAAACCGGAAGTTCTTACTAATTTAGTTGGTTTCGTTTTGACAACTAGAGCTATAGAATTGATGGTTTTATACCCTGACCAATTTGAACAAATAAAAAATGCTTTGTATAATACCTACGATGATGTTTTTTATAAAGTTACAGGTTTAAAAATCTCTTTTAAAGACATGTGTTATGGTCAGAATACTAATAGTAGTGACGTTGTTTTTACTAAAATTGATTATAAAAGTTTTAAAATGCTTAATGGATTTTGTCTATTTGCAATAGAACGTTACGGCTTCTACGGGAAAAAAGTTTCTTCTGAAGAAGATGCTGACTTAAGCAAGATCTGCCATGACAATTTTTGGGGAGGATCTTCAAAAGCCCTAATGGATGATACTGCCTATACTCTCTTTTTAAATTCTGTGAAAACAAGTGCTCAAGAGTGCCTTACCATTATTCAAAATCACTTAAAACCTTTTGTTGTTATCACAAATAAATTTGATATCACAAATACTCAAGTTACTATTGCTGACATGAAAGGTTTGAAAAATATTGAAAAAAAATTAATTAACCTTTCAGGAGCATTTGAACAACGTGATGGGAAAATTTTCATAAAAAAAGACAACAATACAAACATCAGTTGTACTAATAGTACTTCTGCCTCCTTTGTTCAAACTCCAGAGATGAAAAATCATGCCGAGTTGATAAAAAGATTCATTGGTAAAGATTTTATACAACTTTTGAATTCCAAATTAAAGCAGGCAAGTAGTGAAACCGTAAAAAAGCAAAAGAAACAACCTAACACAGATATTTACAATGTGGCTATAGATCCTTATAAAATATAATCATCTTGCCTAATCTCGTTAGTGTCCTTGAATAAAGGGCAAATCAAACATCTATTTTTATTACAAATATTATTTTCCAACTCTATTAACGCTTGCGATTCATAACCATTACAAATCTTCGTTCCAAATTTTTTCCACTCACGCACAATCTTATTACTTTCTACTTTCGTCTCTTTTAATTTTTCTAAAACAAATTCATTAGGCTTACAATAATACTGGTTATACGCAAACTGTAACGGAATAGTCATATTTATCTTTACGTGATTTAAAGTTTGATCGCTTAACTCTTCATTTTCTTCAAAATTTAAAAAATATTCTAATAAAGAATTTTTACCATAAATCAATTTGACAACTTGCTGAATCCTCACTTCTGGAAAATTTTGTGGATGTATACGAGAATATTTCCAAAGTATCTTATCCCTTTTTAATTCGTATTTCTGCTTTAAAAAATTATATTTCTTAGTAACCTCCTCTGGGAAAAAAGTTAAAAGATCTCCTTGTCCAGCCAACAATGCCAATAAATTTTGTACGTCGTTGATATTTTTTTTAATTACCTTAAAATCTAACGAAGAAGCTAGTTGCAACATTTGATCACTATTCGTTTTAAAACCAAAATGATACATAACCAGATGAAAAGTTACTGCCTCCCAATCACCATGTAGATCCTTTAATAAGGAAATTATAAAATCATTTTTCTTTTTCAGACGATGCAAAATCAACATTGGGAAAATCTCTTTTAGTTTATCGAGATCACAAGATTTTTTTTCAACATGAATATCAGTTATGGAAGTATTAAGGTATTTTTTTATTTCTAAAGTTGGCAAAGGCGAATGATCTTTTTTGAAAATTTGTTTGTCTTGTTCTAAAACGATATGGAGTATTACGTTATCATAAAGAGGACTTTGCGAGTGAGAATGTTTTTCCCAGTCAGAAGCTTTTATATGTATTTCGATATTACCAAACCATAACACGTCATTGATAAATATTTGTGCATTGAGGAAGTCAGGTCCTGCATTATAATTTAGGTCTCCTATTTTGACAATTTTTACTTTTTCATTTTGTGTTGTTAAAAGATTTTCGAATGTTGAAAAATTCCTAAAAATAAAAAGTTGCAGATTTAATTCATTCATGCCCATAGCTTCTTTCTCCTTTTATTAAAAAAGCAATACATTGATATTAAATTTCTACGCCAAGTAAAAAATTACTAATTTTAAATATATGTTAAAAAGAATAGTTTTTTCCTTATTATTGTCATTTTTCATAGGTAGCAATTCTGTTGTTAAAGCGTGGTCGTTCGGCAGCAAGAAGAAAGAAGCTAAAGGAAACAATAATAAAGAAAATGAAAAAATGGCGTCTGACAAAGTTGATGCAGATACGAAAAAAATCATGGAGCAGAATGAAAAATATCAACAACAAAGGGCCATTAAAACCGCAGTCAAAGAAAATGATGAGAAGTCTGAAGAAGAAAAGAAACAAGAGCAATTGGAAATTCAGAAGATAAATCAAGAGAGAGAAAAAAAAGAAATTCAAGCTGATAAATTTTTAGCAAAAGGTGTCTCTGGTGATGAATTAGTTGGAGAAGAATTTACCAAATGGAGCACTGTTAAAGCTAAGATGTCTTCGAAAGATTTTAAGAGGATGTATCTCGAAAATTTGAAGATGAAGAGAATTTTACAAAGATTTTATGCTTCTCAAAAAGGTACTGAACCAAAGAATGAAAAGGTTGAAAAAGAAAAAAATATCGATGTTGATAAACTCAATAAAAAAGATGACAAAAAAGATGAAGAAATTTTTTATATATACGGCAATTATGAAGATGAAGCTGGAGAATTAGCAGGAGATCGTTACATTAAATGGAGTAATTTGAAATCTAAAACTACCGCTTTACAATTTAGAAGCTTAGTTAAAAGAAATAGATTTTTACAATCTAGAGTTCGAAAACTTATGAATGACAACAGAGCTTTAAGACAAGAGGTAGAAATTTTGAAAATAAAGAATAAAAAACTTTTGAGAGGTTAATCCACGTTATTTTCTATATCAGCGATTAAAGTAATTCCCGCAGTCGTCTTATCCCCAAGTTTAACTTTTATATCAGCATCAAGAGGTAAAAATAAATCAACGCGAGAACCAAATCTTATCATACCAACTTCATCTCCTTGTTTTAAACTGTCGTTAACGTTCTTAAAATAGGCTATTCTCCTCGCGACAAAACCAGCAATCTGTCTAAACAAAATTTCAACACCATCCTTTCTTTGTACAACAGAGGTATTATGCTCATTCATCTCGCTTGACTTTTCCAATGAGGCAATAAAATAGCGTCCTTCGTAATATTTGTAATACTTTAAAATACCATCAATAGGAGATCTGTTAACGTGAACATTCAGAGGAGACATAAAAATACTAACTTGCATCCTTTCATCCTTAAAATATTCATTTTCGAAAACTTTTTTTATAATGACAACAGTTCCATCCGCAGGAGAAATTACACCATTTTTTTGAACATTGATAACCCTTTGAGGATTTCTAAAAAAGAACAATGTAAAAGATGTAAGAGATAATGAAAGTAGTGACAAAATAAAGATGATGACATTTTTATATTTACTCGCAGAATTTTGATACGCTAAAAAAATAGCTATCGCACAAATTGGTATTAGAAATGATAGAACTTTGAAAACCTCTTTATGGATGTTAATCATATTCGTCAATAATAAAAGTTAAGATATATTTATTAATAAAAAATATTTGTATGGCATATATTGTATCCATTATAGGGCGTCCTAATGTTGGAAAATCTACTCTTTTCAATCGTCTAATAGAAAAAAGAGAAGCCATAACTTCTGATGTTTCTGGAACAACACGAGATAGAATTTACGGAGAATGCGAATGGAATGGTTTTAATTTTACAGTTATTGACACTGGAGGTTTTGACAATTCTAAAGACGACGTCATCTCTTTGGGTATTAATAATCAAGTGAAAACTGCTATAGATGAATCAGATGTGCTTATGTTCGTCGTCGATGGTAATGATGGTTTAACAGATGCCGATAAAGAATTTGCGAACCTTTTACGAAGATATAAAAAACCTGTAGTCCTCGTCGTCAATAAAATTGATAATCCAACAAAAATTTTTAATGTTTACGATTTTTCTCAATTGCAATTTTCAGATGATGAAGATTCTTTTTTTGCTATTTCTGCGATAAATGGAGGAGGAACAGGTGACTTGTTAGATAAAATCGTTAGTTTTTTTGATAAAAATAAAAAAGATGAAACCGTTGAAGAAAATATTCCTCGTGTAGCACTTATTGGTCAACCTAATGTTGGAAAATCTTCTTTTTTGAATGTTTTAGTTGGGGAAGAAAGGAATATTGTTTCTGATATTCCGGGCACGACGAGAGATTCTATTGATACCTTATATAATAAGTTCGGTGAAAAATTTATTTTGATAGATACTGCAGGGATAAGGAAAAAATCTAAACATAAAGAGGATATCGAATTTTATTCTACGTTACGTTCTATCAAAGCGATAAAAGATAGTGACATATGTGTCTATATGATAGATGCTACATTAGGTATTGAATCTCAGGATCTCACTCTTTTAACTTTAGCTGATAAATATAAAAAAGGACTCATTTTGATTGTTAATAAGTGGGATTTGATCGAAAAAGACAGCAATACAATGCAAAAATTTAAAAAGGAAATATCTCAACGAATAGGTTTTTTAAGTCATGTTCCTATCCTTTTTACTTCTGCAATAAATAAAACAAATATTTTCGACGCCGTTAAAATGATCTCGCAAGTTTATAAAAATAAAACTCAAAAGATCTCGACTTCTTCACTCAATCAAGTTATGTTGCCTATCATTGCTCATACTCCTCCAACTTCTATTCGAGGTAAGGAAATAAAAATTAAATACATAACACAATTAGTTCCCAATGATACAGTGAGTATAGCTTTTTTCTGTAATAGACCTAAAGATGTTACAACGACGTATAAAAAATTTTTAAATAATAGATTACGAGAAAATTTCTCTCTCGACGGGGTCCATGTTAATATTGTTATCAAGCAAAAATAAAGTTTGCGAGTTTTTTTATTGACTATAATCTCGTCTTCTTTATTCATCAACTTTAATTCATTCTTCTTTTTTCAACCTCGTTAGAAATTTTGAAAAGAACTATACCGCAAAACAGTTGAATTTTGACATTCTCTTTGACTTTTTAAAAACAAAAGATATCAATAAGACACTCTGTTTAACGACAAATAAGATCGCCAGAAAAAATAATATCAAACGTGATGATATTGTTACGATGAAGAAAATAATAAATAAAGAATTATTGTTTTTATTTCCTGAAAAGAAAAAAGAGAAGAAAAGTATCTTGAAGAAAAAATATGTCCTTCAACCAAAACTTGTTGGTATCTTGCAAAAGATTTTTGAGACTGAAGATATAAAATGGAATTTTGAAAACTCTTTAACAGAAAATATTATCGCTATATAAGGAGAAGTTGATAAAGTCTGTATCTGAAAAGATATTTATGGAGATTTCGAGTAGATGGACAAATCTTTTGAATATTTTAAAAAATTACGACGAGTATGAAACTCTCCGACGATCAGATAATACGTGATTATATATTCTCAAGAGATGCTGTCATAAATGTTTATGGTACTGAAGTTAATGGTAAAAAAAATATTTTGTATTACACCATACGGGTTTCAACGAGAGAATATGATGAAGAGATTAAAAATCTTCCTTGGTCTTGTGATGAAATTTTCCTTCCGTATATGAATTATAAATTATATGTAGAATATTTTGGAGGGATGAGTTATGACGATAAATAGTGATTTCTTTACGAGGATAAAAAAATTTTATAAAAATAATTTCTACATGTGCTCAGCTCTAATTTTTGGTATCTGGGTCGCTTTCTTCGATTCTAATAGTTTGGTTTCTCAACAAAAAACAAAAAAGAATATCAGAAATTTAAAATATGAAAAAAATATTTACATTCAACAGATTAATGAGATAAAGATTCAATTAGATAAAATTCAAAATGATGAAGAGCAGATGAAAAGATTAGCGAGGGAAAAATATTTTTTAAGAAATGAAGGAGAAGAAATTTATTTATTGAAGAGACATTAATTATTATCGTCGCCGAGTCTTACAGCGAAGCATTCTTTAACTTTTACATTACCAGGATAAACACCATCAAATAAGAAAGTTCCTCTTTTAGAAGAAATAATATTTTTAACGTCCTCAATATTTTTAACAGGTTGATCATTTATAGATAAAACGATATAACCTTTTTTAACAACTTTTTTCCAAGGTAGATCAGACACATCAGTAATTTGAACACCTCCAGAAATGTTTGCATTAGCAAGGTATTTTATCATCTTTTCATCCAAATTTTTGAAGACGACACCTTGCATAATGAGCTTATCTTTATCTTTTGAAATATTGATAACATTTGGGGCTTTAGGTTGAACAGTAAATTCTTTTATTGAACCGAAACGATCTATAGTTAATTTCAAAGGTTTTAAAGGATCACATTGAACTAAAATTTCCAAGAAGCGAGCTAGGCATAAAGTATCCAAATCATTAACTTTGACGATGATATCATTTTCTTTAATACCAGCTTTAGTGACGACGCTATCTTTTTCTATACCACCGATAAACACTCCATCATAACGTTTTAATTTTTTTTCTTTTACCAATTCATCAGTAATATCGGCACAAGAAATTCCTAAGACGATTTTTTGTACATATCCATATTTTTCGATATCGTCGATAACTCTTTTAACGATATTAACAGGGATACCATAAGCATAACCGACAAAAGATTTTGTATTAGAAGCAACAGCAATATTAATTCCAACTAATTTACCGTCCATATTAACAATAGCCCCCCCACTACTTCCAGAATTTACAGCAGCATCAAATTGAATTAAAGAAGGAAGAGAATGAGAATGTTGGTTATCACGTAAAAGACGCATTTTAGCACTAATAATACCTTTTGTTACGGTAGAATAGAGTTCTTTTGTACTGAAAGGATTTCCGACAGAAATAACAGATTCACCGATACGTAAAGAATCGGAGTCCCCCATTTCAAGGTAAGGTAATCCAATAGCTTCTATTTTTAATAAGGCTAAATCGTTAGAAGGGTCAGTACCAATGATTTTAGCATCAAATTTTCTGTTATCATGTAAAGTAATTTCAACTTTTTCAGCGCCTTCGACAACATGATTATTAGTTACAATGAAACCATTAGATTGAACAATGACCCCAGAACCAAACGTGGAAACAGGAATAGTTTTACTTTCTTCAGAAAAATTACCACCAGGCAATCTGCCCCCAAAAAACTCACGCAATAAATCATTCATTGGATTAAAACTTCTTACAACTTTGTGCTGGCTAGCATAAATATGAACCACAGCTTGTACAGCTTTTTCCGAGGCGATAATACATCTTTCTTCACAATTACAAACAACTTTTTCTTCGACGTTATTATGTTTTGTATCTTCAATAACTTCTTGATTCGTTTGTTGAAAAGAAACTTCTGAATTTTGTAATAAAACATTCTTATGCTCCTTTCTTTTGTTCTTTAATAATACTGCAGTTGAAATAGTTCCACATGCCAAAAGTGCAAATAATAGCGTTTTCGGAATTCTAGGCATACAAATATTTAATTTCCCACAATAAAAGTATAAACATTTTTATTTGTAAAATCGTGTCGGGGTTACTAACATATAGATATGCGCAGGAATAGCGAAACTATCTCGTAACTAAAAGTACGAGTATAGCTCAGTTAAGAAATTTTCTTCTTCGCTATTTTCAAAATAAAAGATTTGCGGGAATAGCTCAGTTAAGAAATTTTCTTCTTCGCTATTTTCAAAATAAAAGATTTGCGG
>CAMEYY010000014.1 GCA_945947725.1 uncultured Cytophagales bacterium | reverse complement strand
TGATCATATCCAAAGACACGATTTTGTACACTTTCTTATTTAGGTTTTTAAAACCAACGATAGGTATTTTTTTATACAAAGGTGTTTGTCCTCCTTCGAAACCAAACTTGTGGCTGTATCCAGAACGAGATTTATCTCCGTTACTTCCACGTTTAGAAGTTCCACCACGACCAGATCCGATACCACGTCCTACACGAACGCTTTTCTTTTTAGCCCCCAGAGCATAATGTAAAGAATGTAATTTCATAATAAAAAATTATTAACCATTAAAAACTTTATTCAAAGAAATGTGTCGACTTCTTGCAACAGAGATAGGATCTTTCATCTGATATAAAGCATCAAAAACAGCACGAATACAGTTGTGTGGACTACCTCGACGAATACACTTAGATAAAACATTTTTTATACCAGCGAATTCACAAACAGTTCGTAAAGCACCACCACATTTAATACCCGAACCAGGAGCAGCAGGTTTTAAAATAACAATATTTCCATTGTATCGTCCAATAACTTCATGGTAAATACTACCATTACGGACAGGAATTTTAATTAAATTTTTTTTAGCATTAGCAACAGCCTTTGTAATAGAATCATTTACATTAGCAGATTTACCAAAGCCATAACCCACGACTCCGTTTTCATTTCCAACAACAACGATAGTTGAAAAGCTAAAAGTTCTACCACCTTCAACAACTTTAACAACTCTATTGGTGCAGATAACAGATTCTTTTAATTCTATGTTACCTAAATTAATAACTCTTTCCATTGTACAAAAAATTAAAAAATCAAACCACCTTCTCTTGCACCATCAGCTAAAGCTTTAATTCGACCATGATACAAATACCCAGAACGATCAAAAACAATTTTACTAATATTATTTTTCAAAGCTAATTCAGCGATTTTACAACCTAAATTCTTAGCCATTTCAACAGTAACATGGCCTTTTTTTGTACGTTCTTTATTTAATAAAGAATTAGAATTGTAAGACAATAAAGTTATTCCTTTATCATCATCAATCAACTGAACGTATAAACAAGTGTTACTTCTAAAAACTGACAAACGAGGTCTCTCAGCTCTCCCCCTAACACCTAAACTCTTTTTATAATTTTTCATAAATTAAATTTTACTTTGTAGCAGTTTTACCAACTTTCAACTTAACAACCTCATCGGAATATCTGAATCCCTTACCTTTATAAGGTTCAACTTTTCTCAAACTTCGTATTTTAGCAGCGACCAACCCCACCATTTGTTTATCACACCCACTCAAAGTAACATTTATATTTTTACCTTTTTCAGCACTAACAACAGCAGAAACATTTTCAGGTAAAACGAAATATACTTTATGAGAAAAACCAAGATCTAAATCCAGAACTCTATCATTTAATTTAGCAGCTTTATAACCAACTCCAATCAAATCCAAAGAACGAGAAAAACCAGTACTAACACCAACAATCATATTGTTGATTAACATACGATATAGACCATGCATAGCAGACTTATCAAGAGAAGTTTGTTTATTTTCATTAACAGATAAACAAACATTATTTCCCTCAACATTGACATTAACGCACGCATGTACATCTTGTTGTAACTCTCCCAATTTTCCTTTAACCACTACACTAAAAAAATCTTCATTTTTTTTATTAATGGTAATCACCACCCCCTCAGGGATAGAAATAGGTAAACGTCCAATTTTCGACATATTCTCTTAATTAAAACACATGACACAAAACTTCCCCCCCGATATTTTTCTTAGCGGCAGTTTTATTACTAATAATTCCGCAAGAAGTAGATAAAATGGCAATTCCTAATCCATTAGCGACCTCTGGTAATTTTTTTGCCTCAGCATAAACCCTACTACCAGGTTTACTAATTTGTTTTAATAAAGTAATTGGGCAAGAAGGTTCATACCAAAAATCAACTACAATATTTTTCAAAAAGAACTTAGCTCCATTTTTAACTTCAAAAGATTTTATATATCCCCCATCTTTCAAAACACTAACAATACCTAAAACGATTTTTGAATAAGGAATTTCTACCTGACTTTTTCGAACAGCAACCCCATTTCTTATTCTCGTCAAACAATCTGCAACAGTATCAACAACCATATTTTATAAAATTAAGCTTTAGAAATTCCAGGAATCAAACCCTCAACCGCCATTTCCCTAAAGACAAGTCTAGACAAACCAAAACGTCTAATATATCCTCGTCCACGACCAGATACACAACAACGATTACGCAATCTTGTTGGAGAAGCGTTTCTAGGTAATTTACTTAAACCAACATAATCTTTATTAGCCTTTAAAAGAGCTCTTTTTTCCTTAAAGCGTTCACACATTTTTCTACGCTTCTCATTTCTAACGATAATAGATAATTTTGCCATAATTAATCAAAAAAAGGAAGACCAAAACTTTTTAACAATTCATAAGCTTCGTTATCATCATTAGTACTAGTAACAATTGTAATATTCATACCGAAGATTTTAGCAACCTTATCAATATTAACTTCATTAAAAACAATTTGTTCTTTTATTCCCAAATTATAATTACCATGTCCATCAAAACCTTTTTTACTAATACCACCAAAATCTCTAATACGAGGGAGAACAATATGAATAAGTCGTTCTAAAAATTCATACATTTTTTGTTTTCTCAAAGTAACATGAACCCCAACATAATCCCCCTTTTTCAATTTAAAATTAGAGATAGCTTTATTTGTTTTAACAACAACAGCCTTTTGTCCAGCAATATTAGACAAATCATCAACAACGTCTTTAAGTAAATTTTTATTTTCCAAAATACAACCAATTCCTTGGTTAATGCAAATTTTTTCAATTTTAGGAATACTATAAAAATTTTTACGACCAAATTTTTCAGATAAAGACAATAAAATCTCCTCTTTATATTTTCTTTGTAAATTAGCAACCATACTTAAATAAACAAACCACTCTTTTTCAAAAATCTATGTTTTTTACCATCCTCCCCAATTTTCCAACCAATTCTACAAGCACTATTATCACCAGCATTAAAATACATCAATTTACAAATACGAATAGGAGCCTCAATTTTTTCAATTTTACCAGCTATACCTTTTTCTTTATTAGCTTTTACATGCTTAGAAACAATATTAACACCTTGAACAACGGCCCTTTGCGTTTTTGGGAAAACTCTTAAAATTGTACCTGTCTTTCCTTTATCATCTCCAGACAAGACTTTCACTAAGTCCCCAGTTTTTAAAAACAATCTTTTCATATAAAAATCATAAAACTTCTACAGCCAGAGAACCAATTTTATCAAATCCTTTTTCAACGACTTCTTTAGCAATTGGACCAAAAATACGCGAGCCTCGGATTTCATTATTATCATTCAAAAGAACAACAGCATTATCACCAAAACGAACATAAGAACCATCACTACGACGAAGTTCTTTTCGTGTTCTAACAATCACCGCTTTCGAAACATCTCCACATTTAACACCACCTACCTTATCTATTTTCTTAACAGCAACAACAATTCTATCTCCGACAGTTGCAGTTTTTTGCATACTGTTATCAAGAATTCTTATACAAGAAACAACACTTGCACCACTATTATCGGCAACTTGCAATCTAGACTCTTGCTGAATCATATAAATTATTAAAAATTTCTACAACAAAAAAATGTTTTCTCTTACTCAAAGGTCTTCCTTCTTTAAAACTAATTTTATCTCCTACCTTACAAATATTCTTTTCATCGTGAACTAAAAATTTAGACGACTTCTTAATATTTTTCCCATAAAGAGAATCTTGAACCATTCTCTCAACAGAAACTGAAACAGTTTTATTCCCACTGATTTTAACAACATTTCCAACAAAGATCTTTCTATTATCTTTCATACGTTATTTCAAACTATTCAATTTTGTAAACAAACGTGCAATATTTCTACGAATTTTCCTAATATTCAAATTACTGTCGTTATTTTCAGAAAAAAGTTTCAATTTTAAACTTTGTAATTCACTCTTTAGAAGAGCAATATTATCTAATATTTTCGCCTCAGTATCAAGAGATGCAAAATCAATATCACAATTTTTTTTCATACTTTAAAATTTTACTAAATCACAACGGCACGCAAAATTAGTTTTCACAGGTAATTTATCAGCAACTCGTCCCATTACTTCCTTTGCAGTTTCCAAATCCAAACCTTCAACTTCAAATAAAACTCTTCCAGGTTTAACAGGAGCTGCCCAATATTCATGATCTCCCTTTCCACTACCCATACGAACTTCATTTGGTTTTTTAGTAATAGATTTATCAGGGAAAATACGAATCCACATTTTACAATTTTTCAATAAAGCACGACTAATAACAATACGCGCAGCCTCAATTTGCCTATTAGAAATAAAACCAGGTTGTAAACTTTTAATTCCGTAAGAACCAAAAACAATACTGTTACCTCTATCAGCTAACCCTTTTATTTTTCCTTTTTGAGTCTTTCTAAACTTCGTTTTTTTCGGTTGTAACATAAAATATCTTATTTATAAAAAACTATTTTGAACTTTCCCCTTCCAATTTTTTAGGATTTTTAAAAACCTCATCTTTAAAAATCCACACTTTAATTCCAATCACACCATACAAAGTCTGAGAGATTTCAAAAGCATAATCAATTTTAGCACGAAGAGTATGTAAAGGAACACTACCTTCAGTAAAAGTTTCACTTCTTGCAATATCAACACCATTTAAACGACCCGAAACTTTAATTTTTACTCCACGAGCACCAGCCTTCATACATCTTTGCAAACACATTCGAACAACCCTTTTATAAGGCATTCTATTTTGGATTTGTGAAGCAATGTATTTTCCTAACAAACTAGCACAAAGATCAGGATTTTTAACTTCAACAACATTTAAAGCAACATCACAGCCAACCAATTTTTTCAATTCACTGATAATACTATAAATTTCCTCACGATTTTTACCTAAAACAACTCCAATTTTAACACAGTGAATATAAACAAAAATTTTATCAAAAACTCTTTCAATATTAATATTTGCAACATTAGCACGACTAGAAATTCTAGCACCAAGGTACTTACGAATTTTACGATCTTCAATAAGTTCTTTAGATAAAACTTTTTTATTAATAAACCAATTAGATTTCCATTCGGCAACCCCACCTAGACGGAAACCATTAGGATTAACTTTTTGTCCCATTACAATTAAAATTTAAAATTACTTAACCTCATTAATTTTTAAAACAACATGACAACATCGAGTCCTTGTCAATCCAGATCTTCCTCTAGAAGCAGGCAAAATTCTTTTAAAGAAACCACCTTCATCAACAAAAATTTCAGAAACTTTCATTTTGTTATAATCAATAACAGTATCAGCCATTTCTGCGTTATTTTGTTTTTTTCGTTCCAAATTAGAAACAGCAGACAACAAAAGTTTGTATAAAAAAACGCCACAACTTTTAGGTTGCGTATTTAAAATCATCAAAGCTTTCAAAACCTTTTCATTTCTAATCAAGTCAGCGACCAATCTCATTTTTCTGGCAGAGACAGGTGCCTTTCTCAAAACAACTCTACTTTCTAAATCCATAAACTATTTTTTTGTATGTCCACCAAATTTTCTAGTCAAAGCAAATTCACCAAATTTATGTCCAACCATATTTTCCGTAACATAAACAGGAATAAAACTTTTACCATTATGTACATTCACAGTATAACCAATAAAATCTGGGATAATCATAGACCCCCTAGACCAAGTTTTAATAACTTCTTTTTTTCCAGATTTAACAAGAGTCTCAATTTTTTTCAACAAATGATCAGCAATAAAAGGACCTTTTTTTATTGATCTAGCCATAATTATCTATTTAACAAAAATTTATTAGAATACCTCTTAGATTTTCTAGTTTTCTTACCTTTAGATAATAAACCTTTTCTACTTCTTGGATGTCCTCCTGAAGCCTTTCCTTCACCTCCACCCATTGGATGATCAACAGGGTTCATAGCAACACAACGAGTTCTTGGACGAATTCCTAAATGCATATTATCCCCAGCTTTTCCTTTTTTACAATTCATTGCATCTTTATTGGAAACACATCCAACAGTAGCCATACATGTTTCTAAAACCATTCTTTCTTTCCCAGAAGGTAATTTAACAAACACATATTTTCCTTCCTTTGCTGTAATCTGAGCAGAAGTTCCAGCACTTCTAACTAACACCCCACCTGCTCCTTTATTTAATTCAATATTATGAACAAAAGTACCAGTTGGAATTTCTTTCAAAGGTAAAGTATGCCCAATTTCAGGAGCAACACCGGAACCAGAAACAATTCGACTACCAACTTCCAAATTATCAGGAGTTAAAATATATCTTTTAGCTCCGTTATCATAATAAACAGCAGAAATAAAAGCATTTCTATTTGGATCGTACTCAATAGATTTAACAGTTCCTTGAACACCAGGAAATTCTCTTCTTTTAAAATCGATAGCACGGTACATTTTTTTAGCCCCACCACCGATATATTTCATAGTCAAACGACCAGCAGAATTTCGTCCTCCTGTTTTTTTCAAAGGAAACAATAAACTTCTTTCTGGTTTTTTATTTTTAGACAAACAACGATAATCAACGACAGATTTAAACCTACGTCCTGGAGTAATCGGTTTTAAATTTATAATGCTCATAGACTATTTTCAAAATTAATAGAAAATCCTTTTTTCAAAGAGACATAAGCTTTTTTCTGTCCCCCCTTAATTTTTTCAACTCTTTTTCTACCAAGAAAAATTTTTTTAAACTTTACACTGTTATTCAAAATATTTACTTTATCAACAACAACGGAAAAAATCTTTTCAACTTCATTTTTGACAGTAATTTTATTTGCTTTTTCGTCAACAAAAAAGCAATATTTTTCTCCTTTACCAACTTTACAGAATCTAAAAACCTTTTCGGTTAAAACGTGTTTTTTCAAAATCATACAAACCTAATTAAAACGTTCAACTAACCCCTGTAAACCTTTTTCAGAAATTAACAAACAATCAGAATTCAAAACATCATAAGTATTTAAAAGAGAAGCAACCTTAACGGAAGCCTTCTGAAGATTTCTAGAAGATAAAATAATATTTTTATCAAAATCATTCAAAACTAAAATACTTTTACAATCGTTCATATTGAAGTGACTTAAGAAAGACACATAATTTTTAGTTTTCAAAGTATCAAAACTAAAATCCTCAACCACAGTAATTTTTCCTTCGATAGCTTTGTAAGCTAAGGAAGATTTACAAGCAAGTTGTTTAACTTTTTTGTTCAATTTAAAACTATAATCACGTGGAACAGGTCCAAAAGTTCTACCTCCTCCAACGAAGATATTTGCATTACGATCACCATGTCTTGCTCCTCCACCTCCTTTTTGACGACCTAATTTTTTAGTACTGTGACTAACTTCACTTCTTGTTTTTGCTTTATGAGTACCTTGTCTTCCATTTGCCAAAATATTCTTAACATCCAAATAAATAACATGATCATTTGGAACAATACCAAAAATATTTTTATCCAAAAGGACTTTTCTACCTGTATCTTTTCCTTCTTTATCAAAAACAGGCAATTCAATATTACAACTTTCCATAAAGATTATTTTTCAACAATAACGTATCCGTTTTTTCCACCTGGAACACACCCACTAACAACAAAGAAATTATTTTCTTGTTCTATTTTTAAGATTTGTAAATTTTGAACTTTCACTCTATTATTTCCCATTCTTCCTGCCATTCTCAAACCTTTAAAAACTCTAGATGGGAAAGAAGAAGCACCAACAGATCCTGGAGCTCTCTCTCTATCATGCTGTCCGTGAGACTGACTTCCAACACCACTAAATCCATGTCTTTTAACTGGACCTTGGAAACCACGTCCCTTACTAATTCCCACAACATCAACAAAATCCCCCTCAACAAAGACATCACTAATAGAAATCTTATTCCCCAATTTAACTTCCTTATCAAAATCTTTAAATTCGACCAATTTTTTCAAAGGCTCAACATTTGCCTTTTTAAAATGTCCTTTTAAAGAACAAGATGTATTCTTTTCTTTTTTATTATCAAAACCAATTTGTACAGCGGAATAAGAATCCTTTTCCAAACTTTTTACCTGAGTAACATAACAACCATCGCAACTTATGACAGTACAAGGAATACTCGTTCCATCCTGCATAAACATCGATGTCATTCCAACTTTCTTGCCTATTAATCCAACCATACAAAAATAGCAAAATAACAATACACGAATACTCTTATCTACTAAATAGATTTTATTTTTGCAATGGATTGTACTTAGATTTGTTAAAAAAATATTGAACGTCACTATTTTCTAGTAACTCTTTTTCTTCGCAATCATTATAATTCATGAACGATTTTATAATTTTATACCCCACAAAACCTCCAATATTACCAGGACAGTCCAAACGTATCTCTTGAGTAAATGGTGATTTTCCAACATAACTCCTTATCACCATGTAATTATCGCTGTAGATATATTGATTATTTTTTAAAAAATTCCAAATGACATTTTCTATCTCTGTTAAATACTGAAAATCTTTTTGTGTATACTCCAACACTACCTCCTCTGGAACTTTCGGCAACGCAACCCTGGAAAAATACGAAACCCTACCAAAGTACAACATGTGATTCAATAATGTTTTATTCTCATTATCGAACTTAACCAAACGCTTTACAATCTCTAAAATTATCTTAGTTGATATACTCTGCGGTGTATATGTCTCAGCTATATATTGTGGTTTCTTCGATTTCCATTTTGTTTTGTCTGAAAGAAAATATTCTAAAGAAACAATCACAATGTCTTCATCAACAT
This sequence comes from uncultured Cytophagales bacterium, assembly GCA_945947725.1. Taxonomy (GTDB): domain Bacteria; phylum Bacteroidota; class Bacteroidia; order Cytophagales; family Amoebophilaceae; genus CAMEYY01. The sequence continues at coordinate 8,024 of CAMEYY010000014.1, read as the reverse complement.
ATAAATCTGTTCCAAAACCACTAATAATCGTATAAACCGTCGGTATCTTAAAGTCGTTGTGATAAAATTTTAAAGTCTTAAAAGCATACGTCAATTCCTTCTTAAAATCATCCAAACTCTCAAACTCCTTATTTACATCAACACACAGACTTGCAAACTCCTCATTCTCATACATCTTTTTAAAAACATCCACTACAGCAGTTCGATTTTTATCACCCTCACCGAAGTAATAATTCGCAATTTTTTTATTTTCATCAAAAACCTTCTCGATATTATCGACACGAAATTGTTTATTGAGTTCAACAAAATCAACTTTGATATCAAGACTTTCTATTTTTTTATCGTAATCAAAACGCTTAACAGTAAGGTAATTATACAAATTTATTCCCAACAGAAGAACTGCGGGTAGAGAGAGATAAAATAAAAGCTTCTTCATTTGAGTTTAAAAATATTTTTAGCATTCCAAGTTGTAACGTCAGCCACTTCTTCATGTGAACACTCGTAAATCTCGGCAAGCTTATCTACTATCAAAGGTAAAAAACTAGAATCATTCCTCTTACCTCTAAAAGGCACTGGTGCTAAACAAGGACTATCTGTTTCTATAACAATTTTTTCTAAAGGAACACTTTTTAGAACTTCTGGTAGCGTAGACTTTTTAAAAGTAACAATTCCCCCAACACCAAGAGAAAAACCTAAATCAAGACATCTTCGCGCTTGTTCTGCATTTCCAGAAAAACAATGAATAACTCCAGATAAATTACCATTTTGACATTTTTCTAAAACAGCTAAAGCATCATCGAAAGCATCTCTAATATGTACTGATACAGGTAAATGACTCTCTCTAGCTATAAGCAGTTCTTCTATCAAAAATTTCTGCTGAATCTCGTGATCTTGCGTCGCTTCATAATAATCCAAACCAATTTCTCCAATTCCAATGAAATTATGATTGACAAGATTATCTTCAATGAATTTTATTTGTGACTTGTAATCTTTATCGACATTATCTGGATGGATACCTATCAACGACCTACATATGTGAGGATATTTTTTTTCAAAATTTAAAAGAGGAATCAAAGAATCATACCCCGTGTTCGCAACTAAAACATATTCAACACCTGCACTCTCTATCTTTTTTACAACATCATCTATATCACTCTCAAATTCTCTCTCAAATAAATGGCAATGTGTGTCGATATAACGTGACTTACTCATCTTCGTTCAAACTTTCTAATTTAACGTCACTAACTTTCTCAAGAGAATAAAGACAAACAACTCCTGAATTTTTATTATTTTCAATCTGATTTTTCTTCGAATTTAAAAACTTAGGAAAATTTTTATCAAGCACATTACATTTCTCAACATACTGTCCATTGGAAAAAATACCACAAACAAATTTGATAACTGTTCCTCCTTGTAAAGAATGTTCAAAAATTTCTGCTTTATCTATATTTTCAAATGAAATATCACCCTTTTTTTCAAGTTCAACCACTAAGTATTTCCTACTTTTCAACAAGGCAAAATCGTTTTTCTGAAACCAATAATTCACCAAATCAGAAAGGTAAATTTTATCATTGCCGCTTTTATTTTTCTTAGATTTAAACGCTTTAACGTCCTCTTCGAAAATTGTTATCACGTCAGTATTCTCAAAAATTCGTTCAATGTTATTATTTTTTTTCTTTGTAAAAACATTTTTTTTCTCCGAGTCCTTATACAACGCCCTATACAATTCTAAAAAAATTTTAGTAGCGTCATTATTATTTATAGCAGTCTGTAATTTTGAAAAATCATCCTTATCAAAATCTTTTTCTTTCTTCAACAAATCGATAAACTCCTTACAACAGCCGTCGTTACAATTCTTTTTATCAAAATTCAAATTATCTTTTTCAGCGTTACAAATCTTTTTTAAAGCCAACAAAATAGAATAAATTTTAGATAGGTTTTCTTTTTGAGAATTTTGCTCATCTTTAGAGAGATTATTATAATATTTGTTCAGTTCATCGCATATTTTGCTGAGAGATTGTGTTTTACTAGATGAATTATTGTTATCAACAAAACAAGAACTCATTATAAAACAGAGAGGATAAAAAAGAATTTTTTTCATAATAGACCCAGCCATAAATTTTATATACAATTTAGAAATATGATAACAAAGGAGATGATAGAAACTGTCAAAAACCGCGTTTCTATAGTTGATATTGTTAATTTGTATGTGGAATTAAAAAAAAAAGGACAGAGCTATATGGCTTGTTGTCCTTTTCATAACGAAAACACTCCTTCCTTCTCCGTTTCGTCAAAAAATAATATCTTCAAATGTTTTGGTTGCGGTGTTTCCGGAGATGTTATCAAATTCGTCGAGAAAATAGAAAATGTAGACTTCGTCGAAGCAATAAAAATCATCGCTAAACATTACGAAATTCCTATCGTCGAAGAAGAAAGTACTTTGACAGAAGAACAAGTCAAAATCAAAGCAGCGAAAGAGATCATCAAGAAAGCTCAACTTTTTTTCTGTGAAAACTTAAAACATAACGGTGAAGCTCAAAATTATCTTTGTGAACGAAAAATTTCAGATGAAACTATTACAAAATTTGCATTGGGATATGCAGAAGCTCAATTCGACAAGTGGAAACTTTTTTCTGAAAACTTAAAATTTAGTACGCAACTACAAATTCAATTAGGTTTACTCTCAGATAATAACGGGACCGTCCATGATAGGTTTCGTAAAAGATTAATTTTTCCTATTTTTAATCAATATGGAGAGACGGTAGGATTTGCGGGACGTGTACATGAAAACGACTCTAATCAAGCAAAATATATAAACTCTCAAGATAGTTTTTTATTTCATAAAAGTTCAATTTTATATGGTTTACATCTTGCTAAACAGACAATAAAAGAAAAAGGAAAATGTTATCTAGTTGAAGGATATTTCGATGTTATCATGATGCATCAAGCAAAAATTTTTAACACTGTATCTTCTTCTGGAACTTCTCTTACCGACGGACAATGTTTGGTTTTAAAAAAATTTACCAATGAAGTCGTTGTCATGTATGATGGTGATGAACCGGGACGTAAGTCTGCAAATAGAGCTATAGAAAAACTTTTAACTAACGGATTTAAAGTTGGAATAATAATTTTACCTAATAATGACGATCCTGATAGTTTTATAAAAAATAATCCAGAGAAAAACATCCAAGAACTTCTCGATAGTTTGGAAAATGACTTTTTAACTTTCAAGATAAATGCTATTAAAAATGAAAATGTCAACGACGCGACAAATGCAATAACTGAGCTTATCAACCTTGTTTCTACGATTCCTGATGATGTATATAAAACTTTGCTTTTACAAAAAATAAAAAATCATCTTGGCGTTAATAATGAGAGTCTGTTGATTCAACAAAAAAAGGAAGTTAAAAAAAATTTATTACCTACTGTAGAACATGATCCTCTAGAATTATTAGAACGAGAGATAATTCGTCTTTTGCTTTTATATTTTAATTCCATTGATGAGGACGTGAAGATAGGAGAATTTATTTTGGATGAAACGAAAGATGTAAGGTTTCAAAATGAAGATTATAAAAAAATTTTGGCAATAATATCTTCTTTACCTAGCAATCAAACTTTTAATGACGTTTTTAATGCAGCTGATGATAGATTAAGACCTTTGTTGATTGATATTGTCGCAGTGAAATATGAGATCAGCGATATGTGGAATGATAAATTTGCTCGTGAATTTTCCAATGAAGAAGATTTTTTATTTAAAAATGTGAGACGAACTATTCTGATGTTGAAAAAAAAAGTTGTTCAAAGTTTAATAAAACATTGTAAATCAAAACTTGTAGGTCTTTCTGATGAAAACCAGGTAGATGAAATTTTAAAACAGCTTACGACTTTGAAGAAATACGAGATAATGATTTTTAATGAGATGCAGAATTAGTTTTCGTCTCTGTTAAAAAATTTCTTTCTCAACAAGAACAAAGCAACAAGATTAAAAGCAAGTAACAATCCATTTGCAATATCATTCATCTGCCAAACCAATCCCCCTTTTAAGAAAGGACTAAGAACAATGACGGCTAAGAAAGCTATTTTATAAATCAAACTTGTTTTACATCCGAAAACATATTCATAGCAACGTACGCCGTAAAAATAATATCCGATAACAGTTGTATAAGCGAACAAGAAAATGCAAATCCACATGAAAATATTAGCTCCACTATTTCCTAAGATTGTGACGAAGGAATTTGTTAAAAGAGTCAAACTGCAATCAAGATTTTCTAAGCTTTCGAGACCACCGGATATCAAAGCAGCATTATATCTTTCTGGTATTGAAACATCACTTATCAACATCACAAAGACGGAGCAAGTACAGACAACAAAACAAGAAATAAAAACTTCAAAAATACCTAACAGACCTTCTTTATACGGATCTTTTTCAAGAGAAGAACCATGAGCAATAGCTCCTGTACCCATACCAATTTCACCACATCCGACACCACGAGCAATACCGTACCTCATCGCAGTCAAAATAGAATATCCTAAAGTTCCTCCTGTAAGACTTTTAAAGTCTAACGCATTATCAAAAATCAAAGAGAAAACGTGTGGAATATTTTTATAATGGAAGGCAATAACAGCAATAGCAAAGATAATATAACCTCCACAGAAAATAGGTGTCATAATTTCAGATATTTTACCTATAGCTTTCGTTCCCTTTAAGATTATAAAAACAAACAAAACAGCGAGAACAATTCCTACAATGAGTTCTATGTTAGCGATAGGAAAAGATTTCTTCGTTATTGAAGCAATAGAATTTATCTGAATAACATTACCTCCAATAAAAGAAGCAAGGACTATAAACAATGCAAACAACTTTCCACCAAAATTACTTTTCAAACCATTACTGATATAAAACATTGGCCCTCCACATGTCTCATTATTTTCATTTTTAGTTCTAAACTTCATCGCGATGACGATCTCTACGTATTTCAAAATCATCCCTATCAAACAAAGAACCCACACCCAAAAAATTGCACCTGGACCTCCTGTTAAAATAGCTGTCGTAATTCCAACAACATTACCTGTTCCAACAGCACCTGATAAAGATGTAGCAACAGCTTGTAATGGTGAAAAAGCAACCTCATTCTGTAAATTTTGTTTATCTTCTTTTTTATCAGAGTTATCTTTTCCTAATAAAAAATTAACAACCTTACGAGCACTAGTAAATTGTAACCCCCTAGATTTGAGAGTAAAATATATACCTGCTAAAAAAACAACAATATAAAGAGGTGGCCAGATAACCTCGTTTATTTTACCTATTAAACCTTCCATAACTTTTTCATTTATTGAACTCCCGTCATTAATGCAAATATACAGAATAGCACGCAATTGCAAAATTTCATATAAAAATACAAACATACTAATTTTTTTCGACAAACTTTAACACTATGATGCTGATTTTTTTTATAGCCTAGCTCTTCAATTTTTTTTACTTAAAAACATACGGAACACAGAACGACATATTCAAAAAAACAATTTTGATTGAAAGCTTTTATAGATAAATATTTTTCTATAGTAAAAATAGAATGAAAACGAAAAATATCGTAGCGTTTTTGACTACGGTGATGACCTGTCTATGTGTTTATTATCTCTCTTTCACATGGATGGATATAAAAATGAACCAGAGAGCTATCGCTGCAGCGGTCGATGAAAAAGGTAATGTGGATCTATATAAAAAACAAAAATATCTTGACTCCTATTGGGATAAATGTGCTTATAAAATTTTCGGACGAGAATATACTTACGAAGAAATAAAAAATAAAACATTAAACCTAGGTCTCGATTTACAAGGGGGGATGAGCGTCACCCTAGAAATTTCTATAGATGACCTTATCGTTAGACTCGCTAATAAGGATCATAAAGATATCGTCTTTAAAACCATAAAAACTATCCCTAACGATATCCATAACAACGATAAAATTTTTTGGGATAAATTTTTATCAGAATTAAAAAATGAAAATCCTGAACTGACTCTAAGGGATTGTTTCGTTTGTTTGGAAAATGAAAAATCTATAGGTAACAATGACGCTGATGTTTTAAAATTTTTAAAAGGCGAAGTTGAAAAAGGAATTCAAAAAGCTTTCGATATCATAAGCTTCAGAATAGATAAATCGGGAACAACTCAACCTGTAATACAAAGATTACAAAACTCTAACAAAGTACAAGTCGAATTAGCTGGAGCAAGAAATCCTGAAAGAACAAGACAAATGTTACAAGGTGTCGCTCGTCTTCAATTTTGGAATTTATACAAGGAAGATAAAGTTCGTAATCTTATCGACTCTATCAATAATGTTTTAGAAAAAGAAAAAAACGACGAAGAAGCTATCACTTTAAATCCTTACATGGTTTATAATTTTGACGATGTTGAAAAAATTCAAAAAATACTCGACCGTGCAGATATTAAAGCTTTAATTCCTAAAGATTTAACGTTGATGTGGGGAAATAAACCTAGAAAAAATATCGATGGTAATGTAGTTCGTCTTTATGCTGTTAAAACTGGAAATCATGGTGAAGCTCTTTTAGAAGGAGATGCTTTAGAATGGGCACGCCCTGTTCGTTATAATGGAGAACTTGGTGTCTCTATGCAGATGAACAACCGTGGAACAAAATTATGGAAACGTATTACTAGTTCCAACATTGGTAATCCTATCGCGATATCCATGGATAATAAAATTTATTCTGCTCCTGTCGTCAACTGTGAAATTCCTAATGGTGCTTCGCAAATTTCTGGTAACTTTACGGAAGAAGAAGTTCATGATTTATCCAACGCTTTGTCTGCCGGCTCTTTACCTACGACAGTGAAAATTACAGAAGAAACTATCGTCGGACCAACACTCAGCGAAGTTGCACAAAAACAAGGAATGTTATCTGTTTTAATAGGATTACTTTTTACTTTCCTCTTCTTGATTTTATTCTACGCGAAAAGTGGTATAATAGCTGATATCGCTTTACTCTTCAACTGCTTATTCCTTGTCGGAACTTTAGTTCAATGTGGTGTCGTCATGACTCTATCCGGAATCGCTGGTATAGTTTTAACCATTGGAATGGCTATCGACGCTAATGTCCTTATCAACGAAAGAATAAAGGAAGAGTTGAGAAGAAAAAGAGATATTTACGACGCTGTCGCTCTTGGATATAGTCGTGCTGGATGGACAATTTTCGATTCTAATATCACTACGTTTATGACTGGTCTGATCTTGTTCTTATGTGGACGTGGTGTCATCCGTGGTTTCGCTACGACATTAATGGCTGGGATCGCAACATCTTTCTTTACTTCTTTCCTCGTAACGAAATACCTTTTCAATAAAAAAGTTGAAAACGACTCTCTCGACAATATGACGTTCTCGTGGAGTAAAAAAGAAAACTTTTTATCAAACCTCAACTTTGGTTTCGTCAAATTTAGAAAATTTTCTTACATCATCTCTCTCGTGACAATATTAGTCGGTTTCGGATTACTCTTTAAACAAGGTGGATTAAAAATGGGTGTCGATTTTACTGGAGGACGTGGATATGTCGTGAAAATGAGTGAAGCTGTTAACCCTGAAAGTTTAAAAGCTAAATTATGTAAACTGACAAATGAAAATATCGAAGTGAAAACTTATGGCGCCGATAATATTTTTAAAATTCAAACCAACTATAAACTCGTCGCCACAGAAAAAGATACTGAAGTCGCTATCACTAACGAAATTTTAGATTTTATCTCTCAATCAACAGGTTTTACTCACTCGTCAGATGAAGAATTAAAAGAAAATACTTTTACATTAGTAAGTTCTAGCAAGATCGAACCAAGTATCGCTAATGATTTCAAGAAGTCTGCTCAACGTTCTATTTTCTTTGCTCTCTTAGTTATTTTCTTGTACATCTTCTTCAGATTCTTCTCGTGGCAGTTTGGACTTGTCAGCTTGTTAGGTTTAACTCACGACGTGTTGATGACTTTCGCTGCTTTCGGAATTTTAAGATGCTTTGGGTATACAATA
>CAMEYY010000013.1 GCA_945947725.1 uncultured Cytophagales bacterium | reverse complement strand
CCCCAACTTCAATGACGACTTCACTTCCTACTTTTAAAGCGGCGTCATCAGCCAAAAGTGCTACATTAGGATCTGATTTTAACCAATCTCTGAATCTGATTATAGCGTAAGGAATTTTGTTCACACCAGAAAAAGTTTCAACGTAATCAACTGGCGTAAGTTGTGTGATATCTGTGCCGCCAATTTTAACAACGCATTTTAAAGACATTTAGATTTTGAGAATTTTTATAAAAAATTAAATTTCATTCATGATTTGATCAGCTTTATCGATGGTTTCTTTGATGATTTTTTCTCCTTCTTTTTCTTGAGATCCATCTAAATTTAAACCATGGAGATATTGTAAAAATTTTTTAACAGAAGATTTAAAACTATCAACTAAATCGTCAGTTTTATATTTTAATTTCAATCTATTTTTTTCACCGCTATCAGGAGAAATTAAAAGACCTAATAATAACCCGAAAATGAAAGTGAATAAAATCAATAAACCGCAATTATTTTTTCTGTCTTCCATATATTTTAATTTAATATTTTATCTAAAATACCGTTTATAAATGTACTACTATCAATTCTACTAATTTTCTTTGAGATCTCTAAGTATTCGTTGATAACGATCTGTTTAGGAAGATGGTCAACATAAAAAAATTCACCAATCGCCATCGATAATATTGCTTTATCTAAAAGAGAAATTCGTTCAAAATCCCAGTTCAATGTATTTTCTTTTATTTTCTCGCTTATAGTTTCCAAATTATCAATCGTAGCATTGGTAAGGTTTAAGTAAAATTCATTATGTGAATCAAAATCTTTATCTTCATTCAAAATATGGAATAATTCGTCATTGAAAATACGTTTTTTGACAATAGCTAAATTATTTTCCCACTCGATATCGATAGAAGTAAGGTATTCAAAAAATTGAGCAGAGAGAAGAATCTGAGAAACGAAATCATTTATAGACTCTATTTTTTCAATATTCTTAAAAATATGTTTTCTTATTTGATCGATGTCATCATTTTTATCCTCCCAAAAATCTTTGTAAGACACCATCAAATTAACAATCAAACTTTCATCGATACGCGACATCCATTTATCAATTTCTTCATGTACTTCCAGATGGAATATTGTTCTAAGTTTGTATATCAGTTGAATAAAAATAACGATATCGGTTCTGATTTGCTCGTTGAGTTTTGTTAGATGATTTTTTAAACAATCGAAAGATTCGTTATAAGAATCGATAAACTGTTTTAGGAAATCTTTTTCAGATAAAGTATCGTCGTCATCGTCAGAATTTTTAGGTTGTAAAAGGTCTTTATAATGCGATAAATCGTATTTGCGTTTATGATTTTGCAATACTTGTCTTGTAATTAAAGATTTTTCTTTTACCAACTCTTCAAAAATGTCTATGTTAGCGTCAAGATTTAAGAAATATTGATAAAGACCAACGACAGCAGCTTCACGGATATAACGTCTATTCATATTTTTGTAAGATGCGAAATGTAGTTCAAAAAACTTATAAATTAAATAGGTATTAAAAAAACAATTGATAAGCTATAAACATGAGTTTTATTTTTAATTCTTTACTTCTTTTGCAAAGTACAATGGATTTATCTCAGTATAGGAAAGAATTTTTACCAGTTAGTGTTTTGGAAAATGATTTAAAAGCAAAGAAAAGAAGTTATATAGTCGATAAGGATTTAAAGATAGATGATCTGCATGAGATTGATTTTGAGACAATACAAGAAAGCGTGGAGAGATGGAAGGATTATATTAATAAGGTTGATTTTTATAGATTGCAATTTTACAATGGTAAAGATCGTACGAAAGCTACAAGTTTATTAAAAAGTTTATCAAATAATTTTCCTAGTATAACATTTGATTTGATTTATAAACATTCTAATTTTATAGTTTTATCTCAAAAATATTTTTCTTTGATAGAAGCCCTGGTGATATATAAGTCTATTGGATATATTAATGTTATTGTAATACATAACGAAGAGTAGTACTGATATTTATTTTATGATAAAATTAAGCAAGAATAAGATTTCAAAATTATTATTCATCTCGAGTATCGCATGCTTTGGTGTTTGGGATGCTAATATTTTCCAATCGTGTGGTGGAGGTGGAAATAAAAATTCCACTCTTTACAATACCGTCACAGGGATGTCGATCTCACAGTTGTATCCTAGCAGTGTGAATGGAACGTTGAATGATCCTTCTATGGTGTATGTTGAGGGTGGTGCTTTCTTGTGTGGACGTTATCGTGACAAAAACTCTCATATCGTTACTGTTACTCCTTTCATGATCTCCAAAGCTGAGATCACTAACCGTGAATATAACGAATTTGTTAGATGGTGCCAGGATAACGATCCTAATGCTGTTAAAGATATCTTGCCTAATTTTGATACAGATATTAAAAGTTTGAAATTAGCTCGTTTTAATGATCAGTATTTTAAGGATTATTTTTACAATGTTGCTTTTCATAACTACCCAGTTATTAATGTTAGTTGGACTCAAGCTAATAAATATTGTGAGTGGAGATCTGATCGTGGAAATGAAAAGGTTAATCCAAATTTTGTCTCTAAACATTCTACTTACGCTATAAACCTTCCTGCTGCTCCTGGTGTTAATGCTCAACCTCAAAACCCTATGATGCAGCAAAACCCAATGATGGGAGGTCAAATGGGAATGCAAAATCCTATGATGCAGCAAAACCCAATGATGGGTGGTCAAATGGGAATGCAAAATCCTATGATGCAGCAAAACCCAATGATGGGTGGACAAATGGGAATGCAAAATCCTATGATGCAACAGAATCCAATGATGGGTGGACAAATGGGAATGCAAAACCCTATGATGCAACAGAATCCAATGATGGGTGGACAGATGGGCATGCAAAATCCTATGATGCAACAGAATCCAATGATGGGTGGACAAATGGGTATGCAATTTATGGGGGAAACCGTTGTTGGGGATGATAAAAATAAAGTTGATTTCCTTCCTGTGATGATGGGAATGCAAAATCCTATGATGCAACAAAATCCAATGATGGGAGGACAGATGGGAATGCAAAATCCTATGATGCAGCAAAACCCTATGATGGGAGGTCAGATGGGTATGCAAAATCCTATGATGCAACAGAATCCTATGATGGGAGGTCAAATGGGTATGCAAAATCCTATGATGCAGCAAAATCCAATGATGGGTGGACAAATGGGAATGCAAAACCCTATGATGCAACAGAATCAGGAAAAACCAAAAAAAGATGTCGATGAAGATGTTGTTTGCTTTAGACTTCCAACTGAAATTGAATGGGAATATGTTGCTTCTGGTGCGCATGGAGAAATGTATAATGGTGTGCCTGTTTGTAAACAAGGTATTTACTCTTGGGGAGATGGTATTAAAATTCGTGGGGAATTTGGGGAATGGAATAATAAAGTTTTAGGTAACTTCTTCTACCAACCAGGAATTTATAACGGTGTACCTGGAGAAACTAATAAAATTAACTTAAATACTGACGTTTTCGCTTTCCCACCTAACATTTTAGGGGTCTTCGATTTAGATGGAAACGTTGCTGAATGGGTAGCTGATGTTTATCGTAGTTTGGGAGCTCAAGAATATGCTGACTTTAACCCTTACCGTAAAAATGGTGAATTTGATAACGCTAAAAATTACGCAGAAACAGGAATAAATGATGATATGCATGTCTTTAAAGGGGCTTCTTGGAATGATCCTATTTATTACTGTCAAATTGGAACTCGTAGGTTTTTACATAAAGATGATTCCAGCCCTGAAATTGGCTTCCGTGTTGTCTTGAATGTTGCTTTCGATGCTAATGAATTAAAAACTGCTAAAGCTGTTGTTAGTAAGGAAAAGAAAAAATCTAAACCTCAACCAAAAGATAAAGGTCCTAAAAAAAATCAAAATGGAACTAACAATATGATGGGAGGTCAAATGGGTATGCAAAACCCTATGATGCAACAAAATCCTATGATGGGGGGACAAATGGGTATGCAAAATCCTATGATGCAACAATACCCTATGATGGGTGGTCAAATGGGAATGAATCCTATGATGCAACCACAAAGGTATTAAAATTTCTTTTTAATCTTTCTTTCAAATCTTTCTACTTTTAACTATTTTTCCTTCGTGATAAACAATACAGAGAATTCTGTTTTCGAACCAATTTACATTTTACACGGCGGTGAAAATTTTTTATTACAAGAATACGTCGACAGTCTAGAAAAAAAATTCAAAGAACAAAATAATTCGGAACAAAACATAAAAACATTCGACTGCTCAGTGGATAACATAAAGGAAGTTTTTAATTTTGCTGCAATAAATTCTTTGATAGGAACGCAGATGATCATCGTCAAAAATATCCAAAATTGTAAAGACCTCAATAATAAGAAAGTTTTTGAATTCGTTGAAAAATATGCTAACAATCCTAATCCTCACAATGTCCTAGTCCTCTGTAGCGATAAATTGTTGCCTGCAGGAAATAATTTTTTAAAACTCTTCTCTAAAAGCAAAATAAAACTGTTCGCTAAACTCAAAAACAAGGAAATAAATAATTTTATCAGACAACAACTAAACCAAACTTCAATAAACGACGAAGCTATAGATTTGTTAAGATTGTTGACTGGTGACGATTTACAAATTTTATCCCAAGAATTAAAAAAATTAACTTACCTCAAAACGATAGATGAAAAAGTTATATCAGAATACATCTCCTTTCAACGACATTATGACCCTTTTGAATTTTTAAATGCAATAATCGAAAAAAAAATATCTTTGTTAGAGAAAATCTTGCAAAATAATAACGACATCGAAATTATTCCTCTCGTCGCCTTATTATATTCTTTTTTTACAAAAATAATGATCTTACACACTGACAAAGCTTCGCAAGAAACTTATTATCAACATTTTTACCAAAATGCTAAACGAAATTATAGTTTGAAAAAAATAGAATCTATATTGCGTACTCTTTTGGAGGTTGATTTGCAATTGAAAGGAATAAATTCTAACTTCGTCGATGAAAAAAGCATATTACGTAATCTTATTTTTAGTATCGTAGTATGAAAATTCTCCACGATTTTTCTTTGAAAAAATTGCACACTTTCCATTTTGATTATAAATCTAGATTTTACGCTGAAATAAAAAATTTAGAAGACCTTCGTAAGATTTTACAATTCGAGGTAAAAGAAAAAATAATTTTAGGTAACGGTAGTAATTCTATTTTTACAAAAGATTTTGATGGTTTGATTATTCATAATAAAATCGGAGAAATTGAAATTGTTGAGGAAGATGAAGATAAAATTTTATTGAAAGTTGGTGGTGGTGTTCTTTGGGAAGATTTGATAACCTTCTGCGTTGAAAAAAAATTTTATGGTCTAGAAAATCTTGTTGGAATTCCCGGATCTGTTGGAGCAGCGCCGATACAAAATATAGGTGCGTATGGAATGGAAGTCTCGGAGACTATTACTAAAGTTGAATTTATTAAATTTGATGATTTGACGACGATGACAATAGCGAATTCTGCATGTCAATTTGCATATCGAGATAGCATCTTTAAACATGAACTACACAATAAAGTTTGTATTACTAATGTTTTCTTCCTTTTATCAAAAATTCCAAATTTGAATTTGACATACGGTTGTTTGCAGAATCTTGTTGATAAAAATATAACTTTACCAGAGCTTGTCTCTACTATAAAAAAAATTCGTGATGAAAAGATCCCAAATCCTAATGTCATTGGTAATGCGGGTAGTTTTTTTAAAAATGCTATAATTCCAAAATCGCAAACGAAAGAGCTTTTACAAAAATTTCCAGATTTACCTTTTTGGACTTTTGACAATGATTATGATAAAATTTCTTCTGCCTGGATGATAAGTACATGTGGATTAAAAGGTTTTTGTAAATATGGTTTGAAGATAAATGAAAAAAGTCCTTTGGTGATCCTTAATGAAGGTTGTAAAGATGGTGAAAAATTATTTTGTTTTATTGATGAAGTGAAAAGAAAAGTTTTTGAAAAGATGAATATTGTTTTAAGTGTAGAGCCGAATATTTTTTAAAATCCAGCTTCGTATTTTTGAGGATTATTAACAATATCTTTAGCTCTCATTAAAAGTTCAGGAGCGTAACCATATTTTTCCAAAATATCGATAGCGATAGATTGTGTTGCTCGACCAGGGACGATTTTGAAGTGGTATATGATATCATTTTTTTCAGTATCACGAGAAATGAAAACTTTATAATTCCTAAATCCAAATTCATGTTTTTTCTCCTCTAAGAGCGTAATCATTGGATAGTGAGTTGCGACGATATTAAAAGTATTTTTGTATTTAGCAAGAGTTTCTAAAACAGAATATTCAACAGCAGCACCTTCATAAGGATTTGTTCCTCTAAATGGTTCATCAAAAATGGTAAAAGAATATTCATCAGGTTTTAAACTATCAAGGATATTAATATGATTTTGAACTCTATCAACTTCAGCCATAAATAACGATTTCCCGGCAGCAATATCATCATTGACTTCAATATAACTATTCACTCTACTAAAAGGAGTCAAAATACATTCATCAGCAGGAGCTATACCAAAGACCTGAGAAAGAAGAATACTTATTTCAAGACCGACAATAAAAGTAGATTTACCACCAGCATTAGGTCCAGTCAAAATCATATTTTTCAAACCAGAAGGAGTATTTTCACCGAATTCAATACTATTTCCAATCGCCATCCTAGAATCTAAGAAAGGATTCCACATTTCCTTAATACTAAGATAAGGAGTAGAGTTAGACATCTGTTTGTTCAAAAACTTCGTAAAATTGTAAGTATGAACATCGTTATATTCGGTAGATTTTTTAATTAAATCAGCAATAGAAACAAAAGCATCAATCTGTCCTAATTCGTAGATAGCATCGTTAAATAAATGTTTGTTACAAATAAAGTAATTGAAACAAAATAATAGTTTTCCTGTGTTATTGAAGAAGAAATGCATATCATAGAGAGGCATTGATTTCAAATTTTTTAAAAACCTACCTAATGGGGTTTTACCACTATTACTTAGTTCAATCAAACTACGAATAGCAACCAATTTATTACTAAAAGCATTATTCAATGTTTCATTAGAAGAAATTATGTTATTGATTTTAGTGATAACGAAGAGAAAAGTTTTAACATCATTTAATCTTAAAGCTAAGTTTTTCAAAAGGTTTTTATTTTCTTTAAAACCGTTAATGGTATTATACCATTTTGACAAACTAGCAAGAGAACACACGATTTCCATTACATTATCAACCCCAAAAGTACTCAATGGACTTGTATTATGAATCAGTATGTTGACAAAAGGGAAATAATTAAGGAACATTGGGAAAAAGTTTATATAATTAAGATCTCCTTTGCTCCCAAATGATATAATACCAACTAAAGGTTGAGCAACAAAAGGTACAAATATATCTAAAATATCAAAATGCACTCGTTTCCAAGATTCAAGAAGAAAAGAACTATTGTTTAATCTTTTTTTTTTGAAAAAAAACTTTTTTACCAAGAAATCATTATACGCTTGGTTATATATAGGATCTGTTTTAGACCAGAAAGAAATAAAACTTTGCTCAATCTCTTTAAAAAGTTCAAAGTAATGTTTTATGTTATTGTTTATCGAATCAATCGTAAGGAAACTATTAATAATCTCTTGACGACGCATCAATTCAAAAATATCATCAGTAGGTGTAGCAAGTAAAACAGCTAAAGCACATTCTCCAATAGTCGTTTTTGTATTGTTCAAACGAGATAATAAGTTATGTTGCAAATCAGAATTTGTACCGCAAAAAAGTTTTAAATCATTCCAAGCAAACTTATTTAAAACCTTAGAGTTATTTTTAATGAAATCTGCAGTTCTAGGGGAATTGTTATAAATATCAAAGATGGTTTTTCTAAAAGTTATATCATCCATCTTAGGAGGTTTAACAGTAGAATAATCAATTTTTTTTTGACGATCTCGTGCTGCCTGAATAGGTACAATATTATTATCTCCCTCTTGATAACCAAAAGATTTGAGATAAGTATTAGAGATATCCTGAATTGAAACAAAACTGTTATTTTCATTCTCTCCTGCAAAAGCAAAATTGACAGAAACGAATGTTGACAAGAATACTATATTGAACTTTGACTTAACAAAAGATTCCATAAAAAAATATACTAAGTAAAAATGTATTATATGTTTTTTGCTTTGAGTTTCAATCCTATATATTGCCAGAGTTTTGTATTATTTATAGTATTCTTATTATATAAAGTTTTTTATGAAGAAAAATATACATCCTGACTACCGTCCTGTCGTGGTTTGTGATACCTCTTGTGGTTTTCAATTTTTAACTCGTTCTACTGTTAAAACTAACGAAACTATCAAATGGACCGACGGTGTTGAATATCCTCTTGTTAAAGTTGAAATAAGCTCTGCTTCTCACCCTTTTTATACTGGTAAAAAATCTAGCTTTAGCAAACTCGGAAAAGTTGAAGAGTTTAAGAGAAGATACGCTAATTTCGGTGGAAATAAATAATTTCTTCTTTTCCCTGCATGAAAATCATCTGTGTTAATAAAAAAGCAAACTTTAATTTCTTTCTTTTACAAAAATTCACTGCAGGAATCGCTCTCAAAGGAACTGAAATAAAATCTATTCGTCAAGGAAAAGTCAATATCCAAGATGCTTTCTGTGTTTTTACCTCTCCTTATCAATTACAAATCCGACAAATGCATATCGCCGAATATGACCACGGAAATATTTATAATCATGATGTCTATAGAGCTAGACAATTACTCCTTAAAAAAAAAGAACTAAATAAATTACGTGGTAATCTTGAAGAAGGAATAACTATCATCCCGACAAGTCTTTTCCTTTCTGATAAAAATTTGGTTAAAGTTGAAATCGCTTTAGCTCGTGGAAAAAAATTGTTTGATAAAAGAGAAACGATAAAAAAACGTGACCTCGAAAGATGTATGCAAAAATTTGACTACGAAGATCTTTAAAAATTCTTTTTTACAAAATTCCTAACAACATCAAATACAAAATAACTTTATTCATAATGACACTTTATGTTCTGAATATTTATCATAGACTTTCGACAACTTTAAATTGAACTTTTTTTATCTTCTTGCCACAAATACGATATTTCCAAAAGGTAGAAAATATATTTATAGAATAATGGAGAATATTAGGAATTTTTGTATCATCGCTCATATCGATCATGGGAAAAGTACTTTAGCAGATAGACTTTTGGAAAAAACAGGTACTGTCTCTAAAAGTGAAATGCAAAATCAGGTTTTGGATGACATGGACCTCGAAAGAGAAAGAGGTATCACCATAAAAAGTCACGCCATCCAGATGCAATATAAAAAAGATAAAACTACATATGTCTTAAACCTCATCGATACTCCTGGTCATGTCGATTTTTCTTACGAAGTGTCGCGTTCTATCGCTGCATGTGAAGGGGCTTTGCTTATCGTCGATGCAACTCAGGGAGTTCAATCTCAAACAATTTCCAATTTATATTTGGCAATGGAACATAATCTCACTATCATCCCTGTGCTCAATAAGATAGATTTGCCTGGGGCAATGATTGAAGAGATAAAAGACCAAATCGTTGACTTGATAGCATGTGACCGTGAAGATATAATCTGTGCTAGTGCGAAAGAAGGTTTAGGTATAGATGAAATTTTAAATGCCATCGTTGAAAAAATTCCCGCCCCTCAAGGTGATCCCAATGCCCCACTGAAAGCTATCATCTTCGATTCCGTTTATAATCCTTTCAAAGGTATAGAAGTTTATTTCAGGATATTCGATGGTACTGTAAAAGCTGGTGATAAAGTCCAGTTCGTCAACACAAAAAAATCTTACGAGATAAATGAGTTGGGAATATTAAAACTTAAAGATGAAACTTGCGATTGTATGTCCGCAGGAAATGTAGGATACATCGTCTCTGGTATAAAAAAAGCTACCGAGGTTAAAGTTGGTGATACAATAACTCATATAGATCGTCCTTGTCTAGATATCGTTAAAGGTTTTGAAAATGTAAAACCTATGGTCTTCGCTGGTGTTTATCCTGTAGACACTAACGATTATGAAGAACTTAAAGAAGATTTAGAAAAATTACAGCTCAACGACGCCTCTCTAGTCTACACTTACGAATCTTCTGTCGCTCTAGGTATCGGTTTCCGTTGTGGATTTTTAGGAATGTTACATATGGAGATAGTACAAGAACGTCTTGAAAGAGAATTTGGTATAAGTGTCATCACAACAGCTCCTTCCGTCCATTTTAAGATTTTTTTACAAAACGGTGAAATGCAGATAATAAACACTCCTGCTCATTTTCCTGATCCAGGAACAATAAAAGAGATACAAGAACCTATGATCCTCACACATATCATCACCAAACCTGAATATCTTGGTAATATTATCTCTCTTTGTATGGGGAAACGTGGTATTGTCGGTAGTCAAACTTATCTCTCAAAAGATCGTGTGGAAATTTCTTTTAAAATGCCTCTCGCTGAAATCGTCTTCGACTTCTTCGATAAACTGAAAACTATCTCTCGTGGTTATGCTTCTATGGATTACGAAATTGTTGGATATGAACCTTCTGATATGATTAAACTAGACATCTTGTTGAACGGTGAAAAAGTCGATGCGCTTTCAACGATAATTCACAGAAGTAAGGCTTACGAGATGGGGAGAAGATTGTGTGATAAATTAAAAGAACTTTTACCAAGACAACTTTTTGAAATTCCTATTCAAGCTTCCATTGGAAATAAAATCATTGCAAGAGAGACAGTGAAAGCTATGAGAAAAAATGTTATCGCTAAATGTTATGGTGGTGATGTTTCACGTAAAAGAAAACTTCTTGAAAAACAGAAAAAAGGGAAAAAAAGAATGCGACAAATCGGGAGCGTCGAAGTCCCACAAGAAGCCTTCCTCGCTATCTTGAAAGTTTAATTTTTTGAATGTGAAAAGTTGTAACAGATACCTAAAAAAGATATCATGAAGTATACGGTAATAGTATAGTAAGAAAAAGTGATTTCCCATTCTGGAAAATTTTCTTCTTCGCTATTACAGAGAAAAATACATAATTAATGCGGTAATAGCTCAGTTAAGTCGTCTTCTACAAAGAAGTCGCCTTCTTCGCTATGCCAAACAAAATGCGGTAATAGCTCAGTTGGTAGAGTGCAACCCTCCCAAGGTTGAGGTCGCGGGTTCGAGTCTCGTTTGCCGCTCAATCGAAAAATATTCTCTCGTAAAAAATCTTTTATATGCTTATTGATGAAATAAATAGAATCGCTGAGGACGTTAAAAATTTTAGAATAGAAACAAAAAAAGATATCGAGGAGTTCAAACATAAGTTTTCTGGACAAGTGAAAAACCTTTTTGAAAGTTTCAAAACTTTAGATATTGCTAACAAAAAGATCGTTGGACCAGAGATAAATAACTTGAAAGCTAAGATTGATTCTATTTATAAAAATGCTTCTGTCATTTTTTCTGAGAAGAAAGAAGAAACAAAAAAAATTGATTACAGTCTACAATTCACAAACGAGAATCAAATCGGGAATAGACATCCTATGTCTTTGGTTAAAGAAAAAATTATAAAAATTTTAGGAGGAATAGGTTTTTCATTAACTGAAGGGCCTGAGATAGAAGATGATTGGCATAACTTTACCGCTTTAAATGTTCCTCAAGATCATCCTGCTCGTGATATGCAAGACACTTTCTTCCTCAATGAAGATTTTTCTAAAGTTTTACGTACACACACAACAGGAGTAGATATCAGGACTTTTGAAAAATGTCAACTTCCTATTCGAACCATGACTGTGGGACGTGTTTATCGTAATGAAGATATTTCTTATCGTTCACATTGTGTCTTCCACCAAGTCGATGGAGTTTATGTTGATAAAAATGTTTCTTTCAAAGATCTGAAGATGACTTTTAATTATATTTTTAAAAATCTCTTCGGTGAAGATATAAAATTGAGATATAGACCTTCTTATTTCCCTTTCACAGAACCAAGTACCGAAGTCGATGTGAGTTGTTTCCTCTGTGGTGGAAAAGGATGTAACGTTTGTAAATATGAAGGATGGTTGGAAGTTGTCGGGGGAGGAATGTTAGATCCTAATGTCCTTAAAAATGCAAATATCGATCCTGAAGTTTATAGTGGTTTTGCTTTTGGTTTTGGTTTGGAAAGACTTGCTATGCTTCTTTATCAAATCAAGGATATCAGATTTTTCTCTACCAATGATGCTAGATTTTTGAGACAATTTAATTTAATTTAGGTATGAGTTTTACTTTTTCAATGATAAAACCTACTGCTGTTGAACAAGGTTTAGTAGGTAATATTTTAACTGATATAGAACGTAGTGGTTTCAAAATCGTCAAGATGAAGATGGTTTCTTTGGACCGTGCTCTTGTTGAAAAATTTTATGAGTCTCTCAATGAAAAACCTTTCTTTGGTGAACTTTGTGATTACGCTACCTCTGGTCCTGTCGTCGCTTTAGCTTTGGAAAAAGAAAATGCTGTCGCTGATTTTAGACAACTTATCGGGGCTACTGATCCTAAAGAAGCTAACTTAGGTACTATTAGAAAAAAATTCGCCGTCGATAAAATGCGTAATGCTATTCATGGTTCTGATTCTGATGAAAATGCTAAACGTGAAATTAACATCGTCTTCGGTGAATAATCTTTAAATTTCTTACTCCTATTTTTTTTATCATCAAAAACTTTTTTCTCTACATAAAATCAAAAACTTAATTCTCATCAAAAAAGATTATAAATAGGATCTTAAAATTTGATTTTTGAAAGAAATTAATAGAAACGTTGTCCAACCAGGATTCGAACCTGGAGTCTTCTGGACCAAAACCAGACGTGTTGCCGTTACACCATTGGACAAGCAAGATACTTAAATAAATAACATCATAACGAAAGATAAAAGAGTAAAGTCAAAAAGTTGTTTATTTTAATATGTCGTTATCGAAATAGTAATATGACACTACAAGAAATAACAGCCTTTGCTAAGGAATATGGGTTTATTTTCCCTTCAAGCGAAATTTATGATGGAGTAAAAGCTGTCTATGACTATGGACACTATGGATCACTGCTGAAACAAAATGTTAAAAATCTGTGGATAAAATCTATGGTGCAAGATCATAACGATATCGTCAACTTGGACTCCGCTATTTTCATGCATCCAACAATATGGAAAGCTTCTGGACATATCGACAACTTCGATGATCTCATGATCGATAATAAAGACTCGAAAAAAAGATATCGTGTCGATACCATGATCGAAGACTTCGCTGCTGACTTGATGAAAAAAGGAGAACAAGAAAGAGCGGAAAAAATTTTAAACAACTTAAAGACTCTCCTCAACGATAACGACCTCGAAGGACTGAGAAATCTCTTTATCGAAGAAAATATCGTTTGCCCTATCTCTAAAACCTGTAACTGGACCGCAGTTCGACATTTTAACTTGATGTTCTACACGCAAACTAGCGACGATGAAATTATTTATCTACGACCAGAAACCGCACAAGGTATTTATGTTAATTTCCACAATATTCAAAAGTCGACTCGTCTGAAAGTTCCTTTCGGTATCGCTCAAATAGGTAAAGCTTTTAGAAATGAAATCATCGCTCGACAGTTTACCTTCAGAATGAAAGAGTTTGAACAGATGGAAATGCAATTTTTCATTCAACCTGATACTGACAAGGAGTGGTTCGAAAAATGGAAAGAAACGAGGATGCAATGGTATAAAGATCTTGGTATCTCTGCAAACAAATTACATTTCAAACCTCATGATAAACTTGCTCACTACGCTCGAGCTGCGGAAGATATCGAATACGAATTTGATTTTGGTTTTAAAGAGATAGAAGGGATACATGCACGTGGAGATTTTGACCTCTCTAAGCATGAAAAATTTTCTAACAAGAACTTAAAATATTTCGACGCTGAGAAAAATATGTCGTACATTCCTCATGTTATCGAAACATCTTGTGGATGCGATAGAATTATCTTGATGTTGTTGTCTGAATTTTTAAGAAAAGAAAAAATCGATGATAAAGAAAGAACAGTTTTAAAATTACCTTACAATGTGACGCCGATAAAAATTGCTATTTTACCTTTGATGAAAAAAGATGGAATGGCTGAAAAAGCTAAAGACTATTTCAATATCTTGAAGAAAAACTTTATGTGCGCTTACGATGAAACTCAGTCCATTGGAAAAAGATATGTAAGAAATGATTTGATAGGAACAAAATTCTGTATCACTGTCGATTACCAAACTCTCGAAGATAATACGGTGACTGTTCGTGATCGTGACGATATGCAACAAGTTAGAATTCCTTTTGACAATGTTGAAAAATTTGTTAACGATAAAACAAGATAATTTTTTTAATGCAGTCCTATTCAAGGACATCTTTTAATTCTCGACTATAAGTTCATCACGATATCTAACGAAGATCTTTTTATTTTTATCTACATCTCCATTGATAATCTTCTTTGCTAATTCATTGATGACATTTTTCTGAATGAATCTTTTCACAGGCCTAGCACCAAATTTAATATCAAAACTACTGTTAGCAATAAATCTCGCAAGGTTATCATCGTCGAAATTTATATCGAGACCATTGTCATGTAAAAGTTTTTCCTCTCTTCTCAGTTGAATCTTAACGATATCCAAAATTTTGTCTTTAGTGAGCGGATTGAAGATTATTATGTCGTCGATCCTATTCACAAACTCTGGACGCATCGTATGCATCATCAACTCTATCATCTTTTCATGTAATTCATCTTTCTCTACAATTTTTTCATCTTGCACGAGCTCAGAACCTAAATTCGTTGTCATTATTATTATCGTGTTTTTAAAATTTGCTACACGACCTTTATTATCGGTGAGACGTCCATCATCCAAAACTTGCAAAAGTATATTGAAAATATCTGGGTGAGCTTTCTCTATCTCGTCAAGTAAAACTATAGAATAAGGATGTTTCCTCACTGCCTCTGTCAACTGTCCTCCTTCATCATAACCGACATATCCTGGAGGCGCTCCTATCAATCTTGACACTGTGTGCTTCTCTTGATATTCAGACATATCTATCCTCACTATAGATTTTTCATCATCGAACAAAAGTTCCGCTAACGCCTTTGCCAACTCTGTCTTTCCAACTCCTGTACTACCTGCAAAGATAAACGATATCGGTTTGTTTGGATCTTGCAACCCTGCTCTCGACTGTCTTATAACATCAGCGACGATACTCAAAGCTTCATCTTGACACGCCACTCGCTTCCTCAACTCATCTTCCAAGTTCAACAACTTTTCTCTTTCACTTTGCATCATCTTCGAAAGAGGAATACCTGTCCATCGTGCAATAACTTCAGCGATTTCTTCTTTGTCGACAACATTTTTTAAAAGAGGATTATTCTCTTTCAACGCATCAACTTGATTTTGATATTCTTTTAATTTTTTCTCCGCCTCAATCAACTTACCATATTGAATTTCCGCCACCTTCGAATAATCACAATCTCTTTCAGCTCTTTCCTTCTCTAAATGCAATCTTTCTATCAACTCTTTCTGATCTGTCAAACGTTTAACGATGATCTTCTCGTTCTCCCATTTTGCTTTCAAAGTTTTGTATTGATCGTTGAGTGTAGATAATTCGTTGTTAATCTCGTCGACTCTTTTTTTATCATCTTCTTCTTGCAGGTTTTTATTAAAAGCAGACTTTTCTATTTCCAATGACATTATCTTGTGGTGTATCTCTTCCAAAGACTCTGGCATCGAGTTCATAACGATCTTTAATTTTGATGCAGCTTCGTCGATGAGGTCTATAGCTTTATCTGGTAAAAATCTATCATTTAAATACCTATTTGAAAGGACGACCGCAGCGATAATAGCTTCATCTTTGATTCGAACGCCGTGATGTAATTCATATTTATCTTTTATCCCTCGTAAAATGGAGATAGCATCTTCGACACTAGGTTCATTGATCATCACCGTCTGGAAACGTCTTTCCAATGCTTTATCTTTCTCGATGTATTTCTGGTATTCATTTAAAGTTGTTGCTCCTATAGCGAAAAGTTCTCCTCGAGCTAAAGAAGGTTTTAACAGGTTTGCTGCGTCCATAGCCCCATTCCCATCTGCTCCCGCTCCAACTAAAATATGAATTTCATCGATAAATAAAATTATCTCTCCCGCTGAGTCAACAACTTCTTTTATCACTGACTTCAAACGCTCTTCGAACTCTCCTTTATATTTTGCACCGGCGATGAGCAAGCCCATGTCGAGACTAAAAATTTTCTTTGTCTTCAAATTCTCTGGCACATCCCCAGCAACTATCCTCTGCGCTAATCCTTCCACTATCGCTGTTTTCCCAACACCTGGATCTCCTATTAAAATAGGATTATTCTTTGTTCGCCTAGAAATTATCTGTAAAATTCTCCTTATCTCTTCATCACGTCCTATCACTGGATCGATCTTTCCTTCTTGCGCTAACTTGTTCAAATTTTTTGCATACCTCTCCAAAGCTCTATAACGTTCCTCCGCATTCTCATCATTGACAACATTATTCCCACGCAATTCTTTTATCACCGACAACGCATTACTCTCTGTAATTCCATATCTTTTTAAAACATCACTCACCGAACTGGAGTGAACAAGTAATCCAAGGAAGAGATGTTCAACAGCGATATAAGTATCACCAAATTTTGCAAGGTAACTATTAGCTTTTTCTAACACTTGATTTGCGTCGTTGGAAAATGAAACTTTACTTACATAATCTGTGCGTGGGTAGTTGTTGACTATACGCGTGATGTCGTTACTCAAAGAATTTTTGGCGACATTGAGTTTATTGAAAACAAATTCTACATTGAGATCATTTGTTTGTAACATTGCCAACATTATGTGGCCCGGTTCGATGCCTGGATTTTTATTGCTGTTACAAATTTCTATGGCCTTCTGTAAAATTTCTTGCGTCTTAATCGTTAGGTTATTATTCATATTTCTTCTTTATGCAAGACTCATGCCTAAAATAGTAAAAATAGTAAATCCCCCGACGGGGGGGGGATTACTTCTAGAGAGATAATTAAAGACTCATGCCTAAAATAGTCAAAACAGTAAAGTTGCCGACGATGAAGAAGTTATTTGCATAGAGAAAATAAAATGCTCATGTCCAAAAATGTCAAAACACTAAAGTTGCCGACGATGAAGAAGTTATTTGC